>CAJXVN010000033.1 GCA_913060775.1 uncultured Gammaproteobacteria bacterium | reverse complement strand
TGTAGAGAGGTCTCGTGGGCTCGGAGATGTGTATAAGAGACAGCTGCAACTGGTGATAGCCACTGGCGTCCTGTGCCGGTAAATAAAGTGGTTCATCGCCACCGCGCACCAGTCTGCAGCGATAGCGTCTGGCAAACAGGCCATCAAACAACCGGATCAGGTCCGTTGCATCGTGATTTACCACCCGAGTCACCTGAAACGGTTAAGGGTTACCCGTCGGAAAGCAGACTGCGCAGCTCGATCAATGCCGCATTTGCGCGGCTGATATAGGAGGTCATGGTTAACGAGTAATTGGCCATCAGCCCGTAACCGTCGCCATTAAGCACCATCGGACTCGTCACCGGTTGCAGGCTACCCTCAAGCGCACGGATGATCTGCTGCAGGCTGACCCGAGCATTTTTCTTCTCCAGCACGCTGGCAAAATCGATTTCGACCGCTTTGAGAAAATGCAACAGGGCCCAGGCCGAACCACGGGCTTCATAAAAAACGTCGTCAATCTGTAGCCAGGGCGTAGCGACTGTTTCCATCGCCGGCGCTCGGGTCGACTGCTCAGCGGCGGCATCACCGGCTAGATCCGTGTTAAAGCGCTGCTCGCCCACACTGGCCGCAAGTTGCTGGGCGACCCCACCCAGTCGCTTCTGCACCAGTGCCAGCCAGGAACGCAGATTATCGGCACGGGCATAAAACTGCGCATCGGTCTGACCGGGCTCACCCAGCTGTGCCTGAAACGCGCGTAACGCTCGAATACCCTTACGGTATTCGCTCTCACTGGCCGGAAATGCCCAGGAGTCATTGGGCATGCTCAGCTGTGGATCGGCACTGGCCAACAGGGCGTGTTCCAGGGACTGGGTTTGGGAGCGAGAGAAATCGTTACGCAGAGAGCGTGCCAGATCACGGACCTGAGTGAGTACGCCGAACTCCCAGGCCGGCATATCGTCCAGCAGAATGAACGGCGGCAACACGTCGTTAGTTACGTAACCTCCGCGCTTATCAAGCAAGGTTTCGGTCACTTTGACCAACGTCAGCACGGTTGCACTGCCAGTCACGCTATCGCTGGACGATATCAGTTCAGCCGGGGCAAAAGGCTCCGGCTCACTGGATACATAAAAGGTCACCACCAGCGCTACCAGCAGGATAACTGCCATCACCGATATTCCCACCCTGCTCAGCAACACTCCGTTCATCAGACCTTCTCCATTTTTTCAGGTATGGGGGTCATGCCCGTATTGAGCAGAGTAACCCGGAAATAAATCCGGGCGACCCTGATCCCGACAGGAACCAGCGTCGCCCGGTTAGGTATTCGACTCCAAACTTGTCGAAGTTTAGAGCCTGTGGATGGATCTGGTTACAGGTTGTAACCGGTCTCCTCATGTTGAGTCAGGTCCAGTCCCTGCACTTCTGCTTCGTCATCGACCCGCAGCGTAACCAGCATGCTTACCAGTTTTAACAGGACAAAACTACCAATCGCTGACCAGACTATAGTCGCTATCACGGCAATCCCCTGTACTTTTAGCTGACTACCTATGGTCACCCCTTCCGCCAGGCCAGCCCCCCCGTAAGTGGCTGCAACCAGCACACCCGCAAGCAGCGTTCCGATAATTCCACCCACGCCATGAACGGAAAAAACGTCCAGTGAATCATCAATATGAAGAACATTCTTAATGTAAATAGTAACCCAGTAACAAAGCACACCAGCGGTCACACCAATGGTTAACGCAGCGGCGACACCGACATAACCCGATGCCGGCGTGATACTTCCCAGCCCCGCAACCATGCCGGTGACTGCACCGAGCGCGCTCGGTCGACCATGACGTAACCACTCAATCACGATCCAGGTAAAGGCGCCGGTTGCTGCACTGATGTGAGTGACCAGAATGGCCATTCCGGCATCACCGCCGGCCGCCAGCGCACTACCCCCGTTAAAACCGAACCAGCCAACCCAGAGCATGCCTGCACCGGTCACGGTCATGGTGAGGTTATGGGGAGGCATCGGCCGCTCCGGGAAACCTTTACGTCGCCCGATCATCACAGCAGCGACCAGTGCCGACACACCAGCAGTGATATGCACCACCGTACCACCGGCAAAATCGAGTACGCCCATGTCGGCCAGCCAGCCTCCGCCCCACACCCAGTGGCAAACGGGGGAATAGACCAGTACTAGCCAGCCAATAGAAAACAACAGCACCGCTGAAAACCGCATTCGTTCGGCAAAACCGCCGATAATCAACGCCGGTGTAATCACCGCGAAGGTCATTTGAAACATCAGAAAAACCGACTCAGGAATGGTTCCGGACAGAGAGTCACGGGTCACACCCTGTAAAAAGAACTGACTGCTACCACCGATCCAGCGATTAAGGTCACCGCCATCTGAAAACGCCAGGCTATAACCGGCCACTACCCAGAAAAGCGTGGCAATGCAGGCAATACTGAAACACTGCATTAACACCGACAAAACATTTCGAGAACGTACCAGGCCACCGTAAAAAAGGGCCAGGCCTGGCAGCGTCATAAACAGCACCAGTGCAGTAGAACTCATAATCCAGGCGGTATCCGCCCCATCAAGTGCCGGTGCAGCTGACACACCGGACGACAACAGTAATGTAGATATTAAAAGCCAGAAGCGGCCGTTAGGTAGACTTATGGACATCGTTCCCCCCTTTGGGAATCAGCAAACGGATTCGACACCGTCAAGCAATACGGTCGTGGTTCTCGGTTAAAGTGTTGTTATTCTTCCGATTTTAGCGACGCCCACTTATAAAGCCTCATTTCCCGTTTCACCGGTACGAATGCGCACCACCTGCTCAAGCGCGGTGACAAAAATTTTGCCATCGCCGATCTTCCCGCTATCCGCAGCACTGCGGATGGCATCCACCACATCATCGACACGGTCGTCGACAACGCCCACCTCAATTTTTGCTTTAGGCAGGAAATCAACCACGTATTCAGCGCCACGGTATATCTCAGTGTGTCCCCGCTGCCGGCCAAACCCCTTGACCTCTGTGGTAGTCATCCCCTGAATACCAATCTCACTGAGCGCCTCGCGCACCTCATCCAGTTTGAATGGTTTAATTATTGCGGTTACCAGTTTCATGTTATCCCCTGTTGCGTCTTTGCAATGTTAGCGAGCGGCTACCTGCTCCGGTACAAGCTCCGGCTATTATCACCGGGTCAGAAGCTTTTAGGAAATTTCAGCAAGATTCGAATAAATCCCTTAAACCACGCCCACGCGATCCAGCGTTACCGACCCGTCACTCTGTCACTCCTTTTGGTCCGCCGCAGTCGCCGTCGATATACACCCTTCACGATCCGCGCTAGAATAGTCAGCCTTCCCTCCTGACTACTCACACCGATAAATCGACCATGAAATTACTTGGCCCCATCCTCGTTCTTTTCCTCAGGCTGTTTAATTTCGTCTGCAGGGCACTGCCTTCGCAACGGGCGCTTTATCGAGCCGGTCGTCTGCTCGGCGGTGTAACCTTTATATTGCAACGCAAGCGCCGAGCCATTGCGCTGCGCAATCTGGAACTGGTATTCGGTACTGAAATATCGGCCGACGAACGAAAACGGATTGCCCGGTCCAGTTTCGATAGCGTTGCCGCCACTTATTTTGAAATGTTCTGGCAACCCGAAAAGCACGGCATTCGTTTTGAAGAGTGGGCCCCCATCGAAGGGCTCGAACACCTGCGTGCCGCCCATGACCAGGGTAAGGGAGTCATCATTGCCTGTCCGCATCTCGGTAACTGGGCAATACTCGGGCGCTGCTTTGCTCAGGTCGGCTACCGTTTTGCTGGCTTGATGAGACCCTCAGCGATACCCGCTATTCGCGCCCATTTCGCCACAGAACTCGAGCAGGTCAACCTGAGTGCCATTAATACTCCGTTACCACCGGGCGGGTTCAGCAATCTTATGGAGATTCTGGCCGGTGGCACCGCTCTGATGATGGTAGCCGACCGGCGCTCCAACGATTATTTAATCGATTTTCTCGGCCACCCCGCCTGGACTGCCCACGGCGCCGCAACCATGCATTTACGTAGCGGAGCGCCCATTGTTACTGCCTACGCTATACGCGAAGAAAATTGCCACCGGTTAATCTTTGAACCCGCCATCGTGCATACGCCTACCGACGACAAGGAGGCCGACACCACCGCCATCCTGACCGAAATTAACAACCGATTCTCTGCGATGATTCGTCAACACCCGGAACAATGGTTATGGCTGCATGAACGCTGGCGGGGCCGTCGAAAAGGGGAAAACCCGTCGCCTGACGCAAAGACCAACAAAGAACTTGACGCTGTTGACGAATAATCGGTAGGGTAGCCGCCCGGTCTGGTTTGCCCAAGGAATGAACCGACCATGAACTGACCATGAACAATACGCTCAGCGCCAGGCCGCTGACATCGTTCACCCGAATTAACTAACGATTCAAAACTAAAGGAGTAACTCGCCGTGGCAGAAGTAACTGAACTTGGATACCTGGGTATAGGTGTCAGCGATCTGAATGCGTGGAAAAAATTTGCTGGCGAAGTCGTCGGCATGCAGGTGCTTGATGAAGGTGAAGGCGACCGTTTTTACCTGCGCATGGACTACCACCATCACCGCATTACCGTGCACCAGAGCCCCGAAGATGACCTGCTCTACTCTGGCTGGCGCGTCGCCGGACCACAGGAGCTGGACGAGATGAAACAACAGCTCACCGATCACGGCACTGAGTGGACTCAGGCCACAGCAGCAGAATGTCAGGAGCGCCGCGTTCTTGACATGATCAAGCTGGTTGACCCAGGCGACAATCCCACTGAAATTTTCCACGGCCCGCAGATCGACACACACTCACCGTTTCATCCGGAGCGGCCCATGCACGGTAAATTCACCACCGAAGGCGAAGGCATCGGCCACATGATTCTGCGCCAGCCTAACCCACCGGCGGCGATTGAGTTCTACACCAAAGTCCTGGGTATGCGCGGTACAGTTGAATACAAACTACCCATGCCCGGCGCCCCCGATGGTGTCGCCCAGCCGATGTTCCTGCACTGTAATGGCCGCGACCACAGCCTGGCGTTTGGTTTCCCGATGGAAAAACGCATTAACCACCTGATGATTGAGGTCGACAATCTGAATGATGTGGGCAACACCCACGACATCGTTCGTCAGACCAACACCCCAGTTGCAATCCAGTTAGGTGCCCACGCCAACGACCAGATGTTCTCCTTCTACTTTGGGAATCCGTCAGGCTGGTTGTTTGAGTATGGTTTTGGCGCTCGTAAGTCAACTTATCAGAGCGAATACTATGTCCGTGACACCTACGGCCATCAGCCCGAAGCCACTGGGTTTGGTATGGATATCGAGATGTAAACGTTGCTAAATGGAGTAAACAAAAAAGCCCACCGGACGGTGGGCTTTTTTTTGGCTGAATTTAAACCGATGGATTTAGAGGATAGCCTGCTTCGCGACTGAAGTCGCTCCTACCAAACCCTGAACCGACTCTTCACCGATAGATCCATCCATTACCATCACCGCGACACGGAACCAACCCCTAGGAGCACGCTTCGCGACTAAAGTCGCTCCTACTAAACCCTGAACCGACTCTTCACCGATAGAGCCATCCATTACCATCAGAGCTACACCGAGCCAACCCGTAGGAGCGACTTCAGTCGCGACACCATTAATTCCGCGCAACTGTTACTAGCCTCGGGCTATCCGACAACCGTCACCGCATCACAAACGGATTGGGAGTCTCTTCCGCCGTACTGATCCAGACCGTTTTGGTCTGCAGGTAGGATTTAATCGCCTCGATACCGTTTTCACGCCCAAGACCGCTGAGTTTATAGCCGCCAAACGGCGCCATCACGCTCACGGCCCGGTAAGTATTGACCCAGACGGTGCCTGCTTCGAGCGCGTTGGAAACATTGATCGCCCGGCGAATATTCTCAGTCCAGACCCCGGCGGCCAGACCATAAAGAATATCGTTGGCAATCTCGATTGCCTCCTGCTCATCCTCAAACGGAATCACCGACAGCACTGGACCGAACACTTCTTCCTGGGCAATGCGCATCTGGTTATCGACATCGGCAAAAATCGTCGGCTGAACAAACTGGGCGCCGTGTTCGGGTGCAGGCCCACCACCGAGCACGCAGCGCGCGCCCTCCTCCCGAGCAATCTCGATATAGTCAATAATCTTCTGGTACTGGCCAGGGGTGGTGACCGGCCCTATCTGAGTGTTCTTATCGGTCGGATCACCCAGCTGGGCCTGACTGGCAAACTTCACCAGTTTATCCAGAAATTCCTTGTAGATAGAACGCTGAACCAGTAACCGGGAACCGGCCAGGCAGGTCTGACCACTGGCGGCAAAAATACCGGCTACGGCGCCTTTGACCGCATCGTCGAGGTTAGCGTCGTCGAACACGATATTGGGCGACTTGCCCCCGAGCTCCAGGGTGACCGGCTTAAGTTGTTTAGCCGCCGACTGGTAAATGGTCTTGCCGCCCTGTTCACCGCCGGTAAAGGCCACCTTGGCCACATGACGATGTTCAATCAGGGGGGCACCCACTTCGTGACCAAAGCCGGTAACCGTATTAATAACCCCGGGCGGAAATCCCGCCTGGTCCACCAGCTTCATCAGTTCCAGCGCAGACGCAGAGGTAAACTCGGATGGCTTTAAAATAAAAGTGTTACCCGCTGCCAGCGCCGGGGCCAGCTTCCAGGTTGCCAATAATAGCGGGGAGTTCCACGGCGTAATGCCCACCACCACACCTAACGGCTCGTGACGGGTGTAGGTCATTACCTCTGGCTTATCGATGGGGAGCACCGCCCCTTCGATCTTGTCGGCCAGGCCACCGTAATAGTAGTACCACTGCGGCAGATAATTCATCTGGCCGAGCATCTCCGCCATCAATTTACCGTTATCACGCACCTCGGTAACGGCCAGCATTTCGGCGTTGGCGGCAATCAGGTCACCCAGCTTGCGTAACAGCTCACCGCGCTCACGCGGATGCATGGTTGCCCAGGGACCTTCTCGGAAGGCGGTTCTTGCCGCGATTACGGCGGCATCGGCATCGGCGTGAGAACCACGGGGGATTTCAGCCCAGGTTTCGCCGTTATAGGGATTGACCGTGTCCAGCCATTCCCCGCCGGCCGGGTCAAGCCACTCGCCGTTGATATAGAGCTGATACCGCTGCACGTTCATCTGTCTGGTGCTCCCACTTCCTTGAATATCAGCCCGGTTTTTGGCTGTTCCAGCAATCGTTTTAATAGTCGATAAACAGTAAGGTCGAATTCGACGCTGGCGTCACTGGCCAGCAATTCGGTTAACTCAACCTCGCTCTCCGCGTAACCAAGATAACACCAGCGATCAAACAGATGTACCCGGAATTTCTGCGGCCAGGACTGCTCTTCACGGAGCACAACGGGATTTTTAAAAGGCCATTCCGGAAGTTTTAACCGCGCAAATGCAAGCCGTATTCTGGTCGCCAGCAACGCCCCCTGTTCCTCAGCATCACACCCGCTTTCGGCGTGCACGGGACAGCGCAGGCCGGCGACGCCCAGGTCGCCAGTGCAGACCGGCTGCTTATCCACCGCCGCCTGCATGGCAGCAAGCGCATCATCACGGCTGCGATAAAGACCGTAACAGTCACTACCGGCGCTAACTCTTTCCGCCGGTAAAAATTCAACGCGACAGCTACCCGATTCGTTATCGATCAGGTGGATAGTTTCAGTATCGGCGGTAGTCAGGTTGGAATTAAATTCGGGCTGATGCTCAGCGACCAGTCTGATCTCTTCCAGTTCCGCGCCGATAATACCCACGGTATCGACCCAGTCGAGTCGACTAATTCGCTCCTGTATTTCCCGACTCCGGCTATTGCCCGAGCCAGGGGTCAACTGCGCAACGACTTTAGCCCGGAGGTTCTTGCCTTTGCCAATCAACAGCACCTGACCATCTGCATCGCTAAACAGATAAACCCCGGCGGTTTCAGGCAGATCATCAAAAGCGTCAATGGCCAGACCGGGCGGCTGTGGTGGCCGCTGGATTAGTTTGGTTATCTGCTCGCTCACTGCCGCCTCACCCTTTTCATCCACCGTTAGCTGCAGAAAATCCCAGAGCACGCGGGCATCGCCAAACGCCCGGTGACGGGCTTCACAGTTCAATCGATGCCGGGCAATGAGGGTATCCAGATTATGCTTCTGGTACTGAGGGTAAAGCCGCCTGGAGAGCTTGACCGAGCAAAGCACATCCGCGTGATAATGGAACCCGGCGAGTCCAAACTCGTGGCGTAAAAAACTGTAATCAAAGCGGGCGTTATGGGCGACCAGAATGCGCCCGGCCAACATTTCCTGGAGTTCTTCCGCAATATCGGCAAAGCGGGGGGCATCAGCCACCATCGCATCGTCGATACCAATATATTTGACGATAAACGGTGGGATCGGCCTTTGCGGGTTGATCAGGCTGGACCACTCGCGAGTAATCTCGCCCCTGTCCACCGTCACCAGGCCAATTTCAGTAATGCGGTCTTCCCCCACCGAACCGCCGGTGGATTCGATATCGAGAAAGACGAAATCACGGTCGATCAAACCTGTTTTCCTATTGATTAAATTCCGGGTGGTGTCGGCAGTCGAGTAGATGATCATTAACTAACCCCGCCGACTGCATGAAAGCATAACAGGTAGTCGGGCCGACAAATCTAAAGCCGGCCTGCTTGAGCGCTTTGCTCATGGCCGTGGAGACGGGGGTTTGACCGGGTACATCGGCCAGTTTCTGCCAGCGATTAACCACCGGCTTCCCCTCGGTAAATTGCCAGACGAACTGATCGAGAGTCATGCCTGTTTCTCTTAGCTGCAGGTAGGCCCGGGCATTGGTAATAAAGGCTTCAATTTTTCCGCGATGGCGGACGATTGCGGGATTGCCCAGCAGTCTGTCGATATCGACTTTGCCCAGACCGGCCATGAAATCTGGCGAAAACTGCCCAAAGGCTTCGCGATAACCTTGCCGTTTATTGAGAATGGTCCGCCAGCTCAGCCCTGCCTGCGCGCCTTCGAGTAATAGCGCCTCGAAGAGCTGCTGATCGTCGTGGACTGGCTGGCCCCACTCACGGTCGTGATAAGCAATCATCAGCGGGTCGTCACCAACCCAGCCACACCGGATCAGCTCCGGTTGGGGTGTCTCACTCAAAGGCCTGGAGCATTTTCTCACAAACATGTTTGGCATCCCCAAACACCAGCGAGCAGTTATCCTGATAAAACAGGGAGTTATCCACCCCGGCATACCCGGGGCTCATGCTCCGTTTGATGACGTAGATCTGTCGTGATTTATCGACGTCGAGAATCGGCATCCCGTAGATCGGACTACCCTTATCGGTACGAGCAGCCGGGTTGATCACGTCATTCGCGCCAATCACCAGGGTCACATCGGCCGTCGAAAATTCGGAATTTATCTCCTCCATTTCAAACACGCGGTCATAGCTGATATCGGCCTCCGCCAATAGCACGTTCATGTGCCCCGGCATTCTGCCGGCTACCGGATGGATAGCAAATTTAACCGTCACGCCGTGTTCTTCGAGCAGAGAGGTTAGTTCAGACACCGCATGCTGGGCCTGAGCCACTGCCATGCCATAACCCGGCACGATAATCACCTTCTCGGCGTTTTCCAGCATAAAACTGGCATCTTCCGGCGCCGCAGATTTCACCGTCTGGTCACCTGCCTGACCTGCATCGGCCGAAACCGCATCACCGCCAAAGCCACCAAAGATGACACTAATAATTGACCGGTTCATCGCCCGACACATGATGTAGGAAAGAATCGCGCCAGAGGCCCCCACCAGAGCACCGGTAATGATCAGAAGTTCGTTTTGCAGGGTAAATCCGGTGGCAGAAGCCGCCCATCCCGAATAGGAATTAAGCATGGAGACCACTACCGGCATGTCAGCACCGCCGATCGGCGTAATCAGCAGCCAGCCCAGCAGTAGCGCCACAACCGTCATGGCTACCCAGACCCAGAGCTCACCGGTGATGCAGAAATAAACAGTCAGGCCAATCATGGCCAGCGCCAGCAGCGCGTTTAACAGGTGCTGACCCCGAAACTGCAGGGGCGCAGAGCCCATCAGGCCCTGTAACTTGGCAAACGCCACCACCGAACCGGTAAAGGTAATCGCGCCGATAAAACTACCGATACCCAGCTCTGCCATGAGTACCGGATTCAGTCCGCCCATAGCTCGGTGATTAAGGAAGGTGCCCAGTGCTACCAGTACCGCCGCCAGACCAACAAAACTGTGCAACGCTGCCACCAGCTGCGGCATGCTGGTCATCTCTACCCGGCTGGCCATCTGACTACCAATCAGCCCGCCGATCACCACGCCGGCGATAATCCAGCCGTATTCACTGACCGCCGGAGAGGCGAGCACCGCCACCAACGCCACCGCCATCCCAACGATGGCCAGCAAGTTGCCACGTCGGGCTGTTTTTGGTGCTGATAATCCCTTAAGACCCAGAATGAAGAGCACCGCCGCCAGCAGGTAGGCGACGGCCAGAATATCCGCGCCCATCATCGTTCTTTCTTCTTGAACATGGCGAGCATGCGCTGGGTAACCATAAAGCCACCAAAAATGTTGATGGAGGCCAGCGTTACCGCAACAAACCCGATAAATTTGGTCAGCGTATCCGCCTCACCGGCGCCGGCAACCAGAATGGCGCCCACAACGATGATTCCGGAAATCGCATTGGTGAGCGACATTAACGGTGTATGCAGTGCCGGAGTAACTCCCCAGACCACCTGGTAGCCCACAAAGCAGGCCAGCACAAAAATATAAATCGAAAACAGAATAACCGACATAACGGCGACCTAGCCTCCCTGTCCAAAACGTAACTCACCTTCGTGCACTGCCAGGCAGCCAGCAATGATTTCATCCTCAAGATCAAGCGCTATCTTTACTGAACCTGATTCGACCGCCGGTAATAATAATTCCAGCAAATGGGTCAGGTTTCGGCCATAAAAGCTGCTGGCGTCGCTCGCCAGGTGTGCCGGCAGATTGGTATCACCCACAAGGGTCACGCCGTGACGGGTGACCACCTTGTCTGCCTCACTAAGCGGGCAGTTACCGCCGTTTGCGGCTGCCATATCGACAATCACGCTACCCGGGCGCATACCTTTCACGGTCTCTTCCGTCACCAGTATCGGCGCGGCCTTACCGGGTATCTGCGCCGTCGTAATAATGATGTCGGCCTGTTGCAGCCGTTTGGATAGACCTTCCTGCTGGCGCTGCTTGGCCTCAGCGGAAAGTTCCTGGGCATAGCCGCCTTCGCCATCACCCTGCTCACCCAGGTCGATGTCTATAAACTTTGCACCCAGTGAGGTCACCTGCTCACGGGTTTCCGAGCGCACATCAAAGGCCTCTACCTGACCGCCAAGACGACGAGCCGTCGCTATCGCCTGTAAACCGGCTACACCCACGCCAAGGACGACGATGCGTGCCGGTTTCGCAGTACCGGCAGAAGTCATCATCAGTGGGACAAAGCGGCCGTATTGATAGAGCGCCTCAATAACTGCCCGATAACCGGCTATGTTTGCCTGCGATGAGAGTGCATCCATCGACTGAGCACGGGAGATGCGGGGAATTAACTCGACGGCACAACCATCCACGCCGCGCCGAGCAAGCTGTTCCAGCAACACAGGATCACCGAGAGGATTGAGAAAACCAATCAGCAGCGAACCACGTTTGATCAGGTCCAGGTCCGCCGCTTCAGGAGGCTGTACGGTCAGTATGATTTTTGCAGCCAGCGCCGTCGACCGATCAACCAGGCTTGCCCCTTCATCTGCGTAGGACTGATCGTCGTAACCAGCGGCAGCACCGGCCTCTTTTTCAACCAGAAAAGTTACGCCCAGTTTATGCAGACGTTTTACCTCGGCCGGCGTGGTCGCCACTCGAGTCTCGTTTGGTTTTTGCTCGCGTAGAACCCCGATGGTGACGCTCATTTCAGCGCACCGCCCTAAAAAGCATTAACGTCTGGATACTCAATTCTGCTCCATCCATGGAAGTTCTGGAAAACCAATGACTTACGCGTTGTCGATTCGGCCGCCTGAATCCGTTATTTAGCTCCAGGCAAGTGCAACTGACCCAATAATCTGGCGGAGAATTATACGCGCATATCGCTCAAATAGATGCCCTCATCAAAGCAGGAAACCAGCACTCAGCCTAGGGCGGGCTACCGGCCACCAGAGAATCCGCTCCGGTGCTAATCTTCATTAACCGATCAACCCCCAGGGCGACTCCGGCACAGTCAGGCAACCGATTCAGACAGCTGAGTAATGGTTCATCGAGCGCAACTTCGACATTACCCTCGCGCTGGCGCTGGCGGTTATCGTGTTCAAACCGCTGCCGCTGTTCTGCCGCGTCCTTCAGTTCATGGAAGCCGTTAGCAATTTCCAACCCGTCGATGTAGAGCTCAAACCGTGAGGCCACTGGCCAGGATTCTGCGCGGACTCTCGCAAGCGCTGCCTGACCAGCAGGATAGTCATACAGAAAGGTCATGCAATTTTGCCCTAGATTGGGTTCAATCCGGCTTACCAGTAGGCGATCAAGCAACTCACGTCGCTGACTTTCTTCTCTAGCGTCCGGGGTTGTTATTCTCATTGAATCCGGCAGTCGAGCATTTAACGCTTCCGGCTCCGCGACCACCGGATCAATATCGGCATAACGAACAAAGGATTCGCGCCAGGTGATTCGTTCAACGGGTAGCGGACCCAGCAGCTCGTTCACCAGTTCGGCTACTTCGTCCATCAACTGCCGATGGTCATACCCCACCCGGTACCATTCCAGCAGGGTGAATTCTGTGCGGTGATTAGCACCTGACTCGCCAGCCCTGAAGGCTTTGCATATCTGGTAGATACTGCCACTACCCGCCGCTAACAGCTGTTTCATCGCCGATTCCGGTGACGGTTGCAGATACCCGGCAACCCCCCCCTCATTGGCCGGGTCTATTACCGAAAAACAGCGCTGATACGGATCGGTCACCGCATAGGCACGCGCTAACGGTGTCTGCACCTCCAGCAGGCCACGCTCATCAAAAAATTGACGCAATCGGGCGAGCAGTGTCGCCCACTCTCGTAGCGCATCCAGCAAATCCGCGCTGGTCACTCTTTAGCGCGGGAAATATATTCACCTTTGCGGGTATCAACTTTAAGCAGGTCACCCTCTTCGACAAACAGGGGCACCCGCACCACCGCACCGGTTTCCAGTGTCGCTGGCTTGCTGCCGCCCTGGGCCGTATCGCCCTTGAGGCCAGGATCGGTTTCCACCACCTTGAGCACAACATGATTGGGCGGTGAAATCGCAATCGGCACATCGTTCCAGAGTGTTACCGTGCAGCTATCCTGGGGTTTTAGCCAGACGGCATTGTCACCCACGGCGGCACTGTCGGCGCTGACCTGATCATAAGTCGCCGGATTCATGAACCACCAGGCATCGTCATCGCTGTAGAGAAACTCCATGTCGGTGTCGAGCACATCGGCAGCTTCCACCGACTCACCCGATTTATAGGTCCGTTCCCACATGCGGCCCGTCTTCAGGTTGCGCAGTCTCACCCGACTGAATGCCTGGCCTTTGCCCGGCTTTACAAATTCATTTTCGACAATTTCGCAGGGGTCATTCTCAATCATTACTTTCAAGCCGCTACGAAACTCATTGGTGCTGTAAGATGCCATGCCTTCCCTCAAACTAACTTGCCGCGCCAGTTGGCTGCGGCGATACGATATGGCCGCACATGGTAGCGCGAAGAGACGAGATAGACACCCCGAAAAAATGGCAGCCGCTGGTCGCCGACGCCATTTCAAGCCCCGCAGAATTATTTGCAGCACTCGATCTACCGAAGGCGCAGTTGCCGGGTGCCGAGCAGGCAGCAACGCTTTTCGCCCTCAAATTTCCGCGTCGGCTGTTAGACAGAATTGAGCATAATCAGCCGGACGATCCTGTTCTGCGCCAGTTTTTACCGCAAGCGGAGGAGTCTCAATCTCACCCCGGCTACCAGGTGGATCCCCTGGCGGAGGCCCAGGCCCAGGTCGCTCCCGGCCTGCTGCACAAATATTCGGGCCGTGTGTTGCTAATCACCACCGCCGCCTGCGCGGTTCACTGTCGCTACTGCTTCCGCCGCCATTTTCCCTACGCCGAACAACGCGGGGAGCAGGATGACTGGCTGGCAGCACTGGCATACATTGAGAACCACCCAGACATTCACGAGGTGATTCTGAGCGGTGGCGATCCCCTATCGCTGTCGGATAATCGACTGGGTCGCCTGATATCCCGACTGGAGTCCATTCCTCATCTACGAACCCTTCGACTCCACAGCCGCACGGCGGCGCTGTTCCCGGAACGGCTTACCGATGAACTAACCGAGCTACTGACCGACAGCCGACTGCGCACGGTCCTGGTGCTTCACGTCAACCACCCCGATGAACTCGATGGATCCAGTCGGCAAGCACTGGAAACTCTTTCTGCCGCAGGCGTGCAACTTTTAAATCAATCCGTCCTGCTGGCTGGGGTCAACGATTCCAGCGACACCCTGATTAGGCTGAGCCAGACTCTGTTTGATGCCAGAACCTTACCCTATTACCTGCACCTACCGGACCCGGTCACCGGCACGGCTCATTTCCAGGTGGATCGGCAACGGGGTGAGCAAATTATCAGAGAAATGCGAAGCCAGCTTCCCGGTTATCTGGTGCCCAGGCTCGTGGTTGAAACCGCCCATGAACCCGGCAAAACCGTCATCGCCTGAGCGGACCCCGCCAGGATCAACAGTCGCCATCACCGCTGCTTCCAGCACCGCCCCGGTTGGCGACCTCCAGCGCCTGATTCACCACTGGCAGGAGGTTGCTGGTCAGCGGCAATTCGCTCAACTGGTCGATGGCAACCCAACGCGCATCACTGGCATCGTCGCCACTTTCGGGGATCAGACTGGTACCCGGAACCGGCGTCCCCAGATAGTCGATGATCACGTAATGGTAATCGCCAAAAACCGGTTCAAACACGGTCACCATGTCGCCGATTTTCACGTCAATTCCCGTCTCTTCCTTTACCTCGCGCTGACAGGCGGTTGCTAGCGATTCACCAAATTCGACTCGACCACCCGGAATCGTCCAGAGACCAAGACCCGGTTCCTTACCCCGCTGAATCATCAGTAGTTCGGTCGCCGCATTAAAAACGAAGCAACCCACCGCCACCGTTGGACGACCTTCTCCACGCCCCAACTAACCACTCTCCAGCAAGGCTTCCTGCAGGCGATAGTCCGCCTGACAAAAGCTCACCAGCGTAACTGTCATACCAGGCAGGGATTCAAGGCCCTGCTTTAACGTGGCCAGTGCGATCCGCCCTGCCGGTGCCTTTGGATATCCATAAACGCCGGTGCTGATGGCCGGATAGGCTATGGATCGGCAGTCGTTCTCAGCGGCGAGCTGTAAACTGTTCCGATAGCAGCTCGCCAACAACTCTGGCTCGCCGTTTTCCCCACCGCGCCAGACTGGTCCGACTGTGTGGATCACCCAACGGGCTGGCAGATCAAAACCGGCCGTAATCTTCGCCTGACCCACCTCACAACCGCCGAGTAATTCACAGGCAGCTAACAGCCTGGGTCCCGCCGCTCGATGAATAGCGCCATCCACTCCCCCGCCACCTAGCAGGCTGGAGTTAGCGGCGTTAACGATGGCATCGACGCTTAACTGCGTGATATCTCCGAGCAGTAATTTAATCACTGCACCTATTTTTCCAGCAGACGGGGCATTAGCTCGACCAGATTGCAGGGTCGATGCCGGGAATCTAACTGATCATTAATCAATCGGTCCCAGCCAGTCCGACAGGCCCCGGAAGATCCGGGTAAACAGAACAGATAAGTACCGTTGGCCACTCCGCTCAGGGCTCTCGACTGTACTGTCGACGTCTTGATTTCCTCATACGAAATCATTCTAAACAACTCACCGAACCCTTCTATTTCCTTGTCCAGCAGCGGTTTTACCGCCTCGGGCGTGCCATCGCGTCCGGTGACCCCTGTCCCTCCGGTAGTGATAATGGCGTTCACCTCATGATCGGCAATCCAGGCCGAGAGGGCCGCGCGAATCTGATAAATATCATCCGCAACTATTCGTTTGTCGACGATACGATGACCCGCCGCCTCTGCCCTTTCCACTAGCACCTTCCCGGAGGTGTCATTCTCTTCTGTGCGGCTGTCCGAAATGGTAAGCACCGCTATATTGACGGGAATAAATGGCAAGCTGGTAGACATGGAGACTCCTGGAGATCGTCAAATTAAATAATGGTCAGTCATTGTAGCTGAGACAAAAAAAAGACCGGCCACCCACTGGGTGACCGGTCTTAAATCGAGATTTTACCGGCTGCTAGTGGGACACCCCTGCAGTCGATGCACGTTCCGCGTCCACATTGACGATCCATGCGGCCAGCGCCGGCAATACGAAGATAGCCGCCACCATATTAACGAAGAACATGTAGGCCAGTAACAGCCCCATATCGGCCTGAAACTTCAACTCAGAGAAGTACCAGGTTGCCACACCAATACTCATGGTTGATGCGGTAAAGACCACCGCCGTACCCGATGAAGTAAGCGCGTAGTAATAGGCCTCTTTCAGCTCCTTACCCTCTCTCAGCGCAGACTGCATCCGGGAGAACAGATAAATACCGTAATCGACACCCACGCCAACGCCAAGCGCTACCACCGGCAGCGTGGAAACCTTCAGGCCGATGCCCATGAGCACCATCACCGCATTACCAAGATAGGACACGAGTCCCAGGGGTATCAGCACGCAAAGCGCACCGCGGAAGGAGAAAAAGGTGAGATAGGTCAGGATGCCCGTTGCGGTAAAGAGCGCAATCAGCATGGTCATTTCCGCGTCGGTCACCGCTTCGTTAATCGCGGCCATCACCCCGGCAGAACCGGAAGCCAACAGAAAGTGAACTTCGTCTCGACCGTTCTCGGCTTCAAAAGCTTTTACCGCATCGGTCACCCGCTGCAAGGTATCCGCCTTGTGATCGCTGAGGAACAACCGAACCGGAATCGCATCACACTTGTCATTGAAGACTTTCTGATTCAACTCCATATTCCGTAGCGCGGAGCTAAGGGAATACTGATCACGCGGCATGGCAAAAAACTTCGGGTGACCTTCGTTGTTGCCCACCGTCCGCACCTTGACAATGGTGGAAAGCGATTTGATCGCCTGCACCCCGGGCACGTTCGACATTTCCCAGACAAAGTGGTCTGCCGTTTCCATAATCGCATGATTCACACAACCATCTTTGGCCATGTCCACGATGACGGTCACTTCGTCGATACCGATATTAAAATTACTGATAATTGAATTAATGTCCTGGTTGTAAAGCGCATCAGGCCAGAACTCCGGTGCCCCCTGTCTCTTATACACATCTGACGCTGCCGACGAAGAGGATAGTGTAGATCT
>CAJXVN010000032.1 GCA_913060775.1 uncultured Gammaproteobacteria bacterium | reverse complement strand
ACGAGATGTAGAGAGGTCTCGTGGGCTCGGAGATGTGTATAAGAGACAGAGTTAGCAGGGCTGGAAGATTGTGGTCTGGTGGTGGCTTATGAGCCGGTCTGGGCGATTGGAACCGGATTGACTGCCACGCCCGAGCAGGTGGCTCAGGTGCATGGTTTTATTCGTCGGCTGCTGGTAAGGCAGTCGGTAGATAGCAGGATTTTGTATGGTGGCAGCGTTAAGCCTGAAAACGCTGATGCACTGTTTGCACAGGTAGATGTGGATGGCGGCCTGATTGGCGGTGCCAGCCTTAATGAAGAAACTTTTGCGGCAATATGTCGCGCGGCGGATTAAATGGAAACGATCATACTGTCAGTTCATGTTATTGCGGCAGCCGCGTTGATCGGTCTGGTGCTGATTCAGCAGGGACAGGGCGCGGATGCTGGCGCTGCATTTGGTAGTGGCGCGTCGCAAACATTATTTGGTAGCCGCGGAGCCGGTTCCTTTTTTACCCGGGCGACCACCTCGTTAGCGATCGTGTTTTTTTTGACCAGTCTGTCGCTGGCGTGGATGTCCTCAAAGAATGCTGAGCAGCAGAGCGTGGTGGATCGGGTAGGTGTGCCGGTGGTTGAGGATGTTGTGCTGCCGGTGGAAGACGCGGTTGTTGAGGATTTAGATTTACCAGTGATTCCCGAGTAGTAATGTGGTCGGGTCTCATGCCGATGTGGTGGAATTGGTAGACACGCTGTCTTGAGGGGGCAGTGACGTAAGTCGTGCCGGTTCGAGTCCGGCCATCGGCACCATAATGTGGCCCCGGCGATGCCGGGGATGAGGTATAAATAGCGGCTATCGACAGGTCGCAGGTTCAGGGGAAGAGTCGCTTAAATGTTGGAACAGTATTTACCAATCGGCCTGTTTATCCTGGTCGGCGCTGCTATCGGCATTGCACCCATCGTGCTGGGTCGCCTGGTGGCCCCCCATGCACCCAATGCTGAAAAAAATGACGCTTACGAGTGCGGATTCCCCGCCTACGAGGAAACCCGCATGCGTTTCGATGTGCGTTATTACCTGGTAGCCATACTGTTCATCATCTTCGATCTTGAAATCGCCTTTTTCTTTCCCTGGGCCACGGTGCTTGGTGGTGAAGAGGGTATCGGCTGGGTCGGTTTTATCACCATGATGGTGTTTCTTGCTGTACTGGTTGTCGGTTTCATTTACGAGTGGTGCAAGGGAGCGCTGGAATGGGAATAGAAGGGCTTCTCAAGGAAGGGGTGGTCACCACCACTGCCGATAAAGTCATTAATTACATGCGCACGGGCTCGCTGTGGCCGGTGTCGTTTGGACTCGCCTGCTGTGCGGTAGAGATGATGGAGTCGGCCTCAGCTCGTTATGATCTGGACCGGTTTGGCATTATTTTCCGTCCTAGCCCGCGTCAGTCTGATCTGATGATTGTCGCCGGTACGCTGGTGAACAAGATGGCGCCAGCGTTACGTAAAGTCTATGACCAGATGGCTGAACCGCGATGGGTGATTTCGATGGGTTCCTGTGCCAATGGCGGGGGTTACTATCATTATTCCTATTCGGTAGTCCGCGGCTGTGACCGAATTGTCCCGGTCGATGTCTATGTGCCCGGTTGCCCGCCTACCGCCGAGGCGCTGATCTATGGCCTGATTCAGCTACAGGAAAAGATAAAGCGCACGACCACCATCGCTCGCTGATGCCTTTAAAAAAATTTGATGAATAGCAAATCAAGCCAATTGCTAGAGCTGGTTACGTCCAGCCTGGAAGGGATGTTTGTCGAAGCGGTGTTGAATCCGGTCGACGAAGTAACGGTCGAGCTGGCACCTGAGAACCTGATCGAGGTCGCCACTAAGCTGCGGGATGATCCTGCGCTTGGGTTTGACCAGCTGATGGACGTGGCCGGCGTTGATTACGCTGAATACGGTATTGAAGACGGTGAGCCGGGTCCGCTGAAGCTCGCCGCGGTTTACCACCTGCTATCGCTACAGCATAACTGGCGAATCCGGCTGCGGGTGATGGCTCCGCAGGATTTACCCATGCTGGAGTCGGTCTGTGGCATCTGGTCCTCGGCGACCTGGTTTGAGCGCGAGGCATTTGATCTGTTCGGCATCATTTTTAATGGGCATCCGGATTTGCGCCGTATCCTCACTGATTACGGCTTTATTGGTCATCCGTTCCGCAAGGATTTTCCGTTGATCGGTCACGTCGAGGTGTTTTACGACGCTGAACAGGGGCGCGTCGCCTACCGCCCGGTTGATATCGAAAACCGTATCACGGTGCCCAAAGTGATCCGCGAGGACAATCGTTATGAGTCGGCAGGAGAATAGGCGTGTCTGAGATTCGTAACTACACGATGAATTTCGGCCCGCAGCATCCTGCGGCCCACGGCGTGTTGCGCCTGGTGCTGGAAATGGATGGTGAGGTAGTCAAAAAAGCCGATCCGCATATTGGTTTGCTCCATCGCGGCACGGAAAAGCTGGCAGAAAGCAAACCTTTCAATCACAGCATTCCGTACATGGATCGCCTCGATTACGTCTCAATGATGTGTAACGAGCACGGCTATGTGCTGGCGATTGAAAAGCTCCTGGGTGTTGAAGTTCCGGAAAGAGCGCAATACATCCGGGTAATGTTTGATGAGATCACCCGGTTG
Organism: uncultured Gammaproteobacteria bacterium; assembly: GCA_913060775.1. Lineage (GTDB taxonomy): Bacteria > Pseudomonadota > Gammaproteobacteria > Immundisolibacterales > Immundisolibacteraceae > QNFC01. The sequence continues at coordinate 15,433 of CAJXVN010000032.1, read as the reverse complement.
CTGAACCATCTGATGTGGTTGGGTACCAACGCGCTGGATCTCGGTGCGATGACGGTTTTTCTATACTGTTTTCGTGAACGTGAAGATCTCATGGACGTTTATGAGGCGGTATCCGGGGCTCGAATGCATGCGGCCTACTATCGGCCAGGCGGCGTCTACCGTGACCTGCCGGATCAGATGCCTCAGTACGAAACCTCAAAATGGCACAACGAAAAACAGGTGAATACGATGAATCGAGCGCGGGGCGGTAGCCTGCTCGATTTTATTGAAGATTTTGCTCAACGCTTCCCGGCCTGCGTTGATGATTACGAGACCTTGTTGACGGACAACCGTATCTGGAAGCAGCGCACCGTTGGGATTGGCGTGGTTTCACCGGAGCGGGCACGGGCACTGGGGTTTACCGGGGCCATGCTGCGAGGCTCAGGTGTTGAGTGGGATCTGCGTCGTAAGCAGCCCTACGAAGTGTATGACAAGCTCGATTTTGATATCCCGGTGGGTGTCAATGGCGACTGTTACGATCGCTACCTGGTACGGGTAGAAGAAATGCGCCAATCGACGCGGATTATTCGCCAGTGTGTTGACTGGCTACGCGCTAATCCAGGCCCCGTTATTGCTGCCGACCATAAGGTCACGCCGCCGTCCCGCGGTGAGATGAAAGATGATATGGAATCCCTGATTCATCATTTCAAACTGTTTACCGAAGGTTACAGCGTGCCCGCCGGAGAGGTGTACACGGCCATTGAGCACCCAAAAGGGGAGTTTGGCGTCTACCTGGTGTCCGATGGTGGTAATAAACCTTACCGGCTCAAAATTCGGGCGCCTGGCTTTGCCCATCTGGCGGCTATGGATGAAATGACCACCGGGCATATGTTATCGGACATGGTTGCGATTATCGGCACCATGGATGTGGTTTTCGGCGAGATAGATCGATGAGTCACAGTAACGCATTCGAGAACCCTGCCAGCGTGTTGTCCGCCCATGCTTGCGAGGAAATTGATCACTGGCTCGGTAAATTTCCGGATGACCAGAAAAAATCTGCGGTTCTGGGGGCGCTGACGGTAGTTCAGCACGAAAATAACGGCTTTTTGACCGTTGAGCTGATGGATGCGGTTGCGGGCTATCTGGCGCTGGAGCCTATCGCCGTATACGAGGTTGCGACCTTCTACTCGATGTTCGAGACCCAGCCGGTCGGACGCAACTGCATTGCTATCTGCACGAATATTTCCTGCATGTTGCGCGGCGCGGATGACCTGGTCGATTATCTGGAGCAGAAGCTGGGTATCAAGGTTGGCGAGAGCACGGAAGACGGTAAGTTTTTCCTCAAACCGGAAGAAGAGTGCCTGGCCGGTTGCGCCGGTGGGCCAATGATGCAGGTCAATCACAAATATTTTGAACACCTCGACCCGGTGAACGGCACAGACCAAATCGACCAAATTCTCGAGAGTCTCGACTGATGCTGCAAAATCAAGTCTGTTACTTCAATCGTGACGATGATCAGCCCTGGTCGCTGGAGAATTACCTGAAACACGGTGGTTACACGGCCTGGAAGAAAATCATTGCCGGGGAAATAACCGCCGACGAAGTGCTCGACACTCTAAAAGCATCCGGTTTACGAGGGCGTGGTGGTGCCGGGTTTCCCACGGGTGTGAAATGGAGCTTTATGCCTCGCGGCAAAGGTGGCCAGAATTATATGGTTTGCAACTCTGACGAGAGCGAACCAGGGACCTGTAAGGACAGAGACATTCTGCGTTACAACCCCCATGCGGTGATTGAGGGCATGGCCATTGGTGGCTTTACGACGGATTCAACCGTTGGTTACAACTACCTGCGTGGCGAATTTGGAGACGAACCCTTCAAGCGTTGTGAACAGGCATTGAAAGAGGCTTATGACGCGGGCTTGCTTGGCAAGAATATTCAGGGCTCGGGTATCGATTTCGACCTCCATAACGCCATCGGCGCCGGTGCCTATATCTGCGGCGAAGAGACTGCGTTACTGGAATCGCTGGAAGGCAATAAGGGAGAGCCGCGGTTTAAGCCTCCGTTCCCAGCAGCCTATGGGCTCTATGGTCGACCGACCACGATTAATAACACTGAAAGTTATGCCTCGGTCGGCATTATTCTGCGCAACGGTGCGGAGTGGTTCTCTTCCATGGGCGTTGAGAATGCCGGTGGTATGAAAATCTTTTCCGTTTCCGGTCACGTTGAATCACCGGGAAATTTTGAGATTCCATTGGGAACCTCGTTTCAGGACCTGCTGGCACTGGCCGGTGGGGTCTGGAAAGGTCGGCAGTTAAAAGCGGTGATCCCCGGCGGCTCTTCCACGCCGATCCTGCCTGCCGAGATCATGAATGACATTAATATGGACTACGACTCGATTGCCAAAGCAGGTTCCATGCTAGGTTCCGGAGCGGTGGTGGTCATGGACGAAACTGTCTGCATGGTCGAGATGCTGCGCCGAATCTCAAGGTTCTATTTCTCCGAGTCATGTGGTCAGTGCACACCCTGCCGAGAAGGAACGGGTTGGCTATATCGGGTACTTGACCGGATTTTTCAGGGCGGTGGTCGGCCGGAAGATATTGATCTGCTGGATAGAGTAGCCGGAAATATCGCCGGTAAAACGATCTGCGCTCTCGGTGATGCTGCGGCGATGCCGGTGCAGGGGATGTTGCGTCATTATCGACACGAATTTGAATATTTTATTGAGCACAAGCGCAGTATGGTCGGTTCGTCCGCTGCCAGTGCTGCGGCCTGAGCAGGGACAGTTGAGCGATGAGTGAAGATACCCTGCAAATTGAAGTAAACGGTCAGACGTTAACCGCGCGTAAAGGTCAGAACCTGATAGAAGTGACCGACGCTGCTGGCATTACGGTTCCCCGCTTCTGTTACCACGAAAAGTTGCCGATAGCCGCTAACTGCCGGATGTGTCTGGTCGATGTCGAAAAGATGCCGAAACCCGTGCCGGCCTGCGCGACGCCGGTGATGGATGGCATGGTCGTGCGGACAGCCTCTGAACGGGCGCTGGACGCGCAAAAAGCGGTGATGGAATTTCTGCTGATTAATCACCCGCTGGATTGCCCGGTGTGTGATGAAGGCGGCGAATGCGACCTGCAGGATACGGCCCTCGGCTATGGACAGGTCGCTTCAAGATATAAAGAAGCCAAACGGACAGTCGCTGGAAAAAACCTCGGTACGCTGATCGCTACTGAAATGACTCGCTGTATTCACTGCACGCGCTGCGTCCGTTTTGGTGAAGAAGTGGGCGGTATCCAGGAGCTCGGCGGAACCGGACGTGGCGAGCAACTACGCATCGGAACCTACGTAGAAAAAGCCATCGAGTCCGAAGTGTCGGGCAACATGATCGACCTCTGCCCCGTGGGTGCTCTGACGTCCAAACCCTTTCGATTCACCGCCCGTAGCTGGGAATTACAACGCCAGCCGTCGATCTCTTTTCATGACTCACTCGGCAGTAATCTCGAAGTCCATTGCGTTCAGGGTGAGGTTAAGCGGGTGGTGCCGCGGACCAACGAGGCAGTGAATGAAATCTGGCTGTCTGACCGAGATCGATTTTCCTATCCTGGACTAAATGCCGACGATCGGATGTTGACCCCCGAGATAAAGGAACAGGGTCAATGGCGGGAAGCGAGTTGGGAAGAAGCGCTTGAACTGGCGGCGTCGAAAATAAAGGACACAGTAGATGCTCATGGCGCAGATAAGGTGGGAACGTTAGCCGGACCGGGCCAGAGCAACGAAGACTATTTTCTGCTGCAGCAGCTAATCCGTGGCCTGGGCAGCAGCAATATCGATCATCGGACTCGCCAGGGCGATTTTTCCGGGGCGCTGAGTGCCGGCGCAGTGATTAACCCGAAAGCGGTTGATACCCTGCAGAGTAGTGATGTGGTGGTGCTGGTTGGCAGCAATCTGCGTAAGGATCAGCCATTGCTGTGGGTCAGGGTGCGTAATGCATTGCGTGATCACGGTATTAAGTTAGTGGTGATAAATCCGCAGGATTATGATCTGACCATCAAACCGGATCATGCCTTCGTAGGTTCGCCGGACCGCATGAGCATCGATCTTGCTGCATTGATCAAATTGCTTCCCGGTGGTGATGGTGTCGCCATCGACGGTTGGCAGGACTCGGCCATTAACGATCAGCATCGCGAGGCTGCGAGCGTGATTGGCGGTGCGAGCAATCCCTGCGTGGTGATCGGCAACCAGGCTTTTGTTAGCGATGGATACTCCGCGCTGCGGGATCTGGCGTTGGCGCTTGCTGGACAGGTTGGCACCGACCTCATCGAATTATCCTACGGGGCGAACAGCCACGGCGCCTGGCAGGCCGGTGCCGTTCCCCATCGGGGACCCGGTCAGAGTGCGATCAACAAAGCTGGGCTCGATGCCCGGGGTATGTTTGAGCAGCCGCTGTCTGCCTACCTGATGTTGGGAATTGAGCCTGAATACGATTGCTGGAATGGTGCGGCCTCGATTAAAGCACTGGAACAGGCGGAAACCGTCGTAGTGCTTAATGCTTATGTCACCCCGGCTATGCGTGATTATGCGGATGTGTTGCTACCGATAGCGCCTTTTACCGAACACAGTGGGTCCATGGTCAACCTGTTGGGTATGCGTCAGCATTACCGAGCCAATGTGAAGCCAAAGGGGGCGTCACGACCGGCCTGGAAAGTGCTGCGGGTACTGGCTGACCATCTGGGCATAGAGGATTGTGGCTATGCTGACCTTGAACAGCTAACGGCGGCTTTTCTCGCAGCTCAGGACCAGACCCCAGTTGCCGGTATTGCCACGACGCCTAATCTGGTTTCACCCAGTGAACAGCTGATCCGCATTGGTGATGCACCGATATACGCGGTGGATAGCATCACCCGTCGTTCTCAGCCGCTGCAGCAAAGGGCGGATAGTCTGACCGCGGCGGTCTACCTGAGTCAGAGCACCCTCGATAAGGTGGGCAATACTGAGCAACTAGTCGTCACTCAGGGCGACACAGAGGTGACCCTGCCGGTAATTGTTGATGATCGGGTGGCAGAGGACTGTGTTTATATTCCGGCTGGCGTGCCCGGAACCGAATTGCTCGGCCCGCTCGTGGGTCCCGTAACCCTGGCGCAGGTCTGACGGTGATGGATAGCTTGATAGAAATATTCCTCGGGATGTGGCAGTGGTTACCGGTGGCAGCACAGACGGTGCTGGTTATTCTTGCCCAGATTATCGCGATTACTATTCCGTTAATGCTCGGTGTGGCCTATTTCACTTACGCGGAGCGACGGGTAATTGGCAGCATGCAGGTCCGAATTGGGCCAAACCGCGTTGGGTATTTTGGCCTTCTGCAACCCATTGCCGATGGCGTAAAGCTGTTCTTTAAAGAAATTGTTGTGCCGGTGAAGGCCAACCCGCTGTTGTTTTACCTGGCGCCAGTGCTCACCATTGCTCCGGCGCTAGCTGCGTGGGCAGTTGTGCCGTTTCAGCCGGGCTGGGTAGTCGCCGATATCAACCTGGGTCTGCTTTATGTGCTGGCGATTACCTCTATGGGCGTTTACGGGGTGATTATCGCGGGCTGGGCCTCTAACTCGCGGTACGCTTTTCTCGGCGCTATGCGGTCGGCCGCACAGATCATTTCCTATGAAATAGCGATGGGTTTTGCTCTCATCTCAGTGCTTGTTGCTGCTGGCAGCATTAATCTCACCGACATAGTCATGGCTCAGCAGGGGAGCGCAGCTCACTGGTTTGTCTTGCCCCTGTTACCAATATTCGTGGTGTATTTTATTTCGGCTGTGGCGGAAACCAATCGGGCGCCGTTCGACGTCGCCGAGGGTGAGTCTGAAATAGTCGCTGGTTTTCATGTTGAATATTCGGGAATGACTTTTGCGGTCTTCTTTCTCGCCGAATACGCCAATATGATTCTGATTTGCACCCTGACATCACTGCTGTTCCTGGGCGGCTGGCTGTCACCCTTTGAAGGTATACCGGGTCTTGAAGCCCTGTTCTCCTGGGTGCCCGGAATCGTCTGGCTGTTCACCAAAATTTTGATGATGGGGTTTATGTATCTCTGGTTTAGAGCAACCTTTCCGCGGTATCGCTATGATCAGATCATGCGTCTTGGCTGGAAGGTGTTTATTCCAATAACCATCGTCTGGCTGGTTTTGGTCGCCGCCGCAGTGGTTGCAGAATTGCCCTGGTGGTTCGACTGATGAATAAGAGGGTAAGCGGATGAACACGGCCGTAAGATATCTACGCAGCTTGTTATTGCTGGAATTGCTAGCGGGTCTGGCGCTAACGTTGAAGCACTTCTTCAGACCGAAGGTAACGGTTCAGTTTCCGGAAGAGCAGACACCCATGTCCAACCGGTTCAGGGGGTTGCATGCCTTGCGGCGCTACCCTAACGGTGAAGAACGCTGCATCGCCTGTAAATTATGTGAAGCGGTCTGCCCGGCGCTAGCCATTACCATTGATTCTGAAGAGCGCGAAGACGGCACCCGGCGCACAACCAAGTACGATGTGGATTTATCCAAATGTATCTACTGTGGGTTTTGTGAAGAGGCCTGCCCTGTCGATTCGATTGTGTTGACACGGCATATCCACTACCACGCAGAAGAACGCAACGGACTCCACTATGACAAACAGATGTTGCTGGATCATGGGGATGCGCTGGAAACGCAGATCGCTGCGGACCGGGAACAGGATTCGGCGTTTCGCTAGTCGCGTCGCTTAACGGGTTTAAATTGAACTTATGTTGACCGAAAAAATTCTCTTTTACGTATTTGCAGCGATTCTGATCTTTGCTGCGAGTATGGTGGTGACAGTGCGCCATTCAGTGCGAGCGGCACTGTTTCTGGTGCTCGCTTTTTTTACCGCGGCAGGGCTCTGGTTGATGCTGCACGCCGAGTTCCTCGCCATTGTGCTGGTGCTGGTTTACGTCGGTGCGGTGATGGTGCTGTTTCTGTTCGTGGTTATGTCCGTTGACCTGGATCAGGGGCGATTACGCGAAGGGTTTGGTCGGCACATGCCAGTGGGTTTGCTGGTAGCGGGTGTGGTCATTGCGGAAATGGTCTCCATATTGAGCATTGACCAACTCGCGATCGTAGCGCCAGAGTCTGCAACGGTAGCGGTAAACAACGTTGAGGCGGTAGGCCAGCTGCTCTATCGCCAGTATATCTATCCGGTGGAAATCGCTTCGGTCATCCTGCTTGTCGGGATTATTGCGGCTATTTCAATGACCCTGAGAGGTCGACGACAGAGTCGTTATATCGCGCCTGCGGAGCAGTTGGCCGCGAACAAGCGGGACCGGTTGCGGGTGGTTGATCTGCGAGAGCCGGCCAGTACTGATTCATCCGCTGAAAGCAAGGGAGATGACAACTGATGGTCACGCTGGCTGATTTTCTTGTGCTCAGCGCTATCCTGTTTGCGATCAGCGCCCTGGGTATTTTTATTAACCGCAAGAACCTGATTGTATTGCTGATGTGCGTCGAACTGATGTTACTAGCGGTGAATACCAACTTTTTAGCTTTCTCCTATTTTCTCGGTGACTTACACGGCCAGATTTTTGTCTTTTTTGTGCTAACCGTCGCGGCAGCAGAATCGTCCATAGGCCTGGCGATTATTGTGTTGCTGATGCGTAACCGAGGCTCGATCAATGTTCAGGATATTCACGAGTTGAACGGCTGATTTTATGAGTGATATTAAAACCATCTGTTCGATTATCGCCTTTGCGCCCTTAGTGGGCGCGATACTGGCCGGTATGGGGGGGCGCATTATTGGCCGCGCTGGCGCACATACGGTGACTATCGCCGGTGTTGGCATTTCCTGTCTGCTGTCAATTCGCCTGTTAATGGACCTGCTCGCCACCACCGCTACGGGGGAGCCAGTTGTTTACAACGAAACGCTCTACACCTGGCTTGAAAGTGGCGGCCTGACTCTGCAGATCGGTTTTCTAATCGATCAGCTCAGTGCAACCATGATGGTTGTGGTGACCTTCGTATCCTTGATGGTGCACGTCTACACCATTGGCTATATGCGAGATGACCCGGGCTACCAGCGATTTTTTAGTTACATCTCGCTGTTCACCTTTGCCATGTTAATGCTGGTAATGGCCAATAATTTTGTTCAATTGTTTTTTGGCTGGGAAGGCGTCGGACTGGTTTCCTATCTGCTGATAGGCTTTTGGTATACCCGTGATTCAGCGATTTTTGCCAACATGAAAGCGTTTCTGGTTAACCGAGTAGGGGACATGGGGATGGTGCTGGGCATTGCCGCCGTCGCCTACCTGTTCGGTTCTCTGGATTTTGCGACCGTATTTGCCGACCCGGCGGCCCACAGCGAGACGACGTTCCAAATTCTAAATGGAGAGCCCTGGTCTGCGATTACCGTCACCTGTGTGTTGTTATTTATTGGCGCGATGGCGAAATCAGCCCAGTTTCCTTTGCATGTCTGGCTCCCGGATTCGATGGAAGGCCCGACTCCGATTTCAGCCCTGATACACGCGGCAACCATGGTGACGGCGGGTATCTTTTTGCTGGCTCGCACCTCGCCACTGTTTGAACTGTCCGAAACCGCACTTAGCTTCGTGATGATTATTGGAGCGATTACCGCGCTGTTCATGGGGTTTCTGGGCATCGTCCAGAACGATATCAAACGGGTGATTGCCTACTCGACACTTTCTCAACTGGGCTACATGACGGTTGCGCTGGGGGCGTCTGCCTATGCAGCGGGTATTTTTCACCTGACTACCCACGCGTTTTTTAAAGCACTGTTATTTCTCGCAGCCGGCTCGGTGATTATCGCCATGCACCATGAGCAGGACATGCGAAAAATGGGCGGCTTACGAAAATATATGCCGATTACTTATCTGACCTGTCTGATCGGTACGCTTGCGTTGGTTGGCTTCCCGGGCCTGGCCGGGTTCTTTTCGAAAGATGCCATCATTGAGGCGGTTAAATATTCCGAATTACCCGGCGCTGACTTTGCCTACCTGGCGGTGCTGGCTGGCGTATTTGTTACCTCACTCTATAGTTTCCGTCTGTTGTTTCTGGTGTTTCACGGCAAAGAGCGGATGGATGACCATACCCGTGAACATCTGCATGAGACCCCGCTCGTCGTTACTGGCCCGTTGATGGCGCTAGCGGTGCCATCCGTTGTTATCGGCGCGCTAGCCATTGAACCCATGCTATTTGGTAACTTTTTTGGCGATTCTATCTTCGTGTTGCCGGGACATGACGTGCTTCAGGGATTACAAAGCCATTGGCACGGCGCGTTGCAATTCGCGCTGCACGGTTTCACCCAGATACCCTTTCTATTGATGCTGGCCGGGTTAGCGGCCGCCTGGGTGCTGTACCGGCAAAAGCCAGAACTACCGGGTCTGTTTACCGACAAGCTGGCGTGGCTGCATCGGGTGTTGTTGAACAAATATTATCTCGATGATTTTAACCAGACGGTATTCGCCGGCGGCCTGCGGGGCATCGGGCAGTTTTTCTGGCGCATCGGTGACGTGGCGCTGATTGACGGACTGCTGGTCAATGGTTCAGCCCGTGCAGTGGGCGCGTTCGCGGGTGTCCTGCGCCATATCCAAACTGGATACCTCTACCATTACGCTTTTGCCATGATGATCGGCCTGATGGTGCTGATGAGCATGCTCTGGTTCGTGATTCAATAAGGTCTGACTCTCAGTATGAATGCTTACCCCCTGTTAAGTCTGGCCATCTGGCTACCCATTATTGGCGGCGCCCTGGTGCTGTTGTCGGGCGGAGAAAACCGGCTTCAGCTTAGCCGTTCACTGTCCCTGGTTATTTCGGTGGCAACACTGCTGATCACCCTGCCGCTTTACCAGGGGTTTGACAGCAGCACGGCTGCGATGCAATTTCAGGAAATACACCCCTGGATTGAGCGCTTCTCGGTTACCTATCACCTGGGTATCGATGGCCTGTCCCTGCCATTGATACTCCTGACGAGCTTTATTTCCGTACTGGTTGTGGTCTCCTCCTGGGCCAACATTGCTACCCGGGTAAGCGAATACCTGGGCGCTGTGCTGATCATGGAAGGGATGATGATCGGCGTGTTTGCCGCGCTGGATGCGGTGCTGTTCTATGTGTTCTGGGAAGCGATGCTGATCCCCATGTTTCTGATCATCGGGATCTGGGGTGGGCCAAATCGCGTTTACGCGACGATCAAGTTTTTTCTCTATACCTTTCTAGGGTCGGTGCTGCTGCTGGTGGCCCTCATTTATCTCTATCGGCAGTCCGGTTCTTTCTCGCTGCTCGATTTTCATCAGGTCGCCCTCGACGCAGAGGTGCAGACCTTACTGTTCTTTGCCTTCCTCGCTGCCTTCGCGGTCAAAATTCCGATGTGGCCAGTGCACACTTGGCTACCCGACGCGCATGTCGAAGCGCCCACTGGCGGGTCCGTTATTCTTGCGGCCATTATGCTGAAAATGGGCGGCTACGGTTTCCTTAGATTTAACCTGCCGATTGTTCCCGATGCTTCCCAGCAATGGGCCGGGCTGATGATAGGCCTGTCGTTGATCGCCGTGGTCTACGTGGGTGCCGTCGCCTTAGTGCAGAAAGATATGAAAAAGCTGATCGCCTATTCATCTATTTCTCATATGGGCTTTGTCACCTTAGGTATTTTCCTGTTCAGTGCGCACGGTCTAGAGGGCGGAATGGCGCAGATGGTGTCCCACGGTTTTATATCGGCCGCCATGTTTCTCTGTGTGGGCGTTATCTATGACCGCATGCACACGCGGCAGATTGGCGATTACGGAGGCGTGGTTAACACCATGCCCGTATTTGCTGCGTTAATGATGTTTTTCGTAATGGCTAACTCTGGATTGCCGGGTACGTCCGGTTTTATCGGTGAGTTCCTGGTGATTCTGGCGGCGTTTGATAACAGCTTCTGGGTGGCACTGACCGTTGCGACCTCGCTCGTGCTCGGCGCCGCTTATAACCTGTGGATGTATCGTCGGGTTATTTTTGGCGCGGTGGCCAATGACGCGGTAGCGGCCCTGACGGATCTAAATGGCCGAGAGCGGTTTGTGCTGGGCGTGCTGGCGATAGCGGTTCTTGGTCTCGGTGTGCTGCCTAACCCTCTGTTTGAAATCATGCACGCTTCTGTCGAAGCATTACTGGACCACGTCAGCAAGGGCAAGTTGTGATGGAATTCTCAACCCAGGAATTAATCCCGGTTCTGCCAGAAATTACCCTACTGGTCATGGCAAGCGTCGTCCTGCTGGTTGACCTTTTTGCGCCGGGTAAAGAGCGGGTCGGGACCTACACGACCAGCATGCTGGCACTGGCATTAACCGCATTGGTAAGCGTCTATTCCTACCAGGGTGAACAGCTGGTGTTTGCTGGTCACCATCAAAGTGACGGTTTAAGTCTGGTATTGAAGCTGGCGATGGTGATTGCCGTCGCGGTAGTGTTTCTATATGGCCGGGGTTACCTGGCGGTACGGGGGCTGCTAAATGGAGAGTTCTTCACTCTAAGTCTGTTTGGATTGCTTGGCATGATGATCATTGCGTCTGCCGGGTCATTGTTGTCACTTTATCTGGGGCTCGAAACCCTCTCGCTGTCGCTTTACGCACTGGTAGGCTTTGATCGGCGCTCCGTTGCTTCCAGCGAGGCGGCAATAAAATATTTTATTCTTGGTGCGCTGGCGTCCGGCGTCCTGCTTTATGGAATCTCGATTCTTTATGGCGTTACCGGAACGATCCAGACCGCCGCGATGCAAATGGAAATACAGGCCGTATTAACCAGCGCTGGCCAGTATCAGATGCTGCTGGGTCTGGGGGTAGTCTTTGTGGTGGTAGGTGCGGCCTTTAAACTCGGCGCCGCGCCGTTTCATATGTGGTTACCGGATATCTACGAGGGATCGCCAACGGCGGTTACCAATTATCTCGGCACCGCAAGCAAACTGGCCGCGATAGCATTAGTGCTTCGCCTGTTCGCGGATGTGCTGCAGCCGCTGATCCACCAGTGGCAGCCTATGCTGATGCTCCTTGCGGTCGCCTCACTGGCGGTCGGTAATATCATCGCGATTGCCCAGACTAACTTTAAGCGGATGCTCGCCTATTCGGCTATTTCCCACATGGGTTTTGTCCTGCTGGGTGTGCTGGTTGGCACCGGTGCGGGGTATTCTGCTTCGCTGTTTTATATGATCACCTATGCGATTACCGGACTGGCCGCGTTCGGCCTGATCATGCTGTTGAGTCGGCTGGGTTTTGAAGCCGAAAATCTGGTCGATTTTAAGGGATTAGCGCAACGTTCTCCGTTGATGGGGCTGGTGGTGCTGCTGGTGATGTTTTCAATGGCCGGTGTCCCTCCCACGGTTGGGTTTTTTGCGAAGCTGGCGGTAATCGATGCGGTCATTGAACAGGGCTTTGCCTGGATTGCCGTGGTAGCAGTGCTATTTTCAGTGATTGGCGCTTTCTATTATCTTCGGGTGGTTAAGCTCGTCTTTTTTGATGGTGTTGAGGATCCAAGCCCGCTGGTCTCCAGCTGGGACGAACGATTCGTGCTGGTATTGAACGGGCTCTTTGTTCTCGTGTTAGGCCTTTTCCCGGGCAAACTTTTAGAAATTTGCAATCAGGTTTTTACTGGCCTGTAGTTAGCACTCTTCTCCGCATTCCTCCCACCAATCTTTTTTGTCGATAGCGCCTCTGTTCTGTTGCGCGCAGGTGTCCTATTTTGTAGAATGCGCCTCCTTCCAACGGCTGCGGGGTGGAGCAGTCCGGTAGCTCGTCGGGCTCATAACCCGAAGGTCGTAGGTTCGAATCCTACCCCCGCTACCAAATGCCGTTGGAAAGGTTGGTGTTGAAGTAGGTGGCCTAGGCCATCGAAATATTCTGGGGGGTCAGCAAAGCTGATCCTCCTTGTAAAGTGAATTGGGCCGTCGGCCCTTTTTTTTTATGTAGATTTAATAAATGGTGGCATCGGTCCAGAAAATAGAAGAGCTGCTCCAGTCGGGTGTTGAATCACTCGGTTACGAACTCGTGTGCGTTGAGCTTTTGCAGCATCGTCACGCAGTGCTGCGCCTCTACGTCGATGCGCCAGACGGTATTGGTATTGAGGATTGCGAGGCGGTGAGCCGCTACGCCAGCGGAGTGCTGGATGTAAATGACCCGGTTGCCGGAAATTACGTGCTCGAGGTCTCATCTCCCGGGGCTGATCGTCCGCTGGTGACGGCTGAACATTATTTGCGTTATCGTGGCGAGGAAGCGCGGGTACAGCTGCGGCGGCCACTGGGGGGTAGTAAGAATTTTCGCGGGGTGATCGTCGATATTGTCGATGATGATCTGTTGCTCGAAGTCGACGGTGAAAAAATTACACTGCCGTTGCCGTTGATTCGTCGTGCACGTCTGGTGCCGTCATTTTTTGAAGCTGGAGTTCATTAAATGGACAATAAAGAAATCCTCATGGTGGTAGACGTTGTCTCCGCCGAAAAAGGCCTGGAACCAGCGATTATCTTTAACGCTATTGAACTGGCGTTGGCTGCGGCGAGGAAGAAAATTGCGGTTGACGATGCCGAGTTCCGGGTGGAGATCGATACTGCTACCGGCGATTACGACACCTACCAGGTTTGGCAGGTAGTGGCCGACGAAGACAGTGATAATGCGGCGGGCGAAGGCGAGTTTCTGTTTGATAGCACGACCATGATTCGTTTGTCCGATGCTGTTCAGAAGCAAGCGGATATAGCGGTCGGCGACCTGCTTGAAGAGCAGGTTGAGAAAGTGGATTTCGGGCGTATCGCTTCGCAACAGGCAAAGCAGGTAATTGTGCAAAAGGTGCGCGAAGCTGAGCGCATGAAAGTTGCCAAACAGTTTGAGTCTCGGATCGGTCAAATGCTTTCAGGCCAGGTGAAACGGGTCGATCGCGGTAACGTGGTGATCGACCTTGGTGGAGGCGCTGAAGGGGTGATCACTCGGGACAAATTAATTCCCCGGGAAAATATGCGTGTCGGCGATCGGGCGGTGGCCTTTCTGACCGGTATTAGTGAAGAAGTGCGTGGGCCACAACTATTGTTGGTGCGTACGGCTCCAGAGCTACTGGTCGAGTTATTTCGCCGCGAGGTTCCCGAGGTCAGTGAGGGAATGGTGGAAATAGTGGGCGCGGCAAGGGACCCAGGCGTTCGAGCTAAAATTGCGGTTCGCAGCCATGAAACAAGGATCGATCCAATTGGTGCCTGCGTGGGCATGCACGGTACGCGGGTGCAGAGCGTCTCCAATGAACTGGCCGGCGAGCGCGTCGACATTGTGCTTGCGGACGATAATCCCGGCCAGTTCGTAATCAATGCTCTGTCGCCGGCAAAAATCGTGTCGATTGCCGTTGACGAAGAGAGTCACACGATGGATGTGGCGGTTGATGAGGATCAATTGTCGTTGGCGATTGGTCGGGGCGGCCAGAATGTCCGACTCGCAAGTGACCTGACTGGCTGGTCGTTGAATATGATGTCGGTCCAGGAAATAGAACAGAAACAGGAAGCAGAAGTGCTGGAAATGTCGGCCAAGTTGGTCGCCCAGCTCGATATTGACCAGGACGTTGCTGAAATACTGGCAATGGAAGGGTTTACGAACCTGGAAGAGATCGCCTTTGTGCCTATCTCTGAGTTGCTTGAAATAGAAGAATTTGATGAAGAGCTGGTCGACGAATTACGCCGACGTGCTCAGGATGCTTTGCTGACTCAGGAAATTTCCCTCGAGGAAAGTGTCGACAAGGCGGAGCCAGCCGAAGACCTTCTCGAAGTAGAAGGCGTGACGCCACGGCTAGCGCTAATGTTGGCCGCCAACGGAATAATCAGCCGCGAAGATCTGGCGGACCAGGCCGTTGACGATCTGCTTGATATTGATGAGCTGGATGAAGAGCTGGCTGGAAAATTAATTATGGCTGCTCGGGCCATCTGGTTTGAGTAACCCCAAAGGGTAGGAATACAGGCACGCAATGAAAACTGTTTCAGTTGAAGATTTTGCCAAGAGCGTGAATATTTCGGTCGACAAGCTGCTAAAGCAGTTTGTCGAAGCCGGCGTTGAGGTGGACGGCGCTGACGCGCAGATTACGAACGAACAGAAAACCCAGCTACTCATGTTTTTGCGTAAGTCTCATGGTGTCGAATCGGGTGAGGCCGACGCTAAACCGCGCAGGGTCACCCTGCGGCGGAATGTTACCAGTGAGCTGCGCCAGAGCAGCGGGGCCGCTAATCGCAGTCGAATGAGTTCGCCAAAATCCGATAAGGTGACGGTGACGGTTCGCAAAAAGCGTACTTTTGTTAAACGGGAAGAGACTCCCGAGGTCGTCGAAGAAGTTACTCCGGTAGAGAATGAGGAGCTGGCGGTTGACTCAGTAGAAACTGAGACCGTGGTAGCGACGGCTGATGATCAGGCAGTCGCTGTCGATGAACTGTCTCTTATACACATCTCCGAGCCCACGAGACCTCTCTACATCTCGTA
>CAJXVN010000031.1 GCA_913060775.1 uncultured Gammaproteobacteria bacterium | reverse complement strand
GGTCTCGTGGGCTCGGAGATGTGTATAAGAGACAGCCCTCCCCCGGCGCCCCGGCACCCCACAGCATGGTGCCCGATGCCCACGGCAATCTGTGGGTGACCCTGCTCGAAGCCAATGGTAAATCCGTGATCCGCTTCACCCCCAAAACCGGTGACTGGCGTATTTACGACGGCTTCCCCAAAGGCACGGTCGCCCACGACCAGTCCCCTGGTACTGGTTATGTCATTGATTTCGACAAAGCCGGTTACTCCTGGCTTACCCTCATTACCAGCAACAAGGTCATCGGCTTTCATCCCGAAACCGGCGAAGTCACCCCCGCCTACGATCTGCCCCTACCCGCCGATGAGTCGCCCTTTCATGTTGGCGTTTACGGTGGTGCACTCACCGCCGATGGTCATTACTGGTTCGCCCAGAACAACGGCGGTTTAGGCCGGTTTAACACCGAAACCCGCAAAGTGGATCATTACGTCGAATTTGAGCGCTCTACCGGCCCCCACCGCATGGTGGTTCACCCCGACGGTACCCTCTACGTGAGTCTCATCGGCTCCGGTCAAATTCTTGCCTACGATTCGGTCAACCTCAAAGAGATCAAACGCATCGACCTGCCTGACCGGGCCTCCAGTCCCTACGCGCTGATCTGGGATCCGGTGCGCAACGCCCTCTGGAGCGGCACCGTCAATAGTGATCGAATCTTTAAATACGACATCGCCAGCGACAGCATTACCGAGTACCCGACCGGTATCAAAGACCTGCATGTCCGGATTGGCGCAGTTGACCCCAAGACTGGGGATATCTGGATTGCTAATTCACCGATACCGTCGACCGACAAGGCGGTGAGGTGGGTGTTTAGTCTGCATCCGGGGGATTTAGAAATGTAGTAAAAGCTCTTTGGACTTTGCTGGATTAGAAGACGGGACCCCCGAGTCTTGTGCTAGGGGAGAGAAAAGATCATGCCCAAAGACACACCTTCGATGGCAAAGAACAAGATGCGTAGGTGTCTTGGCGCAATTTTTGACCCTCATCCATCGAAAACAGAAGTCGATAGACTTTGGGGGTATTTCGAATCGCGTTGTGCGTACTGCGGCATAATGATTAACCGAAAATCTCGAACCGGCCACCTTGATCACTTACTGTCGTCATCAGTAGGTGGTAGTAACAATATCCACAATCATGTTCTTTCTTGTGCTCGTTGTAACGGAGATGAAACGCGCGAAGAGCCTTGGGACTTATTTCTACAGGGAAAATGTGAAAATTCTCAGGCCTTGCAGGCTAAGAAGAAAAAAATTATTCAATGGATGTCGCAAGTCCCGGATTCAGAACCCAGCCCCGAAGTGAGGGCGCAGTCAAAGAGTATTGTCAAAGAAGCTATCGAAAACTTCGAACGTTCCGTTGAAAAAATGAGGGCTTTACGTAGAAATGGTTTCTAACCAAAAAATTAAGTTGTTCGCTACCACTTACTGGGACGCGCCAAAAACGGCGTGCCCTCTAGCAAAGCGTTGGACACCTTGTGTTCTAAGGCAGGGTTAAAATGACCCGCATGCCTAAGCCACCACCTGAACAATACCGTGTCCTGTCGCTCTTTTCTGGAGGAATGGGCCTTGATCTTGGGCTCGAACAAACCGGCCGATATAGAACTGTAGCTTGCATCGAGAAGGAACCAGCATTCTGTGAAACGATTCGCCAGAATCGTGATGCCGGGAGGCTTCCAAAGGATTTGAGGGTCATGGAGGCGGATTTGTCTAAGCTTGACCCAGCCTCAGCCCTGGATGAGCTTGGCATTAACCCGGCCTCGATTGATGTAGTAGTCGGTGGTCCACCATGCCAGTCATTCAGCACTGCCGGGCGGCGCGGAACGACGCAAGACCCGCGAGGCACTCTCCTATGGGATTTCCTTCGATTCATTTCTTATGTCGAGCCGAAATTTTTTCTCATGGAGAATGTCCGTGGACTTCTTTCTGCGGCTCTGAAACATCGCCCAATTGCAGAGCGCCCTGAAAAAGGAGGGGTGCCATTGTCAGAGGAAGAGATGCCAGGCTCCGTTGTTCGCTTATTTGCTAAAGACCTTGCTACTGTTAATTGCGGGTACCACTTAGATATCTTCGAAGTTAATGCCGTTAACTATGGCGCACCCCAACTTCGTGAGCGCGCGCTTTTTATTGGAAACAAATTTGGCAAGCTGGTTGAATTTCCGGCACCTACTCACGGACCAAATCACAAGACAGAAGCACAACAGAGCCTCTTTGAAGGACCAGCACTTCAGCCATGGCGAACGCTGGGTGATGTATTGAGTGGCTTGAATGACCCCGATCCACAGATAATGGATTTTAGCCCTCGCAAGAAGGGTTTTCTTTCGATGGTTCCTGAGGGTTCCAACTGGCGAAGCCTCCCTGAAGATGTCCAAAAAGAATCGATGGGTCGCGCGTGGCTCGCTAAAGGTGGGCGGTCAGGATGGTGGCGGAGACTGACGCTAGACCTTCCTTGCCCGACGTTGGTAACAATGCCAAACCATGCGAGCACGTCACTTTGCCACCCTATAGAGACACGCGCATTGTCCATTCGAGAGTACGCCCGTATTCAGGAATTTCCGGACGATTGGCAGTTCAGCGGGACTTTGTCTAAACAATATGCGCAGGTTGGAAACGCTGTCCCCACTAGACTTGGAAAAGTTGCTGGTGATGTTCTAGCCAATGAACTGGATCACATTTTTGAGAATGGAGCGCCTGACGACACAGCAAAGTCATTTGAACCTCGCATCGTCTATCTACAATCTCATGTGCGTACTCGCCAGTGGTTCAAAGGAGGCGAAGCGCTCGTTTGGGAGAACGGGGATGGGAACGAAAAGGTTCGATACGCTGGTCTCAAGACATTGCGAAAATTGAGGAGCGTTTAGTACATGCCCCGAGGTCACCCTGGTCTACCCCGCGCACAGAAGCGAACATTATCTCGCCAAACCTTACTGAGGAAGCTTCAGCAAGTTGACAGCGACCAGGAGCGCCGAGCAAGAGTGCTGCGCTTAGAGAACGCCTTCCGAGCAAAAATAGAAACGCATATTTCATCGCTTCCAGCTCAGGATGCAATATTTCAGAAGTTCAACACTAGCCCCTACGTCCTGTTAATTCATGCGCGTCAACGTGGTTACTCCAGGGTCAGTGAGCTTGAGGCAGACATTCTTCCGGCAAAGCAGTTCTCCTCGATGGAGACATCTGCCGGAAGAATGGTTGAAGAAGTGGTTTTACCCGAATACGGGTGGGCGTGCGTTGCTAGCGAAATGCACACATCCAACTCAGCGTTGGATGGAAAACGCTTAGACCCAGATATCTATCACCTCGTAACGCTCAAGAGTGGGCCGAGGTGCTTGAACGACGAGATGAGTGAAAATTTCGCGGATGCAGTCCTGGGGAATTTTAGAATTTGGTCCGCAGAATCTAATCGCACCAGAATTGATTTCACATATGGTGTGCTCTATGGGACCGAAAAACTTTCAAATAAGAAAGATTGGCACATCCTCCGAAACATCAAAGAAAAGTCCGGCGTAGCTCTAACCGTTTCTCCGGACCAACAATGGGCCTGCCAATTTATCAAAAACGGTGTAACCGTTGATGTCACGGTTCGAATAGGATTGGATTGGTGGCAACATTTAGGCGGCGAACTCTGCTTTATTGAGGTGTTTACGGCGCTAGTTAGAGCTTGCGTCAATGTAGGGAATGCAGATTCCAATGCCTACGAGTACACCATAAGCGACCTCAATGAGATTGTTTCGACCTATGGCGTTCGTGAGGAATACAACGTCTCGCTGCTTCAGCGCAGTCAGCTTCCTTGGTTGTTCCTAATGGCGAGGCATTTCTGCGACGAACTCGTAGATTGAACGGGGCGCCCAACACGTCGTTACATTTAAGCATTTAAGGGGTCAAAGCCGTTAAACACAACATACAACTACCGCATCCAGAGCATGGCTGAACCCTTAACGCCCTACTCAACTCAGACATCAACCTAGCTGGCAGGCCCTTGCTGGCGACACTGTAAAACAAGGGCGTTAACAGGTAATAATTGACATTGACTGTAAAACACATATATTCACACATATAAGTAATTGCCTGAGGTTATGCTGATGGGTCAGGTTACGATTTATCTGGACGAAGAAACTGAACGGAAGATGATGATCGCGGCTAAATCGGCTCAGCTATCGAAGAGCAAATGGATTGCCGGGGTGATTCAGGACAAAGTAATTAGCGAATGGCCGCGCTCGGTCGCTGAACTGGCTGGTTCGTGGCAGGATTTGCCGTCGCTTGAGGAAATCCGCGCGGGTAGCGGTGACGATGGTAATCGGGAACGGCTTTAACGGTTAACGCTCAATGTACGTACTCGACACGAATACGCTGATCTATTTTTTTAAGGGCATGGGCAATGTCGCAGCCCGACTGTTAGCTACTTCACCAACGGAAATTGCGATTCCCAGTGTAGTGCTATTTGAGTTGGAATACGGATTAGCGAAATCGAGTTCCCCCCGAAAACGTCGGGCGCAATTAGAAGAAATTTGCTCATTAGTAGAGTTGCTGCCATTCGGCAACGAGGAGGCAAAATTTGCGGCGCTGGTTCGAGCGCAGCTGGACAAGAAGGGGACACCCATCGGCACTTGTGATTTGCTGATTGCAGCGACGGCGCTGGCCCGGTCGGGAATCTTGGTGACGAATAATATTCGAGAATTTTCTCGAGTGTCGAATCTGGAGGTCGATAACTGGTTTGACTAGTGGGTCGATTTGTTTGAAATGGAATGCAGATCAAGGGCTTAACCGTGGACCGCACCCATGTTTGGTTAGGTCTGACCTTCTTCTCTAAGCGATACGAAGTCTTGTAATCACACATCGTGGGTTATTGGCGCGGTAATCATTTAGGCTCCTAAATGCAGTTGCACAGAATGTCGATATCGGTTATTTCGTTTGCTCGATCGGGAGATAATAGTTAGGAGCAGACTGCTTTAAACCGTAAGTAATAGCGCTCCGTTCTCTATTCCTTGGATACAAAACACTTCTGACGCCCAGCACAAAGGGTGAAGAGGCGTTAACTCAAAAAACACTATGCACAGCGATAACCTGAACCAGTGGCACCATGACCACACTTTCGCCCAGGACGAACGGAGGCCGGGAGAATCCCGCACGTTCGTCGTGATCGCCATTACGGGGCTGATGATGGTGGTGGAAATTTTCGCCGGCATTCATTACGGGTCGATGGCCCTGCTGGCGGATGGCCTGCACATGGCGTCGCACACCGTTGCGTTGGGAATCACGGCCTTTGCCTATGTTTACGCCCGTCGTCATGCGCGAAACCGGACCTTCAGTTTTGGCACGGGTAAGGTCAATGCCTTAGGGGGCTTTACCGGCGCAGTGTTGCTGGCCATTTTCGCCCTGTTCATGGTTTTTGAGAGCGTGGTCCGCCTGATGAATCCGGTGGAAATTATTTTTAACCAGGCGATCACGGTTGCGGTGCTCGGGCTGCTGGTAAACGGCGCTAGCGTGTTCATTCTGGGCGTCGATAATCACGAGCACGACCATCATGCCGACGATGATCACCATCACGGGCATCATCATGATCACAACCTGAAATCGGCCTATCTGCACGTGATGGCTGATGCGCTCACGTCGGTGCTGGCAATCGTCGCCCTGCTGTCTGCGAAATATTTTGGCTGGGTCTGGATGGACCCGATCATGGGGATTGTCGGTGCGGTGCTGGTGGCCCGTTGGTCTTATGGACTGCTGGGCACGACCGCCTCGGTGCTGCTCGATCGGCAGGGTCCTGAAAAGCTGCAACATACGATTCGGGAGGCAATGGAAGGTGATGGCGATAGTCGGGTGACGGACCTGCATGTCTGGTCGATTGGTCCGGGCATTTATTCGGCACAGGTCGCCCTGGTTGCGCACAATCCGGTCACCCCGGATCAGTATAAAAGCCGGCTCTCAAAATCTGCCGGACTGGTTCATATCACGGTTGAGATCGAAGTTTGCCGGCTGAATGAGCAGGTGGCTTAGGTCCTGGGTGACGCAGTAGCCCCGAGCCAGTTTGCCAGAATGACCAGCCGCGCCGGCTGCGGTGTGTTGAGCGGCTGACGATGAAAATTGGCCGAAGTGGTTGGTCCGGTATTGGCCCGCGGTACCGGAATGTTACATACTGCTACACAGATAAAGTCTGCAAACAGAGGTGAGAAACAATGAGCGATATCGAATGGAAACTATCCGGCCAGTATGCCGAGAACTGCAGCTGTGTTTATCTCTGTCCCTGTATTTTTACCAATTCGACGGCCCTGTCGATTCCTGCCACCCCAGAAATTGGTGATCACTGTGTTGCCGCCATCGCGCTGAACATTGTTGACGGTCACTTTGGGGATGTGAGCTTGAATGGCCTGAGTTTCATGTTGATTTTAAAAACCGCGCTGGTGATGAGTGAAGGTGGCTGGACCACGGCGGTCATCGTGGATGAAAAGGCCAACCCGGAACAGCGTAAGGCGCTGGAGCTGATCACGACTGGCCAGGCCGGTGGCCCGCTGTCGATGTTGCAGCCGATGATTAAAGACTTCACGGGTGTTCATTACGGCGATATCCAGTTCCACCTGGAAGAAAACAAACGCTCCGTGGTGGTACCCGGCATGATTGAGATCGGTGTTGAGGGGTATCTGTCGCGACGCCAGAACGGCGAGCCTTTCTATATTGATAATGTTGGCCACCCGGTGAGCTCGAAACTGGCGCTGGGTCTGGCAACCGGCAGCCATGTCCATGTCGGCGGCATCGACTGGGACGACGAGACCAAAACCAACAACGGTCATTTCTATTCGTTTGACTGGAGTGGCGCCAGCAAGCCGACTGACTACGTGTTTGATAAAGACGCTGCTGCCTGACAAACCCCCCGCGGCGGAATTCAAACATGCTTAATCGCCTGGTCAGCCGACCGCAGGTGCCGATTATTGCCGGGCTAATTTCCATCACTGCCCTGAGCTGGTGGTACATGCTTTACCTGGCGGCTCAGATGTCGGCTTCCATGGCGGGCATGGGCGGCATGGAGGGCATGGGTGGAGGAATGTCCCAACCCATGGCCGGCATGGTGATGTCCTGGACCCTCACCGATTTCACCGCTAATTTGGTGATGTGGGCGGTGATGATGGTGGCGATGATGGTGCCTTCCGCCGCTCCCACTATTCTGCTTTATGCCCGCCTGCAGCAGGATAAACACGGTAATACCCGCGTTAAACCGGTTACGTTTTTTCTGGTGGGGTATATCTGTGCCTGGAGTCTGTTTAGTCTGGGCGCAACCCTTATCCAGTGGGGATTGCATGAGGGGGCGCTGCTCTCCGGGGCCATGGCGATTGACCCGCAGTGGCTGTCCGCCACCGTGCTGATGGCGACCGGGCTTTACCAGTGGACATCATTGAAGCAGGCCTGCCTGAAACATTGCCAGTCTCCGTTAGGCTTCCTGCTGGGATTCTGGCGCGATGACTCCTTCGGTATTGTGCGCATGGGCTGGCGCCATGGCCTGTTCTGTATTGGTTGCTGCTGGTTGCTGATGGCCATTCTGTTTACCGTTGGCGTTATGAACCTGATCTGGGTGGCGCTGATCGCAGCCTACGTATTGCTGGAAAAAATTGTTCCTTACGGAGTCCAGTTTGGCCGCGTTACTGGCGTACTGCTCTGCGTCAGTGCGGTGGTTGTCCTCCTCTGAATTAAAAACCTGCTTGCTCAGGCTCGACTTTCCTCTCTCAGTTGCCGGTATTTTTCCTTTAAGGCCGTATCCTTATTAACCGGGTCATGAGCCTGATCGGGTGTGGTTTTACCGTTGATTCCACATTGATTTAAAAAGCCGAACATTGCTAGCAGATGAAGAATTCGGTGATCCTCTTTAGACGCTGGAAGTTCAGCGCCCTGCCGTAGCAACAGCATTCGGTCCAGGCGGTGCTGGTATTCTGCGAGTTCGGTTGACTGAACCAGTGATTTAAATTGATCGATGGCTGCGGCTTCATCCAGGGCGTGCCAGGTGACTATCTGCTGTTCGTCGACGGGTAGTAGCTGGCCGGTCTGTTTAAGATAAAGCAGTTGCAGGGCATAAGCGTGCCCGTAAGTGCAGTAAGGGCAGCCGTTGAGGACCGAGATTTCCGTCACCATCAGGTGGGTGCGGACAGGCCCCCAGTCTTTAACCGTTCTTTCGTAGCGTGGCATGTTCAGCAGGAACCAGCTCAGCGCTTTGGCGGCCCCATGCTGTTCACCGATAGCGCGCATCAGGTTTGGCTTAAATCCCCACAGGGCCCGGCCTAACAATTCCAGCAGTCTGATTGCCGCTTCGGTGAAAATCTTCATTTAAGCACCCTCTGATTATTGGGGAATGAAATCCCAAAAGGCATTAGGCGGAGTGAGATATCAGATTCTGGCGGTGATCCGATAACCACCACTGGCTCGCCGATGCACTAACTCACTGCTGACACCTCATGGGTCGTCTGGGCAAAGCCGTCATAGCCGTTTTCTGCTACCTGGTCACAGACTTTGCGGTAATTATCGAGCCCACCCGGGTAGGGGTAGAGCAGACGCTTTTTACCCGGCACGTTCGCGCCGACCCACCAGGAGTCAGTTTGTGGAATCAGGGTCGCGTCTGAGACTTCTGCGTGGTGGGCCAGCCATTGCTCTTCGGCCGCTGGTAAGGGTTCGATGCAGTCCACGCCTTTTTCATCCATGGCCTGAATGCACTGGCTAATCCACTCGACGTGTTGCTCGATGGAGACCGGCATGTTGGTGAGCACTGACGGGCTTTGCGGCCCGGAGACCATGAACATGTTGGGGAAGCCTTCGGTGGCCAGACCCAGGTAGGTGCGCGGTCCTTCTGCCCATTTCTGCTGGAGTTTAATGCCGTCGCGTCCCTGAATGTCCATGGCAAATAGCGCGCCGGTCATGGCGTCGAATCCGGTGGCGAAGATGATGATGTCGACTTCGTATTCGGCGTTCTCGGTGATGATGCTGGTGGGGGTAATCTCTTTGACCGGTGCCGTTTTCACATCGACCAGGGTGACGTTGTCCTGGTTGAAGGTCTCGTAGTAACCATGTTCCAGCGGCGGGCGCTTGGTGAAGAACGGATAACGGGGGGAGAGGGCTTCGGCGACCTCAGGATCTTCGACGGTTTCGTGAATTTTCTCGCAGATAAAATCGACAATGGTGTCGTTGGCTTCTTTGTTGACCATCAGGTCACCAAAGGTGCCAAAAGCGAAACCACCGAGGCCGCCTTTTTGCCAGGCGGCGTTATAGATCTGTGCGCGCTGGTCGGGGGTAGCATCGGTGGCGGATCCCTCACCCGGTGAAAAGGGAAAACCGCCGAACGAGTCCCGGGTGTGGTCCCAAACTTCGCCATAGCGGCCCTTGATCTCGGCAATGTAAGCGTCATCCAGTGGATGATTACGGCCGGGCACATCGTGGCTGGGGGTGCGCTGAAGTACGTAGAGCTGTTCTACTTCGCCGGCGATCTCCGGCACTATCTGCACGGCGGTGGCGCCGGTGCCAACGACCGCCACCCGTTTACCAGTGAAGTCGATGCCCTCGTCGGGCCATTCGGCCGTGTGGCAACTCTGACCGGCAAAGGTCTCCATGCCCTTGAACTCGGGGGTGAAGGGTTTCGACAGACAGCCCACCCCGGTAATCAGGTAACGGGCCGATACGGTCTGGCCATCGTTGGTGGTGACCAGCCAACGATTCGCCGCCTCATCGAACATCGCCGAATCCACCCGGGTGTTGAACTGGATACCCCGGCGCAGGTCCATTTTGTCGGCGACGAACTGCAGATAACGCAATATCTCCGCCTGGCCAGCGTAGCGCTCGCTCCAGTTCCACTCCTGCAGAATATCTTTTGATAGATGGTCGGAGAACATATAGAAGACGCTTTCGCTATCACAGCGAGCGCCGGGGTAACGGTTCCAGTACCAGGTGCCGCCAACGTCGCTGCCGGCCTCGTAAACCTGAGTGGTCAGGCCGAGTCGGTCCCGTAAGCAATGGAGTGTGTAAAGCCCGGCAAAGCCGGCTCCGATGACGACTGCGTCGACTTGCCGCAGTGTGCCGTTACCCGGCTGTGTTGCGTTTTCCATTGTTCTGCTCTCCCTTGATCTAGCCCTCTCACAAGCATCGGGGGGATGCTAGCACGCAACCAGGGGTTTTTTGGAGCTGGGAATACCCGGCAGCGTTCCGAATGCGGCCATTTGGAGTTTATTCCGCGCTGGCGTTCTGGTCGCTGCGGTTATCGCGGGCGCGACCTACCCGATACCCATCGATCACGCCGATTAAATAACAGCCGGCCAATGCAATGGTGGCAATATCCACTAACCGACTATTGGCGGTGGAGGCCTGCTGCGACAGAGCCAGGCTGATTGACGCGAGATCAGCACCCACTTCGCCGCGCTGGATCATGTCGCTCACCCTCAGCGCTATCGCAAGGCTACTGGCCAGCAGGTAGTAGATTGCCCAGAGGGTCACGCTAATCAGGATGCTGCCGGTGAGGTATTTTTTTACATAGAGGTGGCCTGCCCCGGGAAACAGGAAGGCGGACAGTAACAGGGTTCTGGTTGAATATTTCATGCTCTATCCTCTTAACCCGTGACCTTGGTGCGCGTTGCCGTCCGGCAGCCATGGGCGGCAAAAAATAGTATGGTCGTTCACCTCAACCGGCAATTACATCCAGTTTGAAGGGGTGCAGTCGCTGCCAATACTATAAGTAACCTTAATTCCGGGATGAATTTTCGCCCGGCAGTCCGCGCTAACAGGAGTCCTCAATGGCAGAATCGCGCTCTATCTGGTTTGCTACCGCTCATCTGCAATTTACCAATAATATTATCCTGACCAATCCGGAGCCGTTCGCGCAGGAGGGTTTTTCGGTGCATCCGATGAATCCCGGGATTGGCGACAAGGTGGTGCGCAGTCTGGTGGATGGCCGTGCGGATTATTGCAACGTGCTCGGTATGCCCATTATCCGGGCGGTTGAAGGCCTGCCGTTGAAGTTCATCGCTTCGTTTCAGAACACCGGCTGGGAACTCTGGACCCGGCCGAATATTGAACGGCTGGAAGACCTGGAAGGCAAAACCATTGGTCGCACGTCGCCATTCCCGCGGGAGCGGTTGGACTCTGCCCTGCTAGAACAGGGTGTCGACCCGGCGAGTGTTGCGGAAGGTCCCTTTGTTCAACTGGACGCGGCCGGCATACAGGAGGTGGTTGACGGCGTGGTGGACGGCGCCCTGCTGATGGCACCGATCTCTTCGATGGCGCGGGAAGCGGGGCTGGTGTCGCCCTATGATCTGAACCTGAGCGGCGATTCGGTGGCCTATGGAATCATGACCACTGACTGGATGCTGGCTGAAAACCGGGATGAGGTTAAACGGTTTTTGCGGGCGCTGCTGCGCAGTACGGCTGACCTGAAACAGAACCGGGAGCTGGCGCGTAGCCTGGTAGAACAGCAGTTTGTGCCCGATCGTTATATCGACCAGGCACTCGACGCGACCCTGCCTTATTTAAATGAGTCCGGTGAACTCGCCATCGAATCCCAGCAGCGCTGGATCGACATCTCCCGCAGATTACTCGGACTGGAAACACCGGTCGCGCTGGATCAGGTTTTTGATTTCTCTATCCTGCAGGAGCTGGCTGCGGAGGCGGCAGATTAGGCGGTGTGGGTTAGTTAAAAAGCTGCTGTCCTGAATGGCACTAAGTTGAGCCCACTCTGGGATGGTTTTTTCGCAATCTCTAGTAAACCGTTCGTCCTGAGCCTGTCGAAGGACGCCGTGGGGGCAGTGCTCTTCCGTCGGTAGTGAGCCTGTCGAACTACAGGCTCAGGACGAACGGCCTCTTCGACCCGGTAACTCCGCCTTTAAACGACCAGCTTGGCGGTGACCTGGCGCCCTGTAACCAATGCTAAACACCCCTAACTTAGTGCCACTCCCCTCTGCCCCCGATAGATTCAGGCTAACCTCAGTGATTGAAAGTATCGATGGCTTTTACCAGTCGCCAGGCCTGTTTCAGTGCGGGAACGGCGATGGTGTGCTTCTGCGCCAGCTGCATCAGGTAGCCCAGGGTTTCGTCGACTTCCAGCCGTTTGCCACGCTCCAGATCCTGCAGGGCCGACATGCGGTGATTGGGTGCGCCTTTTAGTAACTTTGCCCCCATCTGCTGCAGTATCGCCAGGGCTGCGGCATCGTCACCCTCGCAGATTTTAGCGGCGGGCAGGGGTCCGCTATCGTCTACCTGTACCCCTTCGGCGGTGGCAATCGCTGCGGCCTCGCGGATCATTTCGATGGCAAAGTGGGCGCTATGGGGGTCCGAGCAGAGCTTGCCGGTCTCCAGGCGGGTAATGACCGACAGGGCCATCAGTGGCATCCAGGCAACAAATTTTGACCATTCGCCGTCAAACATCGCCTGATTGGGAACGGCCGCAATGCCGGCATCGCTAAATACCTGCACCAGTTTTTCAATTCGTGGAGTTACGCCGCTGGGTAGTTCACCCAGATGGAAGGCCTGGTTCTGGGTGAAGACCACGCTGCCGTCCGCCAGCACCTCTCCGCTAATGGTGGCAATACACCCGAGGGTGCGTTCGGGGCCAAACAGGTCAGCCAGCTGCTCGTTTTTAAGCACGCCGTTCTGTACCGAGAGCACGCAATCGACCGGCAAATTGACCAGCGGAGCCAGGGCGGACAGGGTGTCGTAGCTTTTCGGGGTGACGATCAGCAGGTCGGCGGCGGGCAGGGCAGCCGGGTCGGTTTCAATGGCGACCTGAACCGTGTCCTCGATGATGCCGGAGACGCTAATGCCCTGTTTGCGTAGCATTTCTGCCCGAGCTCCGCGGGCCAGCAGGATCACATCCTGCCCGCTACGGGTCAGGGCAGCGGCGAGTATTGAGCCGAGTGCGCCAGCACCCAGAACAATTATTTTCATCGATCGATCCTCCGGCGTTTATTAGAGTAAGGTTGGTCAGCAGCCAATCTAAAAGGAAAAGCAGATGCGTACATTAGGCAATATTTTATGGCACATACCCTTTCTCGGTTTTCTAAACGCGATCACGGTGTGGCTCCTTGGGCTGTTGTTAACCGTGACCGTGGTCGCAGCACCGATCGGCCTTGGCCTGATGGAGCTGGGTAAGTTTTTATTCTGGCCGTTTGGGCAGACCATGGTGAGTAAAGCCGACATGAATTTAGAGCAGAACCTGGTCTGGAAGAGCTATTCGACCATCGTCATGGTGCTCTATTTTCCGATTGGGTTGATTCTGGCGGTGGTGGCGATCTTTCAGATTGTCGGGCTGTTTATCAGTATTCTGGGCATACCGGTGGCCCTGGTGGTGGCCAAATCGCTGAGTACCTTCCTCAACCCGGTGAACAAAATATGTGTGCATTCTGCCGTGGCGAGCGAGATGGAACGCCGCAAGGCGATTGATGGCGCCAATCTGAAATAGCCGGGCCGGGGTTGTTTCTGGCCCTGCCATCAGCGGATTAGTTTTCCAGCGTCCGGATGAATGCGTCTGCCTCGCCAATTGATTGTTCCATGGCGGCCACGAGTGCCGACACGTTGGATTCAACCCCGCGCAGTTCGCTTTTCAGGGAGCTGATCGCCTGGGCATTGAGGTTGTGTTTCAGATAAAGCACCTGGTCGCGAAACACGGTTAGCACCGGGTCAATTTTCTTTTCGGCGCGCTGCATGGCGCTTAATAGCTGTTTGTATTTTTGTTGGGTGGTGCGCAGCTTCTGTTCACTGCTGTTGCGTAAGCTTTTGTTGGTGTAAATATCCAGCTCACTTTTCCACTCATCAAACAGTGCTTCGGCCACGTTTTCCACGGCGGCGATGCGGTCATGCACCGCTTCAGCGGCCTCCTCGCTCTGTTCAAATTCATCGTTCAGGCGGTTATAGACCACTTCGAGATCGCCGCCGTCGAAATTGGTCAGGGCGCTGAACTCAGCGAGTGCCGATTTAAATTGTTCTTTCGCCTCCTGCTGACTATCGCGGGCCTCTTCCACCCGGTCGGCGAGGATATCGCGCTTGTGGATGCCGAGCTTTTCCATGGTGCCGTAATAGGCGGTCTGGCAACCGGTGAGTGTGACCAGAAAAACGCAGAGTACCGGAAGTGCGAAAAGCCGCAGTTGAAGCATATTGGGAAGTCCTGTTGTTGAGGGTTAATTCAGCGGAACGCCGGTCGATGGCGTCGGCAGGTCACTGTCGGGAGAACACCTTTTTCAGTAAATCGGTGGTTCTTGCTGCCGGGTTCTCACGAATGCGTTTTTCTTCCAGAGCGATATAGGTGAACAGGCCATCCAGCGCCTGGTTGGTTACATATTGATCGATATCCAGTGCGTCTTCAGGCACGTACCCACTTAACAGGGGGTTGTTCAACAGGGGTGCAGCCTGGGAAACGAGATTTTTATAGGCGGCAGTCACGCCAAACTGATTGGTGGCTTTTTCAATCACTGGCTGAAATTTTGCGGCCAGACTGTCGCCGGCAACCTTTCGAAAATACTGGGTGGCCGCATCGTCCGGCCCCTTAATGATGTTGGATGCATCGTCAACCGACATCTGCCGGATTGCATCGCCCAACAACTCGGCGGCTTCCGGAACCGCCTGTTCTGCCGCGTGGTTCATGGTGCTGATGAACTGATCGGCATAGTCGCCCTGGCCGATGCCGCGGGCCGTTTTCTCCACCATCGTTAGCGATTCCGGCATCGGAATTTTCACCCGCGCGTCACCCATAAAACCGTCTTTTTTTCCGAGGGCTTTGATCGACGACTCGACTCCGTTGGCAAGCGCCTGCTTCAGCCCCTCGGTTATTTCGTTGTTGCTGAGCTGCGACAGGGCCGCCTGGGAGACCTCTTCATTGGTAGATAACTCTTCTACGGTGCTTTTTAAAAAATCCTGCCAGCCAGCGTGAACTGTAGTGCCGAGCGCCATCGCAAGAACAGCGCCAGAGGTAATAATCGTGGTTTTGTTGCTCATCTGTCAGATTCCTATTGGGAATGTTTGACTATCTGTTTTGCGATCTTCTGATACTTTAACTCGAACATTAATCCGGAGAAGGAAAATGCGTGCAGAACAGATTGATCAGGTCACCATTAATGTGAAAAACCTTGAAGAGAGTGTGAAGCTCTTTTCAGAAGTGCTGGGCATCAATTTTGGTGATCCTATCGAGGCGAGAGTGGCTGGCCATGATGTGCGTTTCGCTTTTAGCACCATGGGTATTGGGCTGGCGCAGCAGGACCCGCCCGAGGAGGGGTTTCGCGCGCTGGGGATAAAAGTGGACGATGTCGATGAAATGAAACAGCAGATGGATGCTCGCGGGCATGAGCCACTGTCTCATATTCAGGCCCCGCTAAAGGAATTGCAGTACATGATCGGCGGGGTGAGGTTTAATTTCGGTGAATATCCCGGGGCGCCGCTACCCAACCGTCCACTCTCTTTACTGCTGGAGCGCGAGGGGATTCTGTAAATTCAACCGATGGATGAGGCCGGGTTAATCCTGTGCTATCCGCCGGTTCCGCCCCCCCCGGGGGTCTCGATGCGAAGTCGCGCCCCGGCAGGGAGCTCAAATACGCCACTGCCGGGTAAGGGTTGCTGATTGCCATCCTGCACCAGCAGGTTGCGGCCAGGTTGACCGTTGCCGCCGCCGTCCAGACCGAAGGGCTCGGTTAAGCGGCGTTCGGTTAACAGGGTGGCGGTGACCGGTGCAATCATTTCAAATTCTCTTACCAGTCCATCACCACCGGGTTGAGCGCCATGGCCACCGGAACCGCGGCGGATGGAATATTCCCGCAGGCGCACGCCGGGGAAACGCTGTTCCAGCACTTCCGGGTCGGTGATGCGGGTATTGGTCATGTGTACCTGCACGGCGCTGGCACCGGCGTGGTCGCGGGTGGCACCGCTGCCGCCGCCGAGGGTTTCGTAATACTGGGCGTCGCCGCACTCCTGCTGCCAGCCAAATATCAGGTTGTTCATGGTGCCCTGAGATGCGGCTGCCACCCCGAATGCGCCGAGCAGTACATCGACAATACGCTGGCTGGTCTCCACATTGCCGCCAACCACGGCGGCATCGGCTGCGGGGTTTACTATCGAGTTTTCCGGCAGGGTAATGGAGACATTACGCAGGCAGCCTTCGTTGAGCGGTATGTCGCTGTCGATGAGCGTGCGCAGCACGTACATAACCGCCGCGCGAACCACGGCCACCGGCGCGTTGAGACTGCCTTTGTCCGGTGGGCCGCAGTCGCTGAAGTCGAACTTGGCGGTGAGGGGCGCCTGTTCCGGGCCAGGATGGTCCAGATTGATAGTGACCGCGATGGCGATGCCATTATCGAGTTGGTCGCTTCGGCGGAGTTGCAGGGACTGGCGTTCGCCCAGCAGTTTTTTGAGGGCCTGATCAACGGCCCAGGCGGCGTTGTCCTGAATAAACCCCATGTAGCGAATGACCTCGTCAGCGCCCTGTTCTGCGACCAGGCGCTGTAATTCACGCTGGCCCAGCTGGTTGGCGGCGATCTGGGCGCGCAGGTCGGCGAATCGCTCATCAATATTGCGCGCTGGCCAGGGGCCACCGGTGAGATGCTCGCGAATGGCGGTGGCGAGAAATTTGCCATTCTTCACCAGCTGAAAACCGTTGAACAGGATGCCCTCTTCACTCAGGCTGCTGGAAAACGGTGCCATGGAACCGGGAGTTGTGCCGCCGATGTCGGCGTGATGGCCGCGGCTGGCAACAAAAAACTGAGGGGACTCATCGCCCTTTAAATCAACCGGCGTGATCACGGTGATATCGGGCAGATGGGAGCCACCAAAAGCGGGGTGATTGCTGGCGTAAACTCCGCCGGGTTCCAGGGGGTGCTGGTCGATGAGTGCTTTGATGGTGGCACCCATGGCTCCCAGGTGTACTGGAATGTGCGGAGCGTTAGCCACCAGATTGCCATCGTGATCGAACAGGGCGCAGGAGAAATCCAGCCGTTCTTTCATGTTCACCGAATGGGCGGTTTTTTGCAGCGTAACCCCCATCTGCTCGGCGATACCCATAAACCGGTGGTGGTATATCTCCAGGGTGATTGGGTCGAGTTTCGCGGCCAGCGACCGGTTGGCCGGTTGCGACCTTGGCGATTGTGATCGGCGGGTCAGGGTAATGCCGTGGCTGGCATCGCCACTAGCTTCGAACTGGTCATCAATTAATAAGGTGAACTGGTCGGAGATAAGCAGCGCCGGGGTGGGCAACGGTCGGTCAGGCGTGACTGCCTGCAGGGCAATGCAGGGCAGGGTTTGCCATTGATCGTTCAGGTAAACCTGCGTTTTTGGGGGTATTTCAAAGGGGTAGGGGTTCTGGTGAAGTCCGGCAGCGGATAGCTGGCCCCGGTGTGCCCCAGTCGCTGACTGGCTCATCTCGACCCGAATATTGACCAGTTCCAGTGAGTCGGTGGCGACGTTGTAACCATACAGCTGGGTAAACAACTCGGCGAATCGGGTGCAGCAGGTAGCGTAATCTGCCCGCGCCAGGGTCAGGTAACTGTCGCTGCCCTGAGGGCGCAGATCGAGCAGGTCGGTACGTTCTGGCTCGGATTGGTCCAGGTTGAACAGCGGGCGCAGTTCTGCCGCCAGCTGGTCGAACTGATCATTAACCTGGCGGAGCGACTCTTCATTAAACGGCTGTAACAGGCTACGTTCGCCCTGGTGTCGGCGCGGGGCGATGGCAATGCCCCAGGCGGAATAAATACCGGCCAGCGGATGGATCAGCAGTGTGTCGATGCCGAGAATGGTCGCCAGTTCCCCCGCGTGCAGGCCACCAGCGCCGCCAAAGCTCACCAGCGCATGGTCACGCAGGTCATAGCCACGGGCAACGGAAATGCTGCGAATCGGTTTGGCCATCTGCTGGTTGGCAATTTGCAGGTAGCCGAGGGCGACCTGCTCCACTGACAGCGTGCTGCCAGTGGCCTCGTTGATGGCGTCGGTGCGCAGTTTAAGCGCATGCCGGGACGCGTCGGCATCAATACCGCTCTGATGGTCAGGGCCAAATTGCCGGGGAAAGGTAACCTGCAATAATCGGCCGAGCACCAGGTTGGCGTCGGTAATGGTCAGGGGGCCCCCCTGGCCGTAACAGACCGGGCCGGGGTCGGCCCCTGCGGATTCCGGCCCCACGGTCATGCGCTGACCATCAAAGCCAAGAATGGAGCCGCCGCCAGCGGCCACCGTCTCTATTTGCAACATGTTGGCGTGGTAGGCAATGCCGGCGGTGGTGACTTCGTGGCGGTACTCAAATTGTCCGCCGTACCGGCAAACGTCGGTGGAGGTGCCGCCCATGTCAAAACCGATCAGCTGGGGATGCTGCTCTGCCAGTTGAGCCACCGCCACTACGCCGCCAGCCGGCCCGGAAAGTACGGCCTCTTTGCCAGTAAACGCGGTGACATCGGTCAGGCCACCGCTGCTCTGCATGAACTCCAGCGGAACAGCGCCTAATGCCTGTTGCAGCTGGTTTACATAACGCAGTAGTACGGGACTTAAGTAAGCATCCACCATCGTAGTTTGTGCCCGGTTGACGAGCTTAATTAACCGCATGCAATGGTGGGACAGGGAGATTTGCGTAAAGCCTGCCTGCGCTGCGAGGGCACCAACGCGCAGTTCGTGAACCGGATTTATCCAGCTATGCATCAGCGCGACGGC
>CAJXVN010000030.1 GCA_913060775.1 uncultured Gammaproteobacteria bacterium | reverse complement strand
CTGGTTACCAGGGGGAATTTACCGACTACCAGATTCGGCTAGCGGTTGACCATCGTCGGCGCCGGCGAGAGCAGAAATACATGCGCAAAACTTTGCGTAGCTGCAGCGAATTTGAGGTGAGAAAGGGCGGAGGTCAGCGGCAGGTGATCCGCCGAGATCAGCTGGATAAACGCGATCTCGTCGAACTACTGGACGATCTCGACGGCGCGATTGAAGGTGGCACGCTATTGAAAAAGGGCAATAGCGCAACCCTGGCAAAAATTTGCCCGGAAGAGCGATGGCTGGTGATCAAACGGTACAATATCAAGTCTCTCCGGCACCGCTTGCAGCGACTGTTGCGACCAACACGGGCCCAGCGTAGCTGGCAAAATGGGTATCGATTACTGATGTGGGGAATGGCCACTCCGCAGCCGCTGGCGCTGGTTGAACGGCGGGTTGGACCCCTGCGGGGTCGGGCTTATTTAATCTGTGAATATGCGGCTGGCCCCTTGTGTCTGGAATGGTATCGACGAAACGCAGGTACGGAAGTTAATGCTCATCGATTGAGTAAGGCATTGAGTGCAACCGTCGCTCAGTTAAGAGTGCTAGGGTTAAGCCACGGGGATTTAAAGGCAGATAATTTAACGTTCGACGGCCAGTTAGTGCAGCTGCTTGATCTGGATAGTCTGGTGCGGCCAGGGTCAGCCAGTGCGCTGGCTAAAGCGACCCAACAGGATTGCCAACGACTGTTGCGCAACTGGGTGGATGAGAAAGCCTTTGCCAGTCAGTTACACCTTGATTTAACAAACCAGCTGACCGAGGTTGGCGGACAGACAGGATTTATAAGCGGATGAACATACTCGGACTTTCCGGTGCGGTGGGCCATGACTGCTCAGCAGCGCTGCTGGTCGATGGCAAATTAGTAGCAGCAGTAGAGGAAGAACGTCTGATTCGCGACAAGCACGCGAAAGGCAAACAGCCGCGGCAGTCGACGCAATACTGTCTGCAGGAGGCAGGGTTGCGCCCGGATCAGATTGATATCGTCGCCTACCCTTATGCTGAAATCCCCCTGACTTCTCCGGCACGCTGGCACTATGCCCGTCGTCACTGGTACGCCCCGGACCGGGCCCTGCAGGCAATTTTTAACGGCAACCGCATCTATCGTCGCAACATCGCCGCGGTTCAGGCCATGCTTACCGACCTGGGGTTTGATCTGCAAAAAACCCGGCTTATGCCCGTTGAGCACCATCTGGCTCATGCCAGTAGCGCTTATCACCTCAGTGGTTTTAAAGAGAAGACGGCCATACTCGGCGTTGATGGTCGCGGTGAGTACGCCAGTACCTTTTTTGGCTACGGTGAAAACGGCCAGATTTACAAAATAAAGGAGTTTTACGAACCCGACTCCATTGGTGGAATGTACGGGGCTATCACCGAGTTTCTTGGTTTTGAGATGCTCGATGGTGAGTTCAAAGTAATGGGTATGGCACCCTACGGTGACCCATCGCGGTTCGATTTTTCTCGTCTGATTAAGCGCTGGCCCGGTGGTTTTAAGGTCGATAATCGGCTGGTGAATACGGTGGGCCTGCGGCGTTATAAAGACGACAACAAGGGTTATTTTTTCGGGCAGGGGCTGGTTGACTGGCTCGGAAAGAAACGCGACGGCGATGAGATCGATGACCCTTATATCGATTACGCGGCGGCGGTCCAGGCGCTGCTGGAAGAAGTCGTGCCAGAACTGGTTGACTACTACCTGGGTGATGTTCTCCGAGAAACCGGCAAGCTCGCCTACGCCGGTGGGGTAGCGCTGAACGTAAAACTGAATCAGAAACTGATTGGGCGGCCCGATGTGAATGAGCTGTTTGTCCAGCCAGCTTCGGGTGATGCGGGGACCGCCGTGGGCGCCGCTACCTTCGTTGCCGCTGCCGAAAACCAGTCCATTGAAGCGCAGCAGCACGTTTATCTGGGCCCCAGCTACAGCAATGAAGCCTGTATCGCAGCCTGTGAGCAACACGCGCAGAAACCGACCTGGGTTAAACTGGAAGACACGGTTGCAAAAGCTGCCGACCTGCTTGCCGCCGGGAATCCGGTAGCCTGGTTTCAGGGCCGCATGGAGTTCGGTCCGCGGGCGCTGGGCAACCGCAGTATTCTGGGTAACCCCACCGAATCGGGCGTGGCCGACCGTATTAACGCGCAGATAAAATACCGTGAAAGATGGCGGCCATTCTGTCCGTCAATTTCTGACCGGGTAGCTGAGCAGATTATGCAAACCGACCACCCCTCGCCCTACATGACCTTCACCTTTAACGTTGCGGAAGAGTGGAAGACCCGTATTCCGGAAGTAGTCCACGAAGACGGTACGGCCCGGGTTCAGATAGTCACCGCCGATAGCAACCCGCGTTACTACCGGCTACTCGATGAGATGGAAGTGCGCACCGGCAACCCGGTCTTGCTCAACACCTCGCTTAACCGACGTGGTGAGCCAATGGTCTGCTCACCGGTCGACGCGCTGAACATGTTCTTCGGTTCCGATCTGGAATACCTGATTATGGAGGACGTTTTGGTGACCAAGGATGGAAATGGCGACTGAGTTGCCAGCAGGCACGAGCTGTCCCCTCTGTGACGGCGAGGGTGTCGAGGCTTTTATGGGTCGCGATCAATTAATGGGATTGCCGGGGGAATTTACCTATCGGGAGTGCGCTCCCTGCGGTGCGCTCTACCAGGCACCGTTGCCAGATACCCAGACTATTGCCAGTTTTTATCCTGATAGTTACCTTGATCATGACCAACCCCCGGTTACTAAACCTTTTGGATGGCTACGCCGCGGCGTTCTGGCTAGTCGCTACGGCTATACCGCCCTAGTAAATAACGGCTTTCAGCGCGTTGTCGGCTGGCTGGCGGGTGCCGTGTTTTACCGTGATGAGATATCTTTCAATCAAGGCGGGCCGGCGCTGGATGTCGGCTGTGGAAACGGCAAGTTTGTCCAGAAGCTGGCGGCTCTAGGGTGGCAGGCCAGGGGGGTTGAGTTCAGTGAATCCGCTGCCAACGCTGGCATTTCTGCCGGTCTCGATATCAGCATTGGCACGTTGGAAGAAGCAGAGTTCGCCGCAGAAAGCTTCAATCTGATTTCAGCGCGTCATTTGCTTGAACATCTGCCTGACCCGAAGCGTTTTATGGCTGAAATTTATCGTTTATTGCAGCCTGGGGGTCGCCTGTTAATTAGAACGCCAAATAGTAACGCGCTGGGCCGGCGCTGGTTTGGTGCTGACTGGTACGCCTGTGATCCGCCGCGCCATCTAATTCTGTTTACCCCGAGTAATTTAAGGGAAATAGCCAGGCAGGCTGGTCTGCAGGAAGTGGTCTGTAAAACCTTTACCTCTCCAAAAATTGTCCTTAATAGCTGGGATTACTACCGGGAAAATAAGGGGTCACCGTCTCGAAAACGGAGATTTAAACGCCTGCTCGCGAGGGTTTATGTGGTTCTCGCCGCCGTTAGTGGGCGTGGTGATGAAATATTTTCGGTTTATGAAAAAAAGTAGTCCCCGGTTGTTGGTGATTGCCAAAGATAGTGACGGCAGTTCCACGCGCTATCGAGCAGGCCAGTTTGTTTCCGGGCTCCAGGCCGCTGGTTGGCACGTTGAGATTATGGCCGTTGGCAGTGATGCTGCAGGGCGTGGGCAAATGATCGGTGCAGCACGGCAGGCGGACGTGGTTTGGGTACTGCGCAAGACTTTTGGGCCGGTAACGACGAAATTGTTGCGCTTGGCGGCAAAGCGGCTCATTTTCGATTTAGACGACGCAATTTTCCTGGCCAGTAGCGGCAAACCTTCAACGACTCGATATCGGCGGTTTACCCGCATGGTTCGCGCAGCGGATCGGGTCTGGGCGGGGAATGACTTTCTGGCCGACGAATCCCGCCGTTGGAATAAGCAGACCGAAATCATGCCGACGGTGGTTGACGAAGCCAACTACCCGCTCGCTGACCCGGGAGCGGTGGATGATGATGTCATTGATCTGGTATGGATCGGCAGTTCGTCCACCCGCAAATACCTGGAAAGATTGATCCCGGTGTTTGATCAGCTGACGGAGCGGTGTCCGGCTTTGCGTTTGAAAATAGTTGCAGACTTCGATTTGCCGGACCTGAAAATGCCGCAACTGCGGATTAACTGGAGTGAACAGGTCGAGTCGGAGGCGCTAGCCACTGCCCACATTGGCATTGCGCCAATGATTGATAATCCGTGGACTCGGGGTAAATGCGGATTGAAAGTGCTGCAGTATATGGCCGCTGGCTTACCGGTAGTAAGCGATGCGGTTGGCGTTAATCAGCAGATGATCCTGCACAACGAAACCGGCGTGCTTGTTAGCAATGATGAGCAATGGTCCGCGGCAATTCTTGGTTTAGCTAATGACACCGAGCGACGAAGGCAGATGGGTGGCGCGGGACGAGAACGATTGATTAACCAGGATTACACCCGGTCCGCTAATCTTCGTCGGATCGAAAAGTACTTGTTGTGCGACGATCACCGGGGCAACTGATCAGGGTGGTTACCTCGGGTTAGTTCCGGCACTGACTGTTTCTTGATCTGGTCAATAAAATAGTCGGGATGCTTTATTGGTTGGTGCAGAAGTTAGTAGCCGGGTCGGGGTTGTCGGCCAGACGACCGATTAACGGCTGACGAATTTGATCTCACCGGGTGCTACACGGTGGGCAGTGACTTTTAATGTGAGGCTCGGGCTGTTATCCGGCAGATGTTGTTTTGGAGTTGCACACGGCGTGTGCAGGGATGCGAACAGACGTTAGCGGCTGCAAATTCAAATGAAGAAAATCGTATTCGTTCTGTCGAGTAATTACTCTGGCTCGCATCATCTGTCGATGATGTTGGGGAGCCATCCGTCCACCGTTTATTTAGGTGAAACCAGGCGTCTCAGGAAGGGCGTTGAGAAGGCCTGTTATATCTGCCGCGACAAGCCGCACTGTGACCTGTTTGGCGATATAGGTGCCGACCGTCTCGAATCGCTGTATGAGCATGTTTATGCGCAACTCGCCGCGGGGAAACTGGCCCTTGTCGATAATTCCAAAAAGATAGCATGGGCAGGTCAATATTTGCATAAAGCGGATCGATTCGATTTACGCTTCGTGCACCTGCTACGAGACCCCCGGGCTTTGGTTCGGCGCTGGCTGTTTGAATCACTGTCACTATCCGGACGGTTTCGCCAGCGCAGTAAACTGACCCTGACGTATCCACATAGAACCTGGACGGCCATGTCTTCACCACTCTGGATGGTGCATGCTTATCGGTGGCTTCGTCAGAATGAAGAAATAACCCGCTTTCTCGGTGATAACAATCTTAACCACCGAGTGGTTACTTATCGGGATCTGGCACTGCACCCGCAGGAGCAGTTAGGTGATTTAATGAGCTGGCTTGAGATGGAATTTAGCCCTGCTCAACTGGAATACTGGAAAATCGACCACCACGGCACCCAGAAACCGGATTATGTGCAAAGTATCGGTGGCGGATACTTTGATTTGCGTTGGCAGTCTGACCTTGATGCGCAGGTGCAGACTGGAATCATGCAGATTCCAGAGATTAAACGTTACCTGACGGAGTTAGAGCTTGGTGTTGAATCCGATGGCCTCTGTGCGACCGGCAGTATCGCCAGCTGGCCTACTTTGTCAGTAGCT
Source organism: uncultured Gammaproteobacteria bacterium (assembly GCA_913060775.1). GTDB lineage: Bacteria > Pseudomonadota > Gammaproteobacteria > Immundisolibacterales > Immundisolibacteraceae > QNFC01. The sequence continues at coordinate 13,015 of CAJXVN010000030.1, read as the reverse complement.
GGCGCAGGAGCCGATTGACCTCTCCAGGGTTGGCCTTGCCCTGAGTTTTTTTCATGATCTGACCGACGAAAAACCCCATCAGTTTGTCCTTGCCGCCGTGAAGCTCTTCGGCCTGTTCCGGATGAGCCTCAATAACCTCAGCGACCAGTTTCTCAAGTGCCCCTGTGTCGGTAATCTGCTTTAGGCCTTTGGCCTCTATCACTGCATCCGCAGATTCGCCGCCCTGCCAGAGCTCCTGAAACACCTGTTTAGCAATTTTCCCGGAAATGGTCTGGTCATCGATTCGAGCGATCAAACCGGCAAATTGTGCGGTGTTAATCGGGGACTGTTCAATCGTCCGTTCTTCGCGATTTAGCTGGGCTAGCAGTTCTCCGGTCACCCAGTTGGCGGTTAGTTGGGGGTTTCTGTCATAGCCATTGAGGCTGGTTTCAAAGAATTCTGCCAGCTCGCGGCTGCTGGCGATCTGTTCAGCATCTTCTGGTTTGATCGACAACTGGGTAATAAATCGATTGATCCTGGTTTCGGGCAGTTCCGGTAAAGTTGTGGCAACTTCATCGATCCACTCATCCGAAATCACCACCGGCAGCAGGTCGGGGTCCGGAAAATAGCGGTAATCAAAGGCCTCTTCCTTGCTGCGCATGGAACGGGTCTCGTCTCGGTCAGGGTCGTAGAGTCGGGTCTCCTGCACAACGTTGCCGCCATCTTCGATCAGCTCGATCTGGCGGCCTATCTCGTGATTAATGGCGCGTTCGACAAATCGGAACGAGTTGATATTTTTACACTCGGTGCGCGTGCCCAGCTCCTGTTGCCCTTTGGGACGAACTGATACATTTGCATCGCAACGAAAAGACCCCTCCTGCATATTGGCATCACCGATTTCCAGATAACGAATCAGGGCGTGAAGTTTTTTCAAATAGGCGACCGCTTCTGTTGCGGAGCTGATTTCTGGTTCAGAAACGACTTCTAACAGTGGTGTGCCAGACCGGTTAAGGTCGATACCGGTCTGCCCATGGTATGCATCGTGGACGGATTTCCCGGCATCCTCTTCCAGGTGGGCGCGGGTGACCCCGATGCGTTTATGGTCGCCGTTAGTGAGCGTGATGTCGATGTGACCGTCGTGGACAATGGGGCGCTCGAACTGGCTGATTTGATAGCCTTTTGGCAGGTCAGGGTAGAAATAGTTTTTGCGGGCGAATACGGACTCCTGATCGATTTCGGCATTAATGGCCAGGCCAAGCTTAATCGCCGCCTCCACTGGTTTTCGGTTAAGCACTGGCAATACACCAGGTAGTGCCAGATCGACTGCACATGCCTGGCTATTGGCCTCGGCCCCGTAGGCGGTTGCTGCACCCGAAAAAAGTTTACTCTGGCTACAGGTCAGTTGAACGTGGACTTCAAGGCCGATGACTGCCTCCCATTCCATGGTGAATCCTCGAAATTAGGGCCAACAGGAGCCCGACTAGTGTTATTGAAATCAGGGGTTAATTATACGCGCGACAGCATTATTGCAGCAGTGCGAGTCATGGTTGCGTCATAAACAGCGCGGTATCCTTACAAAGAGGTGGGTGGTGTGAGAAAGCAGATAATGGCTGGCAGCGGTTAGAATAGGATGCGGTGGGAGACCCCTGTTTTTTTATCGGTTGACGAGTTTTTTATAGGAGCTTGGTAGTGAAGGGAATAATTTTAGCCGGGGGTTCAGGTACGCGACTTCATCCGCTAACGCTAACCGTGAGCAAACAACTGCTACCGGTTTATGACAAACCAATGGTGTATTACCCGCTGTGCACACTGATGCAGGCGGGTATTAACGAAATACTGGTGATATCTGATCCACGGTCGTTGCCGGCTTATGAGCATTTGTTGGCCGATGGCTCTCAATGGGGGCTGCAGATTAGTTATGCCGAACAGCCCTCCCCTGATGGTCTGGCACAGGCTTTTACTATTGGTGCTGAGTTCATTGGAGAGGATTCGGTCTCTCTGGTGCTCGGTGACAATATTTTTTATGGGCACGGATTGTCAGCTCAGTTACGCAATGCGGCGGCAGTCAGTTCCGGTGCGGTGGTGTTTGGCTATTATGTTCGTGATCCGCAGCGTTACGGCGTGCTCAGTTTTGATGATCAGCAACGAGTGATTGATATTCAGGAGAAACCCGACGTACCAGATTCAAACTACGCAGTGACGGGTCTCTATTTTTATGACAATCAGGTGGTTGAAATAGCTCGCGGCCTGCAACCCTCTGCTCGGGGCGAGTACGAGATTACTGATTTGAATCGGGTCTATCTGGAGCAAAATGAATTACAGGTTGAATTGCTCGGCCGGGGCAGTGCCTGGCTGGATACCGGGACCCATGATTCCCTGCTGGATGCCGGCAACTTTATTAAGGTGGTTGAGGAACGGCAGGGTTTAAAAATAGCCTGCCCGGAAGAGATTGCCTATCGCCAGGAGTGGATTTCTGTCGAGCAGTTGAGCCAGCGGGCGCAATCGTTAGGAAATAGTAGTTATAGTGCTTACCTGTTGGGCCTACTCGATAGTGGACGACCCCTATGAGAACAGAGTCGCTCATGGTTGCAGATGCACTGTTGATAACTCCGGACCTGCACGGAGATCAGCGGGGGTTTTTTTATGAAAGCTGGCGTCAGGATCAATATGCACTGCTGGGCGTTGGCCCGGAATTTGTGCAGGATAACCATAGCCGCTCCAGCAGGGGAGTTTTGCGGGGCCTTCACTACCAATTGAATGCCCCCCAGGGCAAGCTGGTAAGAACCCTGGTGGGTGAAATCTATGACGTTATTGTTGATTTGCGCCGCAGTTCACCGACTTTTAAACAGTGGGTAGGGGTTACTTTATCGTCTGATAACCGCGATCAGCTTTGGGTCCCCCCTGGGTTTGCCCACGGTTTCCAGGTAATCAGTGAAGTGGCCGAGATCGCTTATAAATGCACTGAATACTACGCTCCGAATGATGAGCACACGCTATTGTGGAACGACCCCGATCTGGCGATTGACTGGCGGGTCATTGGTGAGCCGAAACTTTCCGGTAAAGATCGCCAGGGGGTGAGTTTAAACGCGGCACCAACCTACCGATGAAGGTGCTGCTTACCGGTGGCATGGGGCAGTTGGGGCAGGCATTACGGGCGAGCCTGCCGGCCAATATCGAGTTACTCGCACCTGACCGATCAGCGCTGGATATAACCGAGCCGACGCGGCTGGAACGGTGGCTGAGCGAACAGAAGCCTGATCTGGTGATTAACTGCGCAGCCTATACACAGGTGGATCACGCGGAGTCTGACCCGCAGGCGGCTGAGGCGACTAACCACACTGCAGTTCGGATGCTTGGGGAGCTAGCCGCTCAGATGGGGGTGCGAGTTCTGCATATTTCTACCGACTACGTATTCGATGGTCGAGCGAATCGTCCTTATTCGGTGACGGCCAACTGCGCTCCGCAAACCGTTTATGGTGCCACTAAACTGCGCGGTGAGCAGGCGCTACTAGATGCCTTATCAGGCCGAGCCACGGTGGTAAGGACCAGCTGGTTATACGCAGCCGTGGGACAGAATTTCCTGCTTACCATGCTCCGACTAATGGCCGATCGGAAAGATTTAGCGGTAGTGGTGGACCAGATGGGTACGCCGACCCACTGTCTGGGGTTGGCAAAATTTTTGTGGTGGGCGGCGCAGGAACCGGCGCTGCCACCCGTGTTGCACTGGGCCGATGCTGGAGTCGCTAGCTGGTATGATTTTGCCACGGCGATAGCGGAAGAAGCCGGCAGACTTGGTCTGTTGACCGATTCGGTATCCCTGCGACCAATCCCGAGTGAGGAATACCCTCAGGCGGCTCCCCGGCCCGCCTACTCGGTTCTCGATACCTCCGATAGTTATCGGTTGTCCGCATTGGCACCGCTTCACTGGCGTGAAGGACTGCGTAAAACTCTGGTGCAATATCAGTTATCTCTACAGGAATAAGGACGATTTAGTGGCAGATATTCATTCGTGGCTAGTCACCGGCGCCGCCGGGTTTATTGGTAGTAATTTTGTTCACTATTGGTGCACTCGGTACCCGGATGATCGTGTGGTAGTGCTCGATGCGCTCACCTACGCCGGTAATCGCAATAGCCTCACTGCGCTGGAGGCGCATGAGAATTTTTCGTTTGTTCAGGGAGATATAACCGATCAGGCGCTGGTGGAGGCGCTGCTGCGGGACCATCAGCTGGACGGTATTGTCAATTTCGCTGCCGAATCCCACGTAGACCGCTCAATTACCGGGCCCGATGCCTTCATTTCGACCAACATTGTTGGAACTCACCGGCTGTTAGAGGCGGCGCGGAAGGTGTGGGTGACCGAAGGCCGGGCGGCAGGGCACCGTTTCCATCAGGTTTCCACCGATGAGGTTTATGGCTCGCTGGGTAATGATGATCCGCCATTTACTGAAGAGCATCCCTATCTGCCTAACTCTCCCTACGCCGCGAGTAAGGCCAGTGCCGACCATCTGGTGCGGGCCTATCAGGAGACCTTTGGTCTGCGGACCAGTATCAGCAACTGCTCAAACAACTACGGGCCTTACCAGTTTCCAGAAAAGTTGATTGCATTGACCATTTGCAATCTGGTGCGTGGCAAAGCATTGCCGATCTACGGTACCGGCATGAATATTCGTGACTGGCTCTTTGTTGATGACCACTGTCGGGGGATCGACCGGGTATTGCGGGCTGGTAAAACGGGGCGCACCTACAACATTGGCGGCGGCACCGAGATGACCAATATTGGCCTGGTACAGCGTCTATGCGAGCTGGCTGATCAAGTCATTGGTGAGAGTGCTGAGTTGCAGGCGCGCTATCCGGACGCCCCCGCCAGCAAAGGCAGGACATCGGCGAGTTTGATTGAATATGTCTCCGACCGCCCCGGTCATGACTGGCGTTACGCCATCGATATTAGTCGGATCGACCAGGAACTGGGTTATCAGCCATTAACCGACCTGGATCGTGGGCTGGAGCTGACCCTTAACTGGTACCTGAACAATGATCAGTGGTGGCAGGCAGTGATGGACGGCTCCTACCAGCAGTGGATTGACAGCCAGTACACGGCAGGTAGATAGGGCAGTCAGGCAGTTTCCGTCAGAGGCTCATACCAGATCGGGTTTGAGCTGGTGCCAGTCGGTCGCCTGCTGCAACTGGTGAGCGCAGCGCAGTAGCCGATCTTCCTGCAGAAAATTACCGATTAGCTGCAGCCCCGTGGGTAAACCGTCCGCCAGTGGGGCCGGCACCGAAATCCCGGGTAACCCCGCCAGATTGACCGCCGTGGTGTAAACGTCCGACAGGTACATGGCGACCGGGTCATCGGCGTGAGCGCCGGCGGTAAATGCGGTGGTCGGGGTGGTGGGTCCAGCGAGCAGGTCGATGTTTTTAAAGGCATCGACAAATTCATCTCGAATAAGCCGGCGTACTTTTTGCGCTTTTAGATAATAAGCATCGTAGTAACCGGCTGAAAGCACGTAGGTGCCGGTAAGAATCCGCCGCTTTACTTCGGTACCGAATCCTTCGGCGCGCGTGCGCTTGTACATATCCTCCAGGTCAACCGGGTCTTCTGCGCGATAGCCGTAACGAACCCCGTCATACCGAGCCAGATTCGAAGAAGCTTCTGCCGAGGCGATGACGTAGTAGGCGGGAACCGCCAGCTTGCTAAGGGGTAGCTCGATATCGACCAGTTCCGCGCCGAGCTTTTCCAGTTCAGCGAGCGCGGTCTGAACCGAAGTTGCAACCTGGGGATCCAGGCCCTGGTCAAAATGATCGCGAATTACCCCGATGCGCAATCCTGCAATGGATTCGCCAATACCGCTTACCAGGTCAGGCGCGGGTTCGTTCAGGCTGGTGGAGTCTCGGTCGTCAAAACCACTCATGGTTTGTAGCATTAGCGCCGCGTCTTCCGCGCTGCGGGCAAAAACACCGCCCTGATCAAGGGAGGAAGAGAAGGCCACCATGCCGTAGCGGGACACTCGGCCGTAGGTCGGTTTTATGCCGGTGACACCACAAAAAGCCGCCGGTTGGCGAATTGAGCCACCCGTATCGGTGCCGGTGGTGGCCAGCGCCAGACGGGCGGCCACGGCGGCGGCACTGCCGCCGGAACTGCCGCCCGGTACCCGCTCGAGATCCCAGGGGTTGGCGACGGGTCCGTAGTAGCTGTTTTCGTTTGACGAACCCATGGCAAACTCATCCATGCTCAGTTTGCCCAGACTAACAGCGCCTGCAGCGTTGAGTTTTTCCACCACGGTGGCGTTGTAGGGTGCGACAAAATTGTCGAGCATGCGCGACCCGCAACTGGTGCGAACGCCGGTCGTGCAGAAAATGTCTTTATGGGCGATGGGGATCCCTAACAGGGGAGATTCATCGCCCTGCGCGATTCGTTGGTCGGCCTGTTCCGCCGCCGCCAGCGCATTTGATTCAGTCACGGTAATAAAGCTGTGCAGCTGCGGGTCGAGCGCAGAAATTCGTTGTAAATAGTGTTTCACCAGCTCAACGCTGCTGAACTCACGTCGTCGCAGACCGGCGGCCAGAACATTAATAGATTGTTCGATCATTCGGGTTTAGGTTGCCGTAAAATAGTCGGGATTATCGGGTTAGCGGAGAAATCACTCAATGACCCGGGGTACCAGGTAATGGGCATCTTCGGTTGCCGCTGATAATGGTTGAAATTGATCTCGCTGGTTGGTCTCGGTGACCTGGTCATCGCGCATTCGCTGAACGGCATCAAGCGGATTCGACAGCGGTTCGATTCCGTCGGTGTCGACGGCGTTGATCTGCTCAACCAGCGTTAATATCTGTTGCAGGTCAGCCAGATGGTGGTCTAGCTGTGCGGGATCGAGTCCAATGCGGGCCAGGTGGGCCGCCTGTTCGACGTCTGAAAGGCTGATGGTCATGTGGTTTCGACAGGATTCGAGCGGTGGATAAAGCCGCGTTATTGATAGAGGTGGGTGCGGGCCTGGTAAGGCCCGGTGTCAGTCGGCACATTGTAATGGATCGAGGGGCGTGGTGCGTGGAGTGATCAGTAACCGGCAGTATCGGCCTGAGGAGTTGCGGTTGAGGATCGGCGTTGTTACATTTTTCTAATTAAAGCAGCGAGTTACGGGTTACTATTAAAACTATTTCTCGACCAGACTGTCTGGTAGTCGTTGTCCAGAACGTAAATTTGTAAGTATCGAATAGCGGCCGTGGCTGTTTTTGCGCGTCCATACTAAATTTTCAGGGTGATCGTTTTTCATGTTCAAAAAGCTGTTCGGTTTTTTTTCCAGTGATCTGGCCATTGATTTAGGGACAGCCAATACACTGATTTGTGTCCGCGGTCAGGGCGTAGTACTCAACGAACCGTCGGTGGTAGCCATCCGTCACTCCAATCAGGGGGGTGGTCGCAAAATGGTCCAGGCGGTGGGCATTGAGGCGAAACGGATGCTCGGGCGGACGCCGGGTCACATCGAGGCCATTCGCCCGCTTAAAGACGGGGTAATCGCCGACTTTTTTGTCACCGAAAAAATGCTTCAGCATTTCATTCGCAAGGTCCATCCGAGCAGTTTTTTTCGACCCAGTCCGCGGGTGGTGATCTGTGTGCCCTGTGGTTCCACCCAGGTAGAGCGTCGAGCTATCCGGGAATCGGCCATTGGGGCCGGTGCCCGGGATGTGTTTCTGGTAGAAGAGCCAATGGCGGCGGCCATTGGTGCCGGACTGCCCGTCAGCGAGGCCACCGGGTCAATGGTGCTGGATATTGGTGGCGGAACCACTGAAATCGCGGTGATTTCGCTCAACGGACTGGTGTTTTCAGATTCGGTGAGGATCGGTGGTGACCGTTTCGATGATGCGATCGTTAACTACGTGCGCCGTAATTACGGCACTCTCATCGGTGAAACCACGGCGGAAATGATCAAACACCAGATCGGTAGCGCTTATCCTGGAAATGAAGTGCGGGATATGGAAGTTAAAGGGCGCAATCTGGCGGAGGGTATTCCACGCAGCTTTACTCTGAACAGTAACGAAGTGCTGGAGGCGCTGCAGGAGCCATTGCAGGCCATTGTCGGTGCGGTACGCAATGCGCTTGAACAGACACCGCCGGAGCTGAGTGCCGATGTGGCGGAAAAGGGGATGGTGTTGACCGGTGGCGGTGCTCTGTTGAGCGACATCGATCGGCTGTTGGCCGAGGAGACCGGCCTGCCGGTAGTGATCGCCGAGGATCCGATGATGTGTGTCGCCCGGGGGGGTGAGATGGCCCTCGATTTTATCGATGATATCAGTGATGTGTTTAGTGACTGACAGCGGATCAGCCGCAGCCATAACAAGCTGAATAGGGCTATTCAGCCTGGGCCAGGCTCAATGAATCAGGCCAGACCGATATAGATGAACACGCTATTTATCCAGGCGCCGGCAATCACTCTGCGCTTTCTGATGCTCCTGCTGTTTTCGGCCGCCATCCTGATAGCTGACCACCGTTATCGAGCGCTTGAAACTCCGCGCGGCTGGCTGTTGACCATGATGCAACCGGTACAGGCGATTGCCGACTGGCCTGCACAGCGCTGGCACCGCTGGTCGGCTGCGGTGGCGGCGCGGACGCATCTGCTGGAAGAAAATCAGCGGCTTCGGGAGACTAATCACCAGTTGGCCATTGAACATCAGCGGTTCTCCACGCTGCAGGCGGAAAATCGCCGTCTTAATGAGCTCCTGCAGTCTGTTTCGGTGTCAAATCCGGCAATGAGTTATCAGCTGGCTCGGGTCGTTCAGGTCTCCCTGGATCCCCATATTCAGCAGGTTCAGATCAATTCCGGTAGTGCTCAAGGTGTCTTCCTGGGGCAGCCAGTAATCAGTAGCGCAGGTGTTTTTGGTCAGGTAGTCCATGTGGCGGTTAACAGCGCCCAGGTGCTTTTGTTAACTGACATTAGTCATGCCCTGCCGGTGGTTAACCAGCGCAGCGGGCAGCGGGCCATTGCCCGTGGTGAAGGGCCATCCGGATTGTTGCGGATGCCATTTTTAGCGGCCCATGCTGATGTGCAGCCGGGGGACCTCTGGTTGACATCCGGTTTAGGTAAGACGTTTCCCGCCGGCTACCCGGTGGCACGATTAAAAGCGGTCGTGATTCCGCCCGGTGCCGAGTTTGCCGAGGTGGTTGCGGTGCCCGTCGCTCAGCCAGAGAAAGTTCAGGAAGTGCTGTTACTGTGGCCAGCCGCGAACCACGCGCCTGAAGAGCACCCCGACGAGAATCCGGTGGAGGCGGCCGTGATCGATGAATGACTGGGCCACCCGCCGGGATGTCTGGTTGATTCCGGTCACTTTTCTTGCCGCTTTGATTATCGACCGCATGGCCGTTCCCGCCAGCCTGGCCGTTTTTCGCCCCGATCTGGTGGCGATCATGGTGGTTTACTGGAGTTTAATGGCGCCGCACCGGGTGGGCGTTACCGTTGCCTGGGTGCTCGGATTACTGGTCGATGTCGCCACTGGTGGGTTAATGGGGCTCACGGCTGCGGTGCTGTCACTGCAAGCTTATGGCTGCCTGCTCTGTCACCAGCAGGTGAGGGTGCTACCCCGGTTTCAACAGATGTTATTTGTGTTGATCATTCTCGTTGTCGGGAAACTGCTGGCGGCTGCGGTGCTGGGGGTCATTGGACGGCTGCCGCCCCCCGGTTTCTGGTTAACGTTACCGGCAACGGTTTTGTTGTGGCCAATCGTCGAAGAGACCTTAAGGCGTTGGCGTAAAGAGGCGGCAATCTCCTCATGAGTCGACTGCAATCGGCTGTCCGATTATGGGCCCTTAAAACGAGAATTTCGGGCCGGTCAGAGGTAACCGAGTAGCCATGATCCGGCGGGAAGCGCTTATTGATCATCGTCACGATTCGCGGCGCTACCTGATCCGGGCGCTGGTAGCGTTGGCCGGCGTCATGGTCGTGCTGCTGTTGCTGTTTATCCGCCTCTATTTTTTACAGGTGGTTAATTACGACCACTACGCAACGGCCTCTCGCAGCAATCGACTGCGCCTGGAGGTGATGCCGCCGGTGCGAGGCGCAATTACCGACAGGCATGGCGAGTTACTGGCGGTCAATGTGCCCGCTTTTAGTTTGAGCCTGGTGCCAGAAGAGATCGGCGACCTGGATAAGCTGCTCGCAGAGCTGGGTCAGCTGATTGACATAACCGAGGCGGATATTGCCCGTTTTCACGAGCAGCGAGACCGGGGTCGTCCCTTTGATGCCATCGTTCTGCGCAGCCATTTAAGTGAGCAGGAGCGGGCATTGCTGGCGGTCAATGGGCATCGGTTTAATGGGATGCGACTGGATGCCGATTCGGTCCGCAGCTACCCTTTTGGGCCCCTGTTTGCGCACCTGGTTGGTTATGTGGGGCGAATTTCTGCCAAAGACCTGCAGAAAGTTGATGCCGATCGATACCGCGGAACCCGGTTTTATGGCAAATCAGGTATCGAAAATGTCTATGAGGAAACACTTCATGGAGAGAACAGTTTTCGGGTTGTGGAGCGGAATGCGCTGGGTCGTGAATTACGAGAACTGCAGCGCGGCGTGCCCCAGGAAGGTGCGCCAATCCAGCTAACCGTCGACGTGGGTCTGCAGCAGGTGGCGGCCGCTGCGCTAGGTGACCAGGCGGGAGCCATCGTCGCGCTGGAACCGGCTACTGGGGCGATTCGTGCGCTGGTAAGCTGGCCGGCGTTTGATCCAAACCTGTTCGTACGCGGCATCAGTAGCAGGGCTTATCAGGAGCTGCTTAATGACCCGTTGCGACCCCTGTTTAATCGGGTGACCCAGGGACAGTACCCGCCGGGGTCAACGCTAAAACCTTTCATCGGTCTTGCCGGACTTGAGGCAGACAATGGCATTACCTCAGGGCGAAACGGCCGAGTGTTTTGCCCCGGCTGGTTTCAGCTCGATGGTCGGGAGCGCAAATACCGCTGCTGGAAACGCCATGGCCACGGTCCGCTCGATCTGGTCGATTCCATCGTCCAGTCCTGTGACGTCTTTTTCTATCAACTGGCAATTAAGCTGGGTATCGACCCGATCCACGACTATCTGACCCGGTTTGGCTTTGGCGCGCCAACCGGTTTGAATCTGGGGCGAGAGAATCGCGGGCTGGTGCCTTCTTCGGCCTGGAAAAGGGCCAAACTGGGTGAACCCTGGTACCCCGGGGAGACGGTGATCAGCGGGATTGGTCAGGGTTATAACTCGGCGACGGCGCTACAGTTGGCCCGGGCAACCGCCGTGCTGGCTCTCCGAGGTAAAGACGTGCGACCCCATCTGGTCGCCGGCGAAAATCAGCGGGTAACCCAACCGGTAAAGGCTACCGACAGCTCCTGGTCGACGGTGATTGATGCCATGACCGCCGTGGTGCATGGATCGCGCGGCACCGCCCGGGCCATCGGTAACGACATTGATTATCAAATAGCGGGTAAAACCGGGACCGCGCAGGTTTATCAGCTGAGTCAGGCGGAGGATGAAAAAGAAAACCGGGGTGTAATTTCAAAAAAACTGCAGGACCACGCCCTCTTTATCGCCTTCGCGCCAGTGGAAACGCCCGAGCTAGCGGTGGCGGTCATCGTTGAAAACGGTGGCTCTGGCAGTAGTACTGCCGCGCCCATTGCCCGCAAACTGTTTGATCATTATTTCGCTAACCAATGAAATCACTTCGAGTCGACGGTCTATTACTGGTCATCCTTTTAGCGCTGATGGTTGTTGGTCTGGCGGTCAGTTATAGCGCCTCGGGCGGTAATGTCGCTGTGGTTAAGGGTCAGTTAGTCCGAATTGGCATTGGCCTGCTGCTAATGGTGATGGTCGCTCAGTTACCCCCTCATTTTTTTTATCGGCTCGCTCCCCTGCTGTTTCTGTTTGGTCTGTTATTGCTAGTGGCCGTTGAATTGGCCGGAGACGTCGGCAAAGGCGCGCAGCGCTGGCTTGATCTGGGAATCATGCGATTTCAGCCCTCTGAGCTCAGTAAACTTATTGTGCCGCTGATGATTGCTCGTTACCTGTCAGAGCGGCCGCAACCTTTGCCCTGGATTTATCTGGCCGGTGCGCTACTGCTGATTGCGTTGCCCGTGGTGCTGATTTTGCGTCAACCGGATCTGGGAACGGCACTGCTGGTAATGGCATCGGGGCTGGCGGTGATATTTTTTGCGGGCATTAGCTGGCGGTTAATGGCTACCGGAACTGGACTGGCGTTGGCGATGATCCCCGTGGTCTGGCATTTCATGCATGACTACCAGCGTCGACGAGTATTAACCCTAATGGATCCAAGCAGTGACCCGCTGGGAGCCGGCTACCACATCATTCAATCGACGATCGCTATCGGTTCCGGGGGTGTCTACGGTAAAGGCTGGATGAACGGTACCCAGGCCCATCTGGATTTTCTTCCAGAGAGTTCGACCGATTTTATATTTGCTGTGTTTGCTGAAGAGTTTGGCCTGGTGGGTTGTGTCGCATTGCTGATCCTGTATTTGTTGCTGCTGCTGCGTGGTCTGCAGATATCTGTCACGGCTGGTGATGGCTTTGGGCGGTTGATGGCGGGCGCGATTGTCGCCATCTTCTTTTTCTACGTGGTGGTCAATATCGGCATGGTTGCTGGCGTCCTGCCGGTAGTCGGTGTGCCGCTTCCGCTGATAAGCTATGGCGGTAGTTCGCTGGTCACTTTGCTGCTTGGATTTGGTGTATTAATGGCCATTCGGAATGATCAAAAAATGTGGACAAAGTAGGTAAGCTATTGAAATTTAAGCGAACAATCTTATTCTTGTTAGTCACCTCTGGCTGGGTCGGTGCGCCGCAGGTGTCTGCCGATGGACCTGACTTCTCAGTGTCGCCGCGCATCCTCGAAATGGTCGACGAACTTGCCAGCGACGAGGGGTTTGATCGACGCGAATTACTGCATTTGCTTGGCCAGGCCGAGTTCAAACAGTCCATTATCGATGCGATTACCCGCCCGGCCGAAAAAACCCTGGCCTGGTATGAATCTGTCTCTTATACACATCTCCGAGCCCACGAGACCTCTCTACATCTCG
>CAJXVN010000029.1 GCA_913060775.1 uncultured Gammaproteobacteria bacterium | reverse complement strand
CGACAAGTCGTCGCCGAAAAACCACCCTGCAGCCCTGGTTCCGGGCTCATACCAGGCTTTACAGCAGTCGAAATTGGCCCGATGGTTGCCCCCGCTATCGGGAGCAACCACCGGGCCTGTTAGCACGCCAGCAACAAATCTACCGCTTGGCCCGCATTTTCGAAGCTTTGGGTGTCATTAACTCACCCCAGCGGGCGCGGACTTTATCCATCATTTCCGGCCGTGGGCGGGAAATAGCCGGATAGCCTTCTAGCGGTTCCGTGGCATCCATCCCCATTTTCACCGCATGTTTGGAATTGTATTTCTGCGCCGATGGGCCAATGGTGCAGGCACCCGGACCGGTGACGATGTCCTCGTCAGCGTGAAACCGATTCGCCAGCGCCCAGAACACCTGCTCAAAATTACGCGGATCAACGTCTTCATCCACCACGATGACGGTCTTTACCAGACGACTGGTAAAGAGCTCATACATAACGTGTTTAGCCTGCTCTTCGTAGCTCTTTTTAAGACTGACAATAACCGTATGAGCATCCGGTGGGCAGTGGACATCCACCACCGTCGGTGCGGTACCGTTGCGCAATTTGCGCAGAAAACCGGATTCGTTGCCGACCTGAAACAACACGTGCGACTCGGTAGGCGGGATGCCCATATAGGTGTAGGCGTAGATCGGGTCCTTACGGTGAGTGGCGTGGTGAAACTCCACCACCGGAAAGTCGAGTACGGGACCGTAGTAGCCAGGATATTCGCCGTAGGGCCCTTCTGGCTCACGGTGATGGGCGAGGACTTTCCCTTCGAGCACAATCTCGCAGTTGGCCGGCACCATCAAATCAGACGTTTCAGCTTTGACCAGATCAAAGGATTCGCCACGCATGGCGGCGGCCAGCTTTAACTCGTCAACGCTAAGATCGAGCCCTGCCACCTGCGATGCCAGATAGAGCATGGGGTCACCACCGATACAGACGGCGACTTCCATCGGTTTATCCATCGCCTCCCATTTGTTACGAATTACCGCTCCGTGACTCGGCGGCATGGACCAGAATCCGGTGCGGCGGCCGCCCCGCCGTTGCAAACGGTAGACGCCCATGTTCTGCACGCCGGTGTCCGGGTCCCTAACGATCATCAGGCCGTAATTAAGAAAGGGGCCACCATCTTCAGGGTTAGACAATATTTGTGGGACCAGCTCATCAAGATCGAGATCCGCCTCGCTGATATGGACCTCTTTACAGGGGCCACTGGCGGCTACCGGGAGTTCTTCCACCTCCTTACGGGCGCTCAGTTCTCCATAGCTTTCAATCAAGTCCTCTTCGGCGCATTCAAGCACCATAGCGGCCCGACTGGTGGTGCCCATCATGTTAGCCAGCAATCGGTGGTTGTAGCCTTTTATGTTGGTGAACAGAATTGCCGGGCCACCCTGGTCAAGCATTTCCCGGCAGATGGCACCGACCTCCTCAACGGGATCGACCTCCGCGTCTATTTGCACCAGTTCACCCGCTGCATCCAGTTTCGCCACAAACTGGCGCATATCTGTGTAGGCCATTACCACTCTCCTCTAATAAAAAATTCAACGCCAGCAAGCGACTGGCACACCTGTACTATTGGGACCTGTCCCTTCTCCGAGGGAAGAACGTTTTTTACCACAACATGGGGCCCGGAGCAGACCCTAACGATGGATCAAACCGGTCGATTGCACAATAATTTGGGTGCGACCCGGTTTATTGACCCGGCGTCCAGTGTTACAAATAACATCTGCCGGGATGACACACCGAAACCCCAGTGTCATCAAGAGCCGTTAAGTGAAGAAAAACAATTAAAACGAGTCATGTTGGAATTGTCTGCGAGAGGAGAAAGCCCATGAACAGCCCCACCGAATCCCCGCTCATTCAGCGGCCAGAAGACCTGGATAAACTGCTCGTCGATGACGTCAACAACGGTCAGTTCAAGGTTCATCGTGACCTCTACCGAGATCCAGCGCTGTTCGAGCTGGAGTTAAAACACGTGTTCGAATCTAACTGGGTGTTCCTGGCCCACGAGACGCAAATTCCCGAGCCCCACGACTACCTGAATGTCCATATCGCACGACAACCGGTCCTGATCATGCGCGACGGCGACGGCAACCTGGGGGCGTTCCTGAATATCTGCCCCCACAAGGGCGCACTGGTCTGCCAGAACGAATCCGGTAACAAGAAATTTCATGTCTGCCCCTACCACGGCTGGACCTTTAATTCCGCCGGCGAAAACAAGCTAATCAAAGACCGGGAACAGGGGCAGTACACGGCCGATTTCGATAGCCTCTCCCATGGCCTGACCAGGCTAGCCAGCCTGGAAAATTACCGCGGGTTTCTGTTCGGTTCGCTCAATCCAGATGTTGAACCCCTGCGGGACTATCTTGACGGCATCCACCACTTTCTCGACATGATTATCGATCAGTCGCCGGATGGCGCCGAGGTCATCCCCGGGCGCTCCTACTACACCTTCGATGCCAACTGGAAAATGCAGCTGGAAAATTGTGTCGATGCCTATCACCTGACGTCGACCCACCCCAGCTTCATGACCATCACCGCATCGCGGGCCAGCGGTGGCAGTGAATTTCGCAATATTGATATTGCCGATTTTGTCAACCCGGATGTACCCGCGGGAAATTACACCTTTCGCAACGGCCACAACGCCATCTGGATCGACGGCAATCCGGAGGTGAAACCACTTTATGCCCAGTACGACGAACTGGTTGAGCGAGTGGGCAAGATTAAAGCGGATCTGATGATGAAAACCGTGAATTTCACCGTCTTTCCCAACCTGCAGTTTTCCGTTAATGCCTGTATTCAAATGCGGGTGATGAAACCGCTGGAGGTGGACAAAACCGAGATGCGTAGCTTCTGCGTTGGCCCGAAAGGCGAGCCAAAAGAGTTAAGGAAACAACGTATCCACCAGTTTGAAGATTTCTTCAATCCAACGGGTCTGGCCACGCCGGACGATTCCAAGGTTTACGAATCGGTGCAGTATGGCCTGGCAGCCCACAGCGCCAGCGCCAGCGGCCTGGGGCATGAGCGCGGTATCAGGAATGTGATTCAGGGCCCGGACGACTATGCCATCGAACTCGGTCTAAACCCGGCCACCTCATCCAGCGGCGGATCGGAGCTACAGGACGAAACGGTATTTCACGCCAGCTACCGGGAAATAGTCGAGCGCATGAAATCCGGTATTGCCCAGGAGCTTGACCATGCAAAATGACCAGGCCTTAACGATTGGCACGGACATTCTTCACCAGCAGGGCAGGATGCTCGACGAGCAGCGCTGGGATGACTGGCTCAACCTGTTCACCGACGAATGCGAGTACTGGGTGCCGGCCTGGACCAGCGAGACCCGCCTGACCCAGGACCCCGACAGCGAAGTGTCGCTGATCTACTACGACCTGCGCTCCCGACTGGCCGACCGGGTCTGGCGGGTCGGCTCGGGGCAATCGGTTGCCAATGACCCCATGCCACGTACCTGCCATTTTGTCTCAAACATAAACGTCGACGAATGTAGCGATAGCCTGATCAAGCTGTTCTCCTGTTTTCGCGTTGACTATCACGTCAACAAGAAATCAGACGCCTTTTTCGGCCATTACCATCACGAACTAACCCCCGCCGCAGATGGTAACGGCTGGCAGATCAGCAAACAGAAAATCATTATGATGAACGACTATATTCCGACGATGATGGATTTTTACCTGGTCTGATCACCGTCGTCAGCGACAGGCTTCGGCAACCCACCCAGAGCGGTCGCTGACGATTGCCAGAACCGTTTTCGTCCACCACCCTAGTCGCTTATTCAGGGAGATTAGCTCATGGTCACTGCCATAATATTATTCAAGGTCGGCCGCAGCCGCATCAACGAGATTGCCGAAAAACTGGCCAGCATCGAGGAACTGTCCGAGGTGTTTTCAGTCACCGGCAGCTACGACCTGGTGGCCATCGCCCGAATTAAAACCAACGATGACCTGTCCACCTTGGTCACGGAACGATTAGGCGAGGTGGATGGCATCGAGAGCACCGATACCATGCTGGCTTTCAAGGCCTATTCCCGCCACGATCTGGAGTCGATGTTCTCCCTGTAGCCAACATTTGTTACCCGTCTGCCAATCGCCGCCAGTTCGGGCAACTGAACGTAATCCTGGTCGTCATAACAGCACGCCCCGCCACCGGCTAATTATTTTTCTTAATAACCTTCTTTAACGGCGATAGATTAATTTCGTCGAACACCACTTCAGACGCAGCGTCCAGAACCATTCTCACCGTATCAGCCACCGTATCGGCAGTAATGGCGTGGCTAGGTTCGTCACCGGGGGCGAAGTCGAGCTGATCAAAAAAGGGCGTGCGCACCATGCCCGGGTTTATCAGGGATACCCGCAATCCACTGCGACTGCACTCCTCCCGCAGCGCCTGCGCGAATCCTCGTAGGGCTGCTTTACTGGCGCTATACACAGCACCCCGTCGACCACCGGCCAGTGCCGCCTCTGAGCCCATAAAGATTAAATCGCTATGCGCTCGTTGGCGTAAAGCAGGCAACAGGGCGCGAACCAGGTATATCTGACTGCGCAAATTCAAATCGAGCAACTGGTCAATCTGCGCATAAGAGAACTCCTCGAGCCCACCGAACTGACCACGACCGGCGTTGGCTACCACCCCATCGACATCGGGATGCGCTTTGACCAGCTGACCCAACTGATCGGGCAATAGCGCAAGGTTCGCCAGGTCTAGCTCCCAGGGAATGAATTCGTCATGGTTAATTCCGCCCCGGCCAGGATCACGGGAAATACCAATCACCTGATGACCCGCAGCGAGCAACTGCTGACAGATCGCCAGTCCAATACCCGAGCTACAACCGCTGACGACAATTTTACGCGGCATCATGCTGGTCGCTGTCTGCATTGGGCACCGGGCAGGGGAAGTAGGCCTCGGCGGGAATATAGTCCAGCAACAGAGACTCCACCCGACCAATCATCTGCTGCTCCAACGCCTGCGGGTAACTCACCATGCCGCTACGCTGCTCCAGCGGGCCGGCAAAGAGCCGTTCATTGGGGTAAAGCTTGCGCATAGTCTCAAAGTAGCCCTTGGGCAATCGGAACGCGCCGAGGCTGACCGAGTGCAATTTGCTGGCATCAAGCCGGTAATCGGCTGATTCAAAGAGCGTTTTAAATAGTTGCCGGTAGTGATCTTCGTAATTGCGGTCATAAATCAACGGATCGAGCCGCAACCCCACCAGCCAGCCGGCCTGTTGCAATTTAACCATGGCCGCCAGCCGCCTCTCGATGGTCGGGACTTTTAACTCCAGCGACTTGCCCGCCGGTTCCGGGGTAAAGCTGAAGGCAGTGACGACGTTCGGTAGCGGTTCACGGGCAAGCAGCGCACGAATCTGCGTGCTCTTGGTGCGCAGTTCCAGATTCGCATGGGCGGGCAGTTCGGCAAACAGATCGAGCGCAAAATCGGCAAACCCGGTCACCGGATCCAGCGCCAGGCTGTCGCAGTCGTAACCGGAATAAAACCAGCTGGGGCCCTTTGCCGACAGGTCACGAATATCCTGCGCAAAATCCTCGTAGTTTAAAAACCACACATAATGGGCGCTGCGGTACATCCCCTGTAAAAAGCAGTAACGGCAGTCATACAGACAATTGAGCAGATGGGAAAAATAGTAGCCCTCCCCTTCACCAATTCGATATTCCGGCGGGGACGGCAACACCCGGCCCTGGTGTTTACGTGCAGCGATCAGCGCTGGATTCTGTTTCTGTAGCCGAAAATTCTGCGCCTTACGATTAAACACTTCGCCGTAACGTTCGCAGCCAACCTGCGCCGCGGCGGGGTAACGTCGCAGCAAGTCCGCCAGCCGCGGATGGCTCGCAACCGCTTCTTCGATATAGATTGTCGAAATCACTAAGGCGCTACATTTCTGGAAGAGTGGCTCATGGGTAGAGTCTATTTTTTTGCAATCGGATCAGGCCGGCTGCGGAGCCGGCTCGGGGGAGTGGCCCAGAATTCCTGGAAAGAATTTGATCAGGCCAATAAAGATAAGCACCATCAGACTCATGGTAAACCCGTACATACTCGGTACTAGACCGATATCAGTCCGGCCCATAAACTGCGGCGCCGCCGCCAGCGTGGCACTCAAAATAACATTCTGGATGCCCACTTCAACGGAAATTGTGATTACCTGTCGGGGTGGCAATTTACTCAGCCTCGCCGCCGTAAAACCCAGGCCCATCACCAGCGCATTGTAAAACAGTACCGGTCCGGCCGAGGTGCGCATCAACTCGCCGAGGGTGTCGATCTCCTTGCCAATAATCCCGCCAATGGCCACTAGCAGGAATGTCACCGAAAGGACTTTGACCACTTTGTCCGTCCGGCGGGTGAATTCCTCAAACCGGGCGTGAACCACCATCCCCAGGGTAACCGGGATTGCGGTGATCATCGCAATGTGCAACATGGTTTTGCCCACCGGTAGCGACAGGCCTAGCTCCTCGCCTATCAGGTTAAGCAACGCAAAATTAAGCAGCAACGGCACGGTAATCACTGATAACAGGCTACTAAACGCCGTGAGCGTCACTGACAACGCAATGTCGCCGCCTGCAACAAACGTCCATAAATTTGATACGGCACCGCCGGGTGTCATCGCGATCACCAGTAGACCGATGGCAAACACCTCTGGCATGGAAAAAAGCTGAATGACACCGTAGGCCACCACTGGCAATAGCAGCACCTGGGCAACCAGGCCAATCCCAAAGGCTTTCGGGAATTTTGCCAACTGCGTGAAGTCACTGACTTTTAATCCCATGCCCATACCGAACATGATGAACGCCAGTGAACCGGGAATAATAATTCCCATTAATTCAGCCATGAATTCCTCCCCTTTTTCTTTTTAGGTACCGATAGATCGCCGGTGGGGTGATCTTAAACCGGATGCACCGTCGCATATAGTCGCTATTACAATGGCCGACCGGATAGTCAGGGACGCCAAACCAAACGGACAGAACCGAACAACACCATGCCAAACCTCTTTGGGATAATTTTTTATAACCGCTAATATGCCGTTCGTCCTGAGCCTGTCGAAGGACACCGGGGGCAATGCTCTTCCGTCGGTAGTGAGCCTGCCGAACTACAGGCTCAGGACGAACGGCATCTTCTAGCAGATATCACCAATAAAACGCCTATGAACAACAGCATGGCTTATAAGCGGGCAGTTAGTGAATAGACACCATACTTCTTAACTAAGTACCTTTCGGCTTAAACCCCCAACACTGCCGCTACCCGGACCGATCCGGTAGAATAATCTTTATCGTTAGGAAGCCCTCGTAAAACCAGCCAGTAAGGATAATGCCGTGGAAACTATCCAGCCCGCCATCCAGCATCCTGAACAAACCGACGAACCCGCTGCTCTGGAATTTGAATTTCTGGGCAGCGGCCGGGAATATTTCAATATATGGATCGTCAATATTTTTCTCAGCATTATCACGCTTGGCATTTTTTCGGCCTGGGCCAAGGTGCGGCGGGAACAGTATTTCTACGGCAACCTGCGTCTGGGGCAGCATCACTTTGCCTACCTGGCCGATCCGGTGCAGATCCTAAAGGGCCGGATCATCGCCTTTGGACTCTTAGCAATTTACTGGGCTGGCTGGAATTTCGTGCCGGTCACCGCCATGGGTCTGTTGATCATTGGGGTACTGGCGCTGCCGGCAATCCTGGTGGCCGCCTCACGGTTCAAAATGCGTAATTCCAGTTACCGAAACATCCGTTTCCGGTTCACGGCCAGCTTCACCGAGGCTTACCGAACCTTTATCAAACCCATCGCCATCATCCTCGGGCTTTCGGCCATCGGCTATCTGCTGCTTTATCAGATAGACCCGGAAACCCTCACTGCAATGGCTAACAACGGCCAGACCGAAGAACTACCCGACGATTTCAGGGTAATCCCGGAGGATTTCCTGCCTACCGTCTTTTATCTGGCACTGTTCCCGTTCCTGCCCTATCTCGACTATCTACGAGTCAAATTGCTAATGAACCACACTCGATGGGGCAATCAGCAGGCACGCATCAATGCTGGTGCCGGCGGGTTTTACCGAGTATTTGTGGTCGGCTTTCTGCTCTCAGGTGCCATCGCGACACTGGCCATGGTGGTGGTATTTGCGGTCGGTGCGCTCATCGGCATGACCCTGGGAGAAATCGCTGAACCCCTGTTACCTGCTGGCGTGGTGATTGCTGTATTGCTGGTATATGGCAGCATGATTTACTCCGCCGGTTACTGGCGCGCCGAGCGTACCAACCTGATCTACGGTAATACCCGCGTGGGCGACGCCAGTATCGGTTCGGTCCTCACCTTCCACCAGGTCGGCAAGCTCTACGTCACCAACACCCTGGCAATCCTGTTCAGCGCTGGTCTGCTGATTCCCTGGGCCCATGTGCGCATGGCCCAGTACATCGCCAGCGTAACCTCCGTGACCGGCGCTGACCTGGATAAGGTAGTGATGGATAGCGATGCTCAGCAAGGAGCGCTGGGAGAAGGCATGGTCGACGCCTTTGATCTGGATATTGGACTCTAAGCGGTGAATAACCGATGAACAGCGGCGCCAACGGCCACTACTACGATGGGCAAACCGCCCGGGCCCACGCCGCTGAACTACGCATAAATGGGGCTAATGAGCTTGAACTGACCCCGGCGCTACGCGGACCGACCGCCGTGGCTGATGTCAGGATCAGCAGCCGGGTCGGTAACACCCCCAGGCGGATTGAATTTACCGACGGCGCACTGTTTGAGACCTCTGACCACCATGCCGTGGATCAGTGGCTCTCCCAACCGGGAAATTCCTCCGGCTGGATTCATCGCCTGGAAAGCAAAACCACTTATGCGCTGGGCGCGCTGGCCATAGTGGCCCTGTTCGTGGCCGTCAGCGTCAAATGGGGGGTTCCCTGGAGCAGTAAATATATTGCCCAGGCGTTGCCAGAGAGCATTACCATCCCCCTGGGTGACCAGGCCGTAAAATCCATGGACAAGCTCATACTCCACCCCACCCAACTAGCGCCCGAACGCATCACCGAATTACAGAATCAGTTCTGGCAGCTTTTGCCCACCGAGCAGACAGGCTACGAATACCAGCTGCTGTTTCGCGGCGGCGGGCGGTTAGGCGCCAACGCCTTTGCTCTCCCCAACGGCACCATCATTATGACCGACGAGCTGGTAGCGCAGGCTGAAGCCGACGAAGAGCTACAGTCGATTCTGTTACACGAAATCGGCCACCTCCAGCACCATCACAGCCTGCGTCAAATCATTGCCCACACCAGTCTGGCGGTACTCACCAGCACCTTGACTGGTGATATCACCGCCGCAGGCTCACTGGCGATCGGTGCGCCTAATGTATTAATGGAAGCCAGTTTCTCTCGACAGATGGAAACCGAAGCCGACACCTACGCCCTGAACCAGATGCAATACCTGGGATTACCCACCGAACACTTTGCCAACATCATGGAGCGGCTGGAATTCGCCGCCTGCTGTGAAGACAAGGATAAAGAGAACGACGGGGCTGTGCAGGATGCGTCCCGTGAAGAGGTGGGCGACCCAGCCGAATCGCAACAAAACACCTCCGGGACACTGGATTTCTTTTCCAGCCATCCCTTAACTGAAGAACGCATCGCCCGCTTCCGCCAGAACAGTTCGCCACCCTGGTAGACCACTACGACAACCTAGGCAAGCCGCACGACCCAGCGGCTCTACCCGAACAATGACGCTAAACTACTCCCGTGCAGAACCCTGGAGAATCTCCGTGTGCCGGCCATCAACGCTATTAAGACCTGATCACCAAACCTTGCAGCCCGGCAGGGAAACTATCGCCGTCGTGGATCCACTCAGGGCCTGACTCACGGCCAATAACGCGCCCTATTCCCTTGCCAAAATCCGCCACCTGTCCCGCATTACTCATTACCGCACCTGCGTCCGGGCAGGGTAAGACCACCCTGGTAGCCGCATTAGCACGCCACTACCGCCAACAGGGGCGACGCGTAAGGGTCTTTAAAACCGGCCCCGATTTTATCGACCCAACCATTCTGGAACGGGCAAGTTGCCACCCGGTTTACCAGTTGGATCTATGGATGGTCGGCGCAAACGCCTGCCGCCAGCTGCTCTACGAAGCGGCACTGGAAGCCGACCTGATTCTGGTGGAAGGTGTCATGGGTCTGTTTGACGGCAACCCCAGCAGCGCCGATCTGGCCCAGACTTTCGGGCTGCCACTGCTAATGGTCATCGACGGATCCGCCATGGCCCAAACTTTCGGCGCGGTGGCGCTGGGGCTCGCCAATTACCGTGGATCACTCACCATAGCCGGGGCCGTTGCCAATCGGGTGGCCAGTCCCGGCCATGGGGTAATGCTGCAGCAAAGCCTGCCGGTCTCCATTCCCTGGTTGGGGGCATTTTTTGCCGATGAGGAAATATCCCTGCCCGAGCGACACCTGGGCCTGCAACTGGCCGACGAGCTGGATACCCTGGACCAGAAACTCGACACTGCCGCCCAGCAGATCGCACAAACCCCGCTTGGCTCCGAGACTCTTGCACCGGTGGAGTTTTTCGCTACCCGCACCACCGACCCTGACCAGTTGCTTGAGGGCGTTTGTATCGCCATCGCGAGGGACAGTGCCTTCTGTTTTGCCTATCCAGCCAACCTGCAACTATTGCAACGGCTAGGAGCAGAACTACGATTCTTCTCACCCCTGGCCGACCGAGATTTACCACCCGCCGATGCGCTTTACCTGCCGGGTGGATACCCCGAATTACATCTACCGGCGCTGGCTAACAATCAGTCCATGCTAACGGCGATCAGTGATTTTTATCACTCGGGGCGACCGATAGTCGCTGAATGTGGCGGCATGCTCTATCTACTTAACAGCCTGCAAAATTACGATGGCGAGCGTCATCAGCTGTGTGGAGTTATCGATACCGACGCGCAGATGCAGAAACGCCTGGGCGGGCTGGGATTACAGGGATTTAATTTTTCCGTCGGCGAGCTACGAGGGCACACTTTCCACTACTCGGTACTGACATCCCCGCCAACGTTTGCCGGCCAGGCCCATCGAAATGAGTCGGATCACCCCGGCGAAGGCATCATCCGTCAGGGGCAGTTACTCGCCTCCTTCATCCACTGGTACTTTCCATCCAACCCGACGGCTGCGGCGAACCTGTTTTTGACGAACAGACCGACGTAAACAACCGGTTTAGCCCAGGGTACTGACCAGTTGCGCCGACGACCGGGCCATCGCCGCAACCATCAGGATCGTGAAAAACTACTTAACATACCGATTTTTCGGTCGTTTCAAACCCAGGTTTTCACGCAGGGTTTTGCCTTCATATTCGGTTCGATATAACCCTCGCCGTTGCAGCTCCGGCACCAGCTTGTCCACAAACGCATCGAGTCCGCCGGGCAGGTAGGGAAACATCACGTTGAAACCATCGCAGGCCTCGCTCATCAGCCACTCTTCCATCTCGTCGGCGATGGTCTGCGCCGTGCCAACCATCTCCAGCGCACCAAAGGCACCGCCCACAAATTGCGCGAGCTCGCGCACGGTCAGGTTTTCTTCGCGAGCTTTGTCCACCAGCTTCTGACGCGAGGTGTGACTGGCATTACTCGGGGGTATTTCCGGCAGTGGTCCGTCCAGATCAAATTCAGAGGCATCACAACCCAGCTGCACCGATAGAGAACCCATCCCGCTGGCAGGATTAACCATATCGTCGAGTTCACGCTTAATCTTCCTGGCCTCGGCCACGGTATCGGCGACTACCACAAAATTACCCGGAAACACTTTCAGGTCATCGCGGGAGCGCCCATAAGCCACCGCTCGGCTTTTCACGTCGGCGTAATAGCTCTGCGCATCTTCAAGAGTACTGGCGGCGGCAAAGACCATTTCCGCCACTTCAGCAGCAAACTGCCGACCTGACTCGGAAGCCCCCGCCTGCACAATCAACGGATAACCCTGAATCGGCCGGGCAATGTTCAGGGCGCCATCCACCGAGTAAAACTCACCTTCGTGGTGGGGCGGGTGCATCTTGTCCAGGTCGGCGTAGATACCCGATTCCTGGTCGCGTAGAAAAGCGTCGTCCTCCCAGCTATCCCAGAGTTTGGTCACCACGTCGTAGGCCTCCCGACCACGGCGGTAGCGTTTGTCATGCTCCATCATCTCCTTCAGGCCAAAATTCAGTGCCTCCTGGGGGTTGGTGGAGGTGACAATATTCCAGCCCGCGCGGCCCCCGCTAATGTGATCCAGCGTGGCGAACTTGCGGGCGATATTGTAGGGCTCGTTATAGGTGGTGGAGGCAGTAGCAATCAGCCCTAAATGCTCAGTCACCATCGCCAGCGCCGGCAAAATCGTGGCCGGTTCAAACGAAGTAACCGTGGCGCTACGTTTAAGTGCCTCCGGCGGCATGTTCAGCAGACTGACGTGATCGGCCATAAACATGGCATCAAACAGGCCGCGCTCAAGGGTCTGGGCAAAACCCACCATCGCCTTGAAATTAAAATTCGCATCGGCCAACCCGGCCGGGTGGCGCCAGCTGCAGGTGTGAATGCTGGCCGGCCGCATGAAGGCTCCAAAATGTAGTTTCTTCCCGTCACTCATTGCTCTACTCCCTTAGCGCAAACCTCTGTCCCGGTTAAGCGCTCTGTTCTGAAAACAGCTCGTACACCTGGCGATCCGGCGGCTCCACCAGCATTTCACCCAGGTTATTCATATCAATCCCGTACTCGGCAATATGGGCCCGGTGGGCCATCAGTGCCGCCTCGTCCTCATACTGTTCGTAAAAAACAAAACTGTTGGCATCATCCGGCACGCGATGAAAATAGTAAGCGTGATTCCCCGGCTCTTTGCGCACCTCAGGGATTAACCTGCGCATCGTCTCCAACAAGCCGTCTACTTTATCCGGTTTCAGCCGCATTTTTAGAATGATACAAATCAATTGAAACTCCCCCTGATTAGCTTCCGGTCAATATTGAAGCTCGCGGAAGGTTCCTGCAAGCGGCCGATCCCCTAAAAAAAACGGGACCACGGATTAATCTGCACGTAACTCCGTAAATGGGGATGGTTTTTGGTCTAGGTAGGCGGTGCAACCCAGTACCGACAGATTTGTGCAGAGGTGGCGGAAAATGATTACGGGGTTTCTCGCTCTCTTGATGGAGAAGCGAAAATCTCTCTGGTCAATATCAATCGAGTCTGACCCCATTGATTAGAGGGGCGCTGCGCTTTTGCGGCGTCCCTCTCGAACGCTGGGTTAAGTTCGGAGGCTGGCAAGCGACACCTCTTCGATTTTGAGGGAGAAGCTCGTGTCGCATGGTGATGAGCAATATAACTTGACTGGATGAGTCCTCCCTTCGACCCAGCCAAGAACTTTCTCCTTGTCATGTGGCGAAATTTGAGCCCCAAGGATTACACCTGTTAGCGCTTCTGGTAGGTACCGATAAACGCCAGGTCCTTTACGGTAATGAACTAGACGCCATTCCTGTTCATATTTCCAATGCTCAGCCTTTGTGAGCAATGCGGCCTCCATCATCTCCTCTTGGTTTTGGCGGAAGGGATTGATCCTTGGGCGCACTGTAGGGTACTTGACCTCCTGAGTATTAGCGAAGAAATCAAAGTACCCATCGAATTCCAAGCATATCCCGCGATGGGAGTCTGCATAGTGCGACCACATCAAAATGTCGTTCTTCACACCAGACAGACATAGGACTCCGATCTGTTCTGTGATTTGTTCGGTGTGCTGTTGTTTAACCCACATGAGCGCTTCGGGATTGCTGGGGTTTCTTTCCCAATCGCCGAGCATTGATTTTGCCTCTTGCCGTCGCTGCTCGCGATTAAGTTGCGGTTTAAATTTCTTGAGTAGGCGGTCGTAATAGGACGCCATTTCTTTGTCCGAAGCCTCAAACTGGAAGCTTGGGCGGCAATCAAAGGGGTCATTAAACGAAGTTGGCTTGGGAAAGTAGAGCTCGCTGTGACAGATCGTTCGCTCAACGTGTTCGGCAGCTCCTGCACTCAAGCTTCTGTACTTATAAAAATGGGCGGGGCACTTGTCCATCACGGGGTGTTGAATCTAACGCCAGGCGCAACCGGCGCTTTTGTAGTGAGCGTAGCGAGCGAAAAATGCGTCGGAGTTTACGGCCTTGTTAGAGCATTCTGCCATTGAACCCTTCCTCCGCTTCTTCGTTAAAAGATCTTAGCAAATCATTAATAAGCGGTGCTTTATTTACTATTACAGTACCATCGTTAATTTTCGCCTTTGCAACTGAGTCAAGGAGATCACTAAGCCATTCTCTATAGGCAACTACGGATGATAAAGCTGCATCGAGATTAGGATAATTCAAAATCATTGAGTCCATATCAAAATGGGAAAAAAACTCATTTCGGGCAGTTTGCATACTTGAGTGATACTCAGACCATTCTTGGTCATTCATGCCGGTACACCTCAAAATGCTTTCTTTACTAAATGGCTCTGATAAATCACCAACGCCTTCGGCCTCTGCTATTTTCTTCCAATGGGTGTCCTCACCGTTATTACCAAATATTTTGCACCAGCTTTGTATTACATGATCAGAAAGAATATCTTTCATAAAGATCTGTGCTGTACTTTTTTCCTCAATAGAGGATAGGTGCCTAAAATAAATTATTGATCTTATACAGTCATGCAGAATGTTAAATTGCATCCCGATCAACTCTAATTTTTGCTCTTCAATCATTAGATTAATGCCGCGCTAATTCTTACCAAACTCCTCCCACACTAAAAAGGCATGAGTTACTTACCTGCACATGCACACTCTCCTGCCGCGTAAGCTTGTAGCGCAGCCTCAGTCGGAAAGAGACCTTTAAATTCTCGATTTCCATTGCTAATAGCCTCCACACATTTATCGTAATCGGTATTTAAAAGATCACATCCACTCAAAAATACTAAGATTATTGAAGTAATAATTATTATTTTCATTAACTTATCCGTCTTCTTTGAAATTGTTATGGGCTCTAACAGTCAACTATGCGGCGTAGGATTGTAGGGCGCTAGACTGATGCAGCATAACCGTCCTAATTTAGTGAACGCCTCTAAAAATACAAAACCCTTAATAGTCATAAAGTTATCAACATCTCTCAACAACCATTGTGCTTCTTTGCGACCATAGTTGAGTGATATACAGCGGCCCCCGATTCAAAGCGTATAAAAATCAATCAAGGCCGGTACCAGGTCGTTTTTCAAGTGCACCGTCTTAGCAGCAATCAACCAACGTTCACCCTGCATCGCCAGGCTCAGTTCGTAATCACCAAAATTCACATATTGGGCACCGCGTTGGGGTTGAAATAGCTGCACCATGAAGTTTGCCGTCACCTGGATCGTCGACTCGTCGGCGTTGGTAGCAACGATGTTGGTAATAAAGTGAGTGGTGCGCGGCAGGGGCATGGCGGTGACGGATTTACCGGATGTAACCCGCATGACCCTTTCTTCAAGCCCGGTCCGGGAATCGTGATAGATCTGTGACACTTCGCTATTCGGGTCGCTGGTCTGCTCATCTTCGTTGCGCCAGGCGGGCACCCAGTAGACGGCATCCTCGGTATAGAGATCGAGCCACTGGTCCCACTTGCGCTGGTCAAGCGCGGTGCTTTCTCGATAGAGGAGATCGGTCGCAATCGCTGTTGCCGCCTGGTCTACCATTTCCACCCCTCTGATAATCTAGTTTTATGTAGCCTCAACGGCTTATGTGCCTGGCTGTTCAGCCGCAGACTCTCCGGCTTTCATCAGTCGCAACCATTCCCGATAGCCGGCGTGCATGCCGGTTTCGTCGCCAAAGCCTAGCCCAGCCGGGCTAGCGGTAATTCGGGCCTGTTGGAAATCGAGCCCAGCATATTGATCCGGCTCCGGGGTTGGCGCCGTCATCCCCCGGGAAACGCTTTGCGGAACGCCGGCGGCGGTGGCGACCAGACCGGCCTGGCAAAGCTCGTACATGATGTTGTCGTCCGAGCTGGCGAGACCGCCGGTATTAAAAAACTCTTCGTACTGGCGGATACGAAACCGCCGGGCCTCGGCGCTCTCGCCTTTTGGCGCCAGGCAGTGTGAAACCATGCGGGTTTTGTCAGCGGCCAGGGGTTCCCAGGTGCGTACCTGCAGGGACTGAATATCGATAATCTGCAGGTTGGGAAAAATGGTCAGGTTACGCTGGCGCAGCATCCAGCTAAGGCGCTCTTCACCCACCTGGTTTTTTACTGCCTCGAAATTCTCACGATCATAAGGCAGTGGTCGTGCGGCGGGTTCCTGCCCGGGTGCGCCCCGGGACCAGGACATGGCGTGTCCCCGGGGAAAACTGACGGTGCCCGCCACTACTCCGTCTGCCGGGTCAGAATAAGCCTGGATATGCTCCGGCACGGCCCGGGGTGTTCGCTGCATGACGATGTCAACAAATGCGGCATGAGTAGTTGCGAAGTGATAAGCATCGAGGCCATTCTCAAACTGCAACTTCCAGTTGCCGTCATAGGTATAGGTGGAGCCACCGGAGACATATTCGAGGCCATTGGGTGCCTGATCCGCAATCAGGTCGAGCAGCTGGCGGGCCTCGCCTAAATGCTCATCCAGCGTGGGCACATCGGCCGACAAGCTACCAAACAGGAATCCGCGATAACTGTCGAAGCGGGCAATCGGCACCAGGCCATGATCGGCCTGCTCAAAAACTTCGGGATACTGGCCGCTACGCTGGGCCGGGATCGACACATTGTTGCCGCCGCTATCGTAGGTCCAGCCGTGGTAGGGGCAGGCATGGAACTGGCGATTACCACTCCCCAGGGGGCAAAGTTTTAACCCCTTATGGCGACAACTGTTGAGAAATCCGCCCAGCTTGCCCCGCTGGTCACGCATGATGATTACCGGCTGGCGGCCGATATTGCGGGTCATATAGTCGTGGGGCTGCTCGACTTCGCTCGCCAGGCCGATGAACACCCAGGTCGATTCGAATATGCGCGCCATTTCCAGCTCGTACAGCACTGGATCGAGGTAGACATCCCGGTGGACGCGAAACACTCCTTCTTCCGGGTGGTCTTCTACCAGCTGGTCAAAGCTGATGTTCTGGCTAGTCGCCCCGTCCATGGTTACTCGCTCCGTAGCAACTGGAAATTAAGATACCTGACAAAATTATTCTTTCCGCGATAACCCCGGAAAAACTGCCGATGTGCGCTGCTGATAGCGAACATACTCTTCGCCCAGCGTTTCTGCCAAACCACGTTCTTCGTAATGGATACCGATAAAAATATACAGAGTCATGCCGGTGGAAAACAGCAGATGCCCGTATGACATGGCCGGGATGGACCAGAACGCAACCAGCAGACCCAGCATCATTGGATGGCGAACCCACTGGTAGACCAGTCGCTCGGTGAAAGGAATGGCGGTATAGCTGCGCTTTATCAGTTCAAGGTAGACCTGACGCAAACCAAACAGATCAAAGTGATCGGTTAAAAAGGTGGAAACCAGCACCAACAGCCAGCCGATGGCCATCAAACCATACAGCAGGGTAATACCAGCAGTGTTGTCGACCTGCCAGATTACGCCACCGACAGGCTGCCAGAAAGCCATCATTGGCACCAGTACCATAACGGTCGCCAGCACGTAGGTGCTGCGCTCCATTGACTCCGGGATGAACCGGGTGATCCACCGCTTGAAGGCGGGACGAGCCATGACGCTGTGCTGTACACCAAACAGGGCCATCAACCCAATGTTGATAACCACGGCCAGTAGCCACCCTTGTGGTTGCCCGGAATCAACCGTTTTCGGCACTAAAAAGTTGCCGTTAAAGGCTATCAGATACAAAAAAGAGATCAGAAATAGCAGATAACTGATTACCCCGTAGCCAAATACCAGAAACCGCCCCATTGCACTCCCCTCCGACGTCCGCCCTCTCTACGAGTGCGCTGACGGCGAGACTACTCCGGCCTGTTAGCTGACGCAAACAGGAGTGCGATTACAGGATTGGCCACCGATACCAGTAAGGTGATTTTTAATCAGCTAATCACAAAACCTGCGTAGCCATGATCGGCAACCTCGGCACATTTTTCCCGGTACAGGGGTAAACCACCGGGGTAGTTGAGCAGTTGCCGGGTTTTGCCCGGGATATTGGCGCCCATGTACCAGGAGTTTGCCTTGGGGAATAGCGTCATGCCGGCCAGTTCGGCCACGTGGTCGCTCCATTCCTGCTCTGCAGCAGCCGTGGTTTCAATTCGCTGCTTGTTCTGGTTACGAACATTCTCAAGACACTGCACGATCCACTCGCCCTGAATCTCGGCACAGGTCGGGCCGTTACAAAACCCTGACGGACTTTGCGGGCCGTAGAGGAACAACATGTTGGGGAAGCCCGCACTGGCAACGCCCAGTTGAGTCTTGACTCCCTGAGTCCATTTCTCTTTCAGGGTGAGACCCTCGGTCCCTTTAATATCGATTTGCATCAAACCGCCGGTGACCGCATCGAATCCGGTCGCCATCGCGATGATGTCGAACTTCTGTTCGCCCGCGCTGGTTTGAATGCCATCGGCGGTAATACGCTCGATGGGGGTCTCCTTAACATCCACCAGATCGACGTTATCCTGATTGAAGCAGTCGTAATACCACCTGTCTCTTATACACATCTCCGAGCCCACGAGACCTCTCTACATCTC
>CAJXVN010000028.1 GCA_913060775.1 uncultured Gammaproteobacteria bacterium | reverse complement strand
CTACACTATCCTCTTCGTCGGCAGCGTCAGATGTGTATAAGAGACAGGTTCCTAAACTGTCTTAGCACCGCCTGCCGAGGCGTCGGCAGAGGCCCGGCTATCGTCGTGGCTATGGTCGCTGCTTTGGGACCGGAGAGTCGAATAACCGCCACCCCGCCGCGACCAGGCGGAGTCGCGCGGGCTACGATGGTGTCTATCGCCATAATCCGCCTCCGTTAAAAGCCCCTTGTCAGGCGAACGCCTGACTGATCAGGAAGCCGTGTATTGGCGGGTGATGTGCCATTGCTGGAGGATCGACAGGATGTTGTTAACCACCCAGTAAAGCACCAGACCGGCGGGGAAGGTGAGGAAAAAGAAGGTGAAAACAATCGGCATCGCCATCATCACTTTCTGTTGTATCGGGTCAAGCTGGGTCGGGTTCATGCGCTGTTGAACCAGCATACTCACCCCCATAATAATCGGTAACACATAGTAGGGATCGGCCTGGGAGAGATCAGTGAGCCAGAGGACAAAGCCGGCCTGGCGCAATTCCACACTTTCAAGCAGTACCCAGTAAAGGGCGATAAATACTGGAATCTGAATAAGGATCGGCAAGCAACCACCCAGCGGATTGATTTTTTCCGTGCGGTAGAGCTCCATCATTTTCTGGTTTAACACGGTCTTGTCATCGGCATAAGCTTCACGCAGGGCGACCATTTTTGGCTGGACACCCTTCATTTTCGCCATTGACCGATAGCCGACCGTTGAGAGCGGGTAAAAGAACGCTTTCAGAATAACTGTAACGCCGATAATAGCCCAGCCCCAGTTGCCGAACAGCCCGTGTAACCATTTAAGTACCCAGAACACCGGTTGCGCGAGAAACGTCAACATGCCGAAGTCGGTGGCCAGCTCTAAACCCTGGGAAATAGCGGTTAGCCGGTGCTGTTCTTTTGGACCCAGGTATAGGGTTACTGCGTCGGATAATTCCTGGCCCGTCTGGACCGTATGACCAGGACTCAGGGTACCGACAGCATACCGCTGGGCCTCGAGAGCCCTGGTGTAGAAACGCTCTGTCTGTTCAGGGACAAGGGCTGTAACGAAATAGTGTTCAAGCATCGCTACCCAGCCATTGTCCGTGGGCAGCGCCATGGGCTGGTCATCAATGTCGTCGTAGCTGACCTTGTTGTATTTCTGGTCAGCCGTGTAATAAGCCGAACCCTCGTAGGAGGCCGGAGCAAAAAATGACCGTTCGGCGCCACTGCCCGGTGATCGAACCAGCTGATTATAGAAACGACCTTGCCAGGCGCGCTCAGACTGATTCGATAAGGTGGTTTCTATTTTTACCTGATAGCTGCCGCGTTTAAATCCGAGGCGTCTAACCGCAGTAATCCCATTCTCTAACCGGGCGGTGGCGACTATTTCCAGCTGATCTTTTCCGTCAGTCAGCTGGTAATTATCGGATTCGATCGTAAACAGGGTGTTGTGATTAGGAGCCTCCAGACTCTCGGGGCTAGCGACCAGCCCAGACTGGACGTAATACTGGCGTGCCGCACTGTCATCCAGAATAACCGTGAGTTCCTCCGGATTTTCCTGAGTCACCGGATATTGTTTTAGCCATGCTCGACGAGGTACGGCACCGCGGCTATCAATCTCGACGATAAGGGTATCGGTTTCTACCCGGACCGACCGGGAAGCCTGCTGGCTTAAGGTGTCGTAACTGCCTGCAGCGGGAAGTTCTGCCGGCGTTGCCACGGATTGACTGCCCGGCATCGAGTCGACATCTTCCTCAATATCAACTGGAGCAGGAATATCCGGATTAGCAACAGCCTGTGCCAACGGTTCGGGCTGATTTTCCTGCTGCCAGGATTCCCATATTTGCAGCAGAAGAAAAGCCAAAATGACAAAAAGGACGAGGCGAACAGTTTCCATATTCATCCGAAAGGTAGAGGTGACCGGTTAGGGGGTTTTATCGGGAATCGGATCGATTCCGCCTGCGGACCAGGGATTGCATCTTATTATTCGCAGAAAGGTCAACCAGATAGCCCGGGGCGCTGAGAATTCCTGCAAACACTGAAGACAATAGTCGGAACAACTGGGACTATACCGGCAACTGCTCCCCAGTAATGGACTCAGAAAATACCGGTACCCACGCACCAGATAGCTCAGCAGGTGATTAACCATCGCCAAGCCTTTGCCAGAGCTTATCCAGCGCATCCTTTACCTGGTCGGACTGAAATGACTTTATGTCTCGGCGCACTAGCAACACCAGATCAACGCCGGGAAGCTTTAATCGGTTGCGCCTAAAGCTTTCGCGGGCCTGGCGTCGAATCCGGTTTCGACCCACGGAAAGGCGCACATTTTTTTTGCTAATCACAAAGCCTAACCGGGGGTAGCCCAGCTGGTTTTCTCGGAAGAGCAGGGTAAATGGCGGGATTATTAAGCGAACAGGCTGTTCAAAAACCCGATCAAATTGATGTCGCTCTAAAAGTCGGTAGCATCGGTCAAAAGATTCGCTATCCGTATCGGCCTTTGACAACCCAGCGGTCAGTTTTAAACCGCGTTACGGGATTAGCCGTTTGCGACCTTTGGCTCTGCGAGCATTGATAACTTTGCGTCCCCCGAGAGTGCGCATACGTGCCCGGAACCCATGGGTTCTAGCCCGTTTAATCTGGCTTGGTTGAAATGTACGTTTCATTGGAATCCAATTGGTATTGGCCTGGCAAATAGCCGGGGCGAAAAAAATGGAACGCAAGGCTACCCGAGGCGACCCCGCCAGTCAAGATTTTCGCGGTAAATCCTGGTCGAAATCGACCCTTAACCTTGTATACACACCATCACGGTTACGGTTAAATTACCGGGGATAACGAACGGGTTCGTTTAACCATTTTGTACGGATAGAATTAGCCCTGTTAGTCCGCTAACAAAGCACCCGTTCAAACCCCAGTTTTATTCGCTACCGTATGAGCACTGACGATTTGTGGAATTCCTGCTTACTTGAACTACAACAGCGTCTTGGGTCTCAGGAATTCAACACCTGGATCAGACCGTTACAAAACGTAGAAGCGGACGAAGGTAACGTCACCCTGCTGGCGCCAAATCGGTTTGTCCTTGACTGGGTTAACGATAAGTACTACCACGACATTGAAGCCGTGCTTGCCAACCTCTCGGGCCAGCAAACCAAACTCACCATCAAACTGGGGTCAAGCCGGGGCAAGCCAGCGTCCAGAAGTCCCCTGAAGAAAACGGCCCTTAAACGGCTGACTGCCAAAAAGGACGACATCAAATTCAATGATGTCAGCCATAAACTCGATGAAAACCTCTCCTTCGATAATTTTATAGAGGGGAAATCCAACCAACTGTGTCGAGCAGCAGCATTACAGATCAGTAACGGCGACGAGACCGTGTATAACCCGTTGCTTATTTACGGGGGGGTGGGGCTTGGAAAAACCCACATCATGCACGCCTGTGGATTACGCATAAAGCAGCGGCAACCCGATCGGAAGGTCGTTTATTTACACGCTGAACGCTTCGTAGCGGATATGGTATCGTCCCTGCAGCACAATCGGATGGACCGATTCAAAAATTATTATCGTTCCGCCGACGTACTGCTGATAGACGATATTCAGTTTTTCGCCGGCAAAGAACGGTCACAGGAAGAATTTTTTCATATTTTCAATAGCTTGCTGGACGGCCGCAACCAGGTGATTCTGACCTGTGACCGGTATCCGAAAGACATCAAGGGTCTGGAAGACAGACTGATTTCTCGATTCGGCTGGGGCCTGAGTGTGGCGGTGGAGCCACCGGAGCTGGAAACGCGAATCGCTATCGTTAACAGCAAATCGATCCTGTCAGGGCAAAACCTGCCGGATGACGTTGCCTTTTATATTGCTAAAAACATTCACTCCAATGTGAGGGAGCTCGAAGGAGCTCTGCGGCGAGTAGAAGCCTACGCAAATTTCACTAACAACCCTATCTCCCTGGAACTTACCCGAGAAGCGCTCAAAGATATCCTGGCGGCTCAGAGCAGGACCATCACGGTCGAAAGCATCCAGAAAGTCGTCGCTGAATACTTCAGGATAAAAATTTCCGACCTTCACTCGAAAAGCCGTAAACGAGTCATCACTCGTCCCCGGCAAATTGCCATGTGTCTGTCGAAGGAACTAACCAGTTGTAGCCTGCCAGAAATAGGATCAGCGTTTGGGGGTCGCGACCATACCACCGTCATCCATGCCTGCGAGCGGGTCAACGATCTCAAAAATAGTGACGCTAACCTCGCTGAAGATTATCAACTACTAGTGAGGACACTTTCTGCTTAGTGATCGCCTGTGCATAAGACAACCGGAAACTGTGGATAACCTGATGAATGATGAAAAGACCCCCTGGTTATCCCGATTCATACCCGGATATACACAGATTGACCGCTCATTAAATCGGCATATGTTTTTGTTTTAAATGAATAAATTTAGTTATCCCCATAAACCGACGCCTAATAGTAATAATAGGTTTTTTATAAACTTAAAGTATTAATATTAATTATGGAATTTTCAGTCATAAGGGAACAACTCCTTCAACCACTCATGGTAGTCAGCTCTGTAGTGGAAAAAAGGCAAACACTGCCTATCTTATCCAACATACAGATCAAGATAGATGGGGGGCTTGCCACTCTTACCGCGACGGACCTTGAAGTGGAAATGTCCGCCAGAGTGCCATTGAAGGAATATTCGGATTCGTTGGAAACAACGGTGCCTGCCCGAAAACTGGTGGATATTTGCAAAGCCGCACCCGCCGGCTGCGAAGTTAAATTTGTGGTGGCTGCCGATAAAATTCGGGTGCTTGCCGGTCGGGCGAGGTTTACGCTGTCAGTAATGGATTCGCGGGAATATCCAACCATCAGCTTGACTGGCGATGCTTCCACAATTCAGTTAAGTAATTCGGAACTTCAACGAATACTTAGTCAAACGCAATTTGCGATGGCCCAGCAGGACGTTCGTTACTACCTGAACGGCCTGTTCTTTGATCTGCAAGGCAATAAGCTCACCGTCGTGGGGACCGAGGGACACCGGTTGGCGATGGCTAAATTTGAAGTCGACCAGGCGGTGGACAAAGACCGGCAGCTCATCGTGCCTCGTAAGACGGTGCTTGAAATGCTGCGATTGTTAGACGGTTCGGACGACGCGGTGCAACTTGTACTCGGGGACGATCACTTTATTTTTGAAAGCGGCTCCACCCTGTTTAAATCAAAATTGATCGAGGGTAATTTTCCTGACTATCGGCGGGTGATACCGAGTGGAGTGGATAACAAGCTGGTTTGTAAGCGCAAAGAACTGCGGGAGGTGCTGGGAAGAGTCGCCATTCTGGCGAATGAAAAGTACCGTGCTGTCCGGATGAAACTGAGCGCCGATAACCTCGCACTGTCGGCCCATAATCAGGAGAACGAGGAAGCGGAGGAAGACCTTGGAGTAACCTACAGTGGCGATGAGTTCGAAATAGGCTTTAATGCCAGTTACTTTCTAGACGTGCTCGGTGCCCTGACCACGGACGACGTCGAGATCAACTTCGGGGATTCAAACAGCAGCTGCCTGATCGTAGCCCCCGGCAGTGATCAGGCCCAATACGTTATTATGCCCATGCGCTTATGATTTAGATTTCCGTTGAATCTTTCAAATTTAACGGTTAGGAACTTTCGGAATATAGAGGGGCTTACCGTTTCCCTTTCACCCAAAATCAACTTCATTAGTGGATTAAACGGGGCAGGGAAATCTTCCATTCTGGAAGCCATTTATTTGTTAACCAATGGCCGTAGTTTCAGGGGAGGGTATCGACAGTCCCTTATCCGGGAAGGTTCATCCGGATTTTTGATAAAAGCATCGGCGATAGATAGAGACGATGTTAAGACCGAAATCCAGGTAGTCAGGGAGGGCCGTCAACAGAAATTAACGCTCAACGGCAATACAGTGAGAAATAGATCTACCCTGGTCAAACAGTTACCCCTGCTAGTCTTTTCGCAGGAAGTGCTGGCGGGGTTGATCGATACCTCACAGAGTAGAAGAAATATCCTGGACTGGTGTTTGTTTCACGTGGAACCCCACTATCACGCAGAGCTAGGTCAATACAAAACCTCCCTAGACCATTATGTGGCCGCCCTAAAATCCCCGTCGATGGATGAGTTGCATTGGATGGCGCTGTTAGCAGAGGTAGGAGAAAAGCTAACTGCTTTGAGAGCAGCAATGGCGGTAAGAGTCGGAGATCGGCTGAAGTCGCTACTTTCTTCGTTTAAGAATTTGCCTCTGGTGGAGATTGATTATCGGTTTGGCTGGAATGGCGCGAAGAGCCTGCTGAATGAGTTGGAGCTGCGGCGCGCAGATCATCTAAAATTAGGGTATTGTGCGGTGGGCCCTCATCGAAGTGATCTGAAATTCCATTCCAATAAGGGTGATTCAAAAAACTGGGCGTCAAGAGGGCAGACTAAGGCCTACTATTATTTATTGATTATCGCTGTCTTATCGGTGGTTGCTGAAGATACCGGTCGAGCACCGGTTTTCCTGGTTGATGATCTCTGGGCAGAGTTTGATGATGAGGTGGCAGAGTCCATGATTGGGGTTACCGCAGCGCTCGGTGGCCAAACTATTTATACCGGGACGGGCCTTTCTGAGGCAGTCAGGAAACATTTTGATTTGGCTCTGTTTCACGTGAAACAGGGTGTGTTGGTTTGAAAGACATTCACCAGACGAGCAATGGTTGAAATTATGAGTGAAGAATACAATTCCGAAAATATCAAAGTTCTAAAAGGGCTTGATGCAGTGAGAAAAAGGCCAGGGATGTATATCGGTGATACCGACGATGGCACAGGCCTGCATCACATGGTCTTTGAAGTGGTTGATAATTCGATTGATGAGGCTTTAGCGGGACATTGTGATCGCGTTGATGTGGTTCTTTACTCAGATGGTTCTGCCAGCGTCGCTGATAACGGTCGAGGGATCCCGGTTGATGTCCATGAGGAAGAGGGCATCACCGCGGCCGAGGTAATAATGACGACGCTCCATGCAGGGGGTAAGTTCGACGAAAATTCCTACAAAATATCCGGCGGCCTCCACGGTGTTGGTGTGTCGGTCGTTAATGCACTTTCAGAAGACCTCACCCTGGAAATCTGGAGAGAAGGTTTTCGGTTTGATCAAAAATATTCAAACGGTGATGCGCAGTCGAGGTTGGAAAAAAGAGAAGAGAGTTCAAAAACCGGCACTCGCGTAACCTTTTTGCCCAGCAAAAACATTTTTGGGGACGTGGAGTTTCACTACGATGTACTAGCTAAAAGGCTGCGAGAGCTATCGTTTTTGAATTCGGGCGTTGAAATTCAGCTAACGGATGAGCGAGTTGATCGAAATGAAACGTTTAAATTCATTGGCGGTATTCGGTCGTTTGTCGAGCATCTGAATTCGAGCAAAAACCCTCTACACAAAGACGTTATCGATATCACGGCTGAGAAAGAAGGTGTTTTTGTCGAGGTAGCGCTGCAGTGGAATGACCTCTATCAGGAATCAATCCTCTGTTTTACCAATAACATTCCCCAACGAGATGGCGGAACTCATCTGGCGGGCTTTCGTTCGGCGTTAACCCGTACCCTGAACCAGTACATCGATGCTGGAAATCCAAATGCTAAGAACAAAATACCAACCACTGGTGAAGATGTCCGCGAGGGGTTGACCACAGTACTGTCGGTGAAGGTGCCGGATCCAAAGTTTTCATCCCAAACCAAAGAAAAATTAGTCTCTTCGGAAGTGAAATCGGTTGTTGAATCGGTTGTGGGTCAAAAGCTAAGCGAATGGCTTGAGGAGCACCCTCAGGAAGCCAAGGCTATCGTCTCTAAAATTGTCGACTCAGCCCGAGCCAGAGAAGCTGCAAGAAAGGCGCGGGAAATGACGCGACGCAAGGGCGTCCTCGATATTGCCGGGCTACCAGGCAAACTGGCGGATTGTCAGGAGAAAGATCCTGCTTTGTCAGAAATTTACTTGGTGGAGGGCGATTCTGCAGGGGGTTCGGCCAAGCAGGCCCGGGATCGGAAGTTCCAGGCGATTTTGCCATTGAAGGGAAAAATTCTAAACGTAGAAAAGGCTCGTTTTGACAAAATGATCTCTTCTGCTGAGGTCGGCACTCTGATCACTGCACTGGGGTGTGGTATTGGCAGAGAAGAGTATGACCCCGATAAATTGCGCTACCACCGCATCATCATCATGACTGATGCCGATGTGGATGGTGCACATATCTGTACCTTGTTGCTCACTTTCTTTTATCGCCAAATGCCAGAGCTAATCGAGCGAGGCCATCTTTATATCGCCCAGCCACCCCTCTATAAAGTCAAAAAAGGTAAAGACGAGCGCTACCTGAAAGAGGAACCGGAACTCAATTTATATATCCTCAAGCTCGCGTTAAGGAATACCCAATTAAAACCTGACCCGGAGGGACAGGAACTGTCCGCAGCAGAGTTAGAATCGCTGGCAGAGTCTTACACGAGGGTCTTGTCGGTGTTTGATCGACTGGCTCGACAGTACGACAGACAGACCCTGGAAGCGATGCTCGAGGTTGCGCCGTTGACGGCTGAATTAGTAAGTGACCGAACAGAATTTGCTCGCTGGGCCGAAAACTTTGAGGTCGCGCTCGACACCAGTGTCAGCGCAACTTACCGGGCGAGTGTGGCCTCCCATGAAGGCCGTAACGACCTGCAGATAGAACGCACTGAATACGGATTAAGCAGCTTAGTTACCTTTACCCAGGGCGCGTTGGCTTCCGCCGATTTCCGAGTTATCGCTGAAATGGCCGAAAAACTGGACGGATTGATTAAACCTGGGGCAACGATTGAACTGGACGGAAAAGTACAGGCGATTAGCAATTTCGCTGCTGCCATGGAGTTTATTCTCACCCAGGGACGCAAAGGGCTAATGGTTCAGCGCTACAAGGGCCTGGGTGAAATGAACCCGGAACAGTTGTGGGAAACCACCATGGACTATGCCGAGCGGCGGCTGTTACAGGTGGATATAGAAGATGCCATTGGCGCGGACCAGATATTCACCACCCTCATGGGCGATGAGGTATCTCATCGACGCGAGTTTATCGAGGAAAATGCACTGGCGGTGGCTAACCTGGATGTCTAGAACATCGTTAACAGAAGCGAAGCTAACAAGGCAGCAAATTAAGATCGATGAGTAGGGGCAATCGACGAAACCTGCCCCAAAAAGAGCTAAACACCGACCTGGAGATTGAAGGGCCGGCAGACTGGTGCCGGTCCCGAATTTAGTTTGGGTCAGTTAATGACTAAATCGCCATTTTCGGTTCGCCCTTATTCCGGACCTTCCAGTAACTCCGTGAACGAGCATTCTTTTTCTGGGCAGACCTTTTCAGTCCCTCTTTTTTTGGTCGTCTTGATGGTGGTGATTGGAAACGAACATTCAGGGCAGGGCTCTGCAACCGGTTGGTTCCAGGTTGCGTAGTCACATTTGGGGTATTTGGAGCAGGAAAAAAACACCTTGCCACGCCGCGATTTTCTCTCCATCAACGACCCATCATCGCATTTTGGACAGCTCACCCCGGTATCTTTGGGTTTGTCGAGCGGTTCCAGATACTTACAGTCCGGGTAACCACTGCAACCTATAAATTTCCCGTACTTTCCCACCCGCACCAGTAAGGGTTTGTCACATTTTGGGCAGGTTCTATCCTGAATAATTTCCGGCTCGATCTGCTGTTCGGCGGAGTCGGCATTTCGGGTAAAGGAGCAGTCGGGATAGTTCGTGCACCCGATAAAATTTCCTCGTTTACCGAGTCTAAGCGCCAGTGGTTTCCCGCATTCGGGACAGTTTTCGTCCAGTAATTGTTGCGTAACATCCTTACGGGTAACGGTTTTTTCTATATCGACTACTTTTTCATGGAAGGGCTCCCAGAATCCCTCCAGCAGCGGAATCCACTTGCCCTCACCGCGGGCCACTGCATCCAGGTCGTCCTCCAGTTTAGCGGTGAAATCATAATCAACGTACTGTGTGAAGTAGTTGGTTAGAAAGCGGTTGACGACCATACCGACATCGGTCGGGATAAACCGCTTTTTATCAAGTAACGCGTACTCACGCTGCTGCAATGTGGAGATGATGGACGCATAGGTGGATGGCCGCCCAATACCATGCTCCTCGAGTGTTTTGATCAGGGAAGCTTCGTTAAATCTCGGTGGTGGTTCGGTAAAATGCTGTTCGCATTCGATTCCAAGCAGCGCCAGCCGTTCACCCTCAGCCATTTTCGGTAATTGTTTCTGTTCTTCTTCGCCGTCACTTGCTGATTTATAGACAGACAGATACCCGGGTACCAGCAATACAGACCCGGTGGCGCGGAAGCTATCATTACTGCCCGCACTCATTTCTACCGTTACTAACTGAGACACCGACGGAATCATCTGGCAGGCGATGGTTCGCTGCCAGATCAAGGTATAAAGTTTTAACTGGTCAGCGCTCAGCGCCGATTTAATCTGAGAAGGCAATCGAGTCGCAGAGGACGGGCGAATTGCCTCGTGAGCCTCCTGAGCGTTTTTTGACCGGTTTTTAAAGGTTCTAGGCTTGTCCGGCAGACTATCGGCACCATATTCGGCGGTAATCACTTCGCGAATCTCCGCCACCGCTTCCTGAGCGAGTGAAACGGAATCAGTACGCATATAAGTGATCAGGCCGATACTCTCGCCGCCAATATCGATCCCTTCATAAAGTTGCTGGGCGATACGCATCGTGCGTTGGGCGGTAAATCCCAGTTTTCGCGAAGATTCCTGCTGCAGGGTTGAGGTAGTAAACGGTGGCAGCGGGTTGCGTTTTCGCTGCTTGGGTTTAACTTCCGTGACCGTTAGAAACCCGCCGGCCTTTTCGGTAAGGCTGTCGGTTGCAGACCTGGCCTGATCACCGGCTGAAAAGCTGAACTGATCGAGGGCTTCACCGTCATATCGCACTAGTTTGGCAGCGAATTTACGGTCCTGGGTTTCTACCTCTGCTTCAATGGTCCAGTATTCCCGAGGGACGAATTTCTCTATTTCTAACTCGCGTTCGGCAATTAAACGTAGTGCAGGACTCTGCACTCTACCGGCGGATAACCCGGGGCGAATTTTTCGCCATAAGAGCGGAGAAATATTGAAACCAACCAGATAATCGAGTGCTCGTCGCGCTTGCTGGGCGTTGACCAGATCCATCTGTATTTCGCCTGGATTAGCGACCGCGTCGTTGACTGCCTTGTCAGTAATTTCATTAAAAACAACGCGCTTTACTGTTTTTCCTTTCAGCAGCCCCTGGTTGTCCAGTTCCTCGCAAAGGTGCCAGGCAATGGCTTCTCCCTCACGATCTGGATCAGTGGCCAGCAACAGTTCGGAAGCGGGCTTTAGCGCCTTGGCAATCGCCTGAACGTGTTTACCGTTGCGTTCAATAGGCTGGTAATTCATATGAAAGCCATTGCGGTAGTCGACCGCCCCTTCTTTGGCGATCAGATCACGGACATGGCCATAAGAAGCCAGTACTTTGTAATCTTTACCGAGGTAGCGGTTGATTGTCTTTGCTTTGGCCGGTGATTCGACCACCACGACGCTGGTTACCATAGGATTAATTTTGACCGTTAAAAGTTAGATGTCGAAGAGGGAAGGGGAAACGCCAAAGAGTTAATGAATATCCGCGCCAGGTTCCGCAAAAATTAGCTGTTCCAGTGCGACAAACTGGCTAATCCGGGATGCTCGATTGAAAGAAACCATCAACACCACCCACCGGACCTGTTCCATACTGAGCTCATCATCCGCGCATTCAAGGGCGATTAGTCGATCAAGGATGAGTTCGAAGGTGACAGAATCGATAAGATCGCTGGTTTGCAGAGAGATCAGAAAGCTCTGCGCTTCAAAGGAGAGCCGAGCTCGTTCCTGATCGCTAAACACACGAGTAGCATTGCTTTTTTCAAAACCAGTAACCAGGTCATTGCTCTCAACCTGCTCCGCCAGGTCATCCAGCCATCCCCATGCTCGCCCAATATCGGAGGAGTTAAACCCCGCCAACACCAGTTCGCTGGTCAGCCATTGTCGTTCGTTGTCGTCAGCCTGACTGCTATCGTACTCCTCTAGCAGGTAAATCAGGACGTCGAGCATGGATTGTTTCATCAATGTTTCCAAATCAGGAGCGGCTGTATCGGCCGCCGGGCTGGCCAGTGATCTGATCACTTAATTCTAAAGATAACAGAATGGAAGAAACTTCAGCCGCCGTCAATTGAGTATCGATGATGATCTCGTCAATTGTGCTACTGGCGTAGCCGATACTCTCCAGCACCTTTGCCTCCTGTGGGGACGTTTCAACTGTGGAGACTGTCGAGTTTTCTGCTGCGAGGTAAGGTTTTAACTGAGGAGATATCTCCGCCAAAATGTCGTCAATTGTCTCCGTGAGCTGGGCGCCATCCCTGATTAACCGATGGCAGCCCTTACTGTGCGGGTTGTC
Organism: uncultured Gammaproteobacteria bacterium; assembly: GCA_913060775.1. Lineage (GTDB taxonomy): Bacteria > Pseudomonadota > Gammaproteobacteria > Immundisolibacterales > Immundisolibacteraceae > QNFC01. The sequence goes on along the minus strand of CAJXVN010000028.1, from coordinate 8,087 downwards.
CAGGTCACCAGGAATCGCAAAAACTGACCGGCCTTGCTCTGCCGCCATCCGAGCGGTAATTAAAGACCCGCTTTTGACGGTCGCTTCGATCACCAGGGTGCCGAGCGACAGTCCACTGATGATTCGATTGCGCTTGGGGAAGTTTGCCGCCAGTGGTCCGGCAGACAATGGCTGCTCGGACACGATGGCACCCCCTCGTTCAATAATGGCCTCGGCCAGCCCCTTATTTTGCCTGGGATAAATAGTGTTTAATCCATTTCCGAGTACCGCAATGGTTGAACCATCCCGACTTAAGGTCCCCTCGTGGGCGGCCTGGTCGATTCCCAGTGCTAATCCACTGGTGATGGTGATTCCCAAATTGGCGAGTTCTCCGGCAAACCCATGGCTTCGCCGGCATCCCCGTGAAGATGCGTTGCGACTGCCCACGATTGCCAACTGAGGTTCGTGAAGAACCTGCGGCTGGCCTAACATGTAAAGCAGTGGCGGTGGGTCGAAAACCTGTTTGAGTAAACTGGGGTATTGCGGACTTTCATAGGGCAGCAGGTGCTGTCCACTACCCTCAAAAAAAGATAATTCGTCGCTGAAATCAACAGGATTAACCGGCTGACGAAGATATTCAAAAAAAGCGGTACTGCCGGCAAAATTTCGCAACACAGAGCCGATTTGCCCCGATGATGCAGAATAAGTCTTTTCTGCCGTTCCAAAATAATCGATGAGCTTTTTGAACCGCCCGGGTCCGATAGCCGGTGCCCGGCTAAGCGCCAGGGAATAGAGTACGGATTCCCGAAAAGAAGCGGTTGAGGGACCGCTAATTAACCAGCTCCACCGATTGCTTTGTCTTTTATGGTGATGGCAGCGGTGGAAGACATGATCAGGCCGAAACTCACCCTGTCAAAGCTCTTGAAAACCAGCAGCGTGCCGGCCCGTTCATCGGGTAAATTTACCCATTCAGCTGCCGCGGGATCATACAGGTCTGGCGGGCTTTTAAAGACACGCAGCACGTGGCCGGGCTTAACGCCATTGGTCATGCCACGATCAATCACCACAACGTTGTATTGACCAATCTGGCTAACACCATCGACGACATCGATTATATGGGCAACCACATCGTCATCGGCTGGTCGAGGATTAAAGTTGGGTTCAATAACGTTTTTATCCCGCGGCAGGATGACGTCGCCGGGCAGAATTTCTCGTTTTGAATGAGTGATTAACAGCTTTGCCGGATCGCCACCCTTAACCAGGGAGGAGGAACCGATATAAAGCGCCGCGTGACCGAGGGCTTCATCAGTTACTGCGTCGGCATAAGGAGATCCGAGCCGAAAAACATCAAAATCGTCGCCCTCTGGTAGTTTGCGGGCATAAACCTGGTCACCAGCACCGCTTATCACGTGCTCGCCAATGCCGCTGAGTATGTAGGGGTAATCCGCCGAGTTACCGCTGTCAACCACGGTGGAATTTTCCAGGAACTGTGCAATTTCATTTAACGGAATGAGGGGGATCGATTGATCGATCGGTTCGCTAACCACCGTCGGCGAGAGGTTTTTGTTGAAATCGGTTACCGGGTTGACGACTAACCTGATACCGTCCTCGGTCTGTACCAACGCAATCACATCACCCGGATAAATCAGGTGGGGGTTTTCAATCTGTCGGTTGTTTTGCCAGATACCCGGCCAGCGCCAGGGATTCTCCAGAAACATATCGGCTATTTTCCAGAGGGAGTCTCCCGCCTGTACCACGTACTGTTGGGGAGAATCAGGTTTGGCCTCGACGGCCTCCTCTGCGATAGCCAGATGGCTGGCTAAAAAGGTGATTGTCAGCAATCCGACCAGCTTCTTGATAGTCATGCTATTTCTCTATCGGTACAATTTACGTTTCTACAGGGATTTTCAGTAACACGTTTATAAAAGTTAAATTCTGGTGGTTTTCAACGTGTTATCGAAAACAATTTATGTGATTACAGAATAAACGCCCCTAAACCCTATGTCTACATTAACTATTTTAGAATTCCCCGATGAGCGGTTACGCCATTGTGCCGAGCCAGTCTCGTTTCCTGATGATCGACTGGAAAACCTGATTGCCGATATGGCGGTGGCCATGTACGCGGCTCCCGGCATTGGTCTGGCGGCGACTCAGGTTAACCGCCCGTTACGCCTGTTCATAATGGATTTGAGTAAGGAGCAAAACCAGCTTCAGGTATTTGTTAATCCGGAAATTCTTGAAAATCAGGGGGTGACCAGTAGCGAGGAGGGTTGCCTCTCGGTTCCGGGGATGTATGAGACCGTCGAACGCAGCGAAGAAATTTTACTCTCCTGGTGTAATCAGCAGGGCGAGCGTCAGCAACAGCGGTTTGAAGGTCTGGAGGCTATCTGCATTCAACACGAGCTGGATCACCTTGATGGCAAACTGTTTGTGGACCATATCTCCCGTCTTAAACGAGACCGCATTCGTAAAAAATTACTGAAGCTTAAAACCCAGTCTGAGGTGGCCTGATTCTGGATATCTTATTTGCCGGCACGCCGGCCTTTGCAGTTCCCTGCTTAGAGGCGATTGTCCAGGCCGGCCATCAGGTTAAAGCCGTTTATACACAGCCCGACAGGCACCGGGGTAGAGGCCGAAAAGTTAAACCCGGTGAGGTTAAGAAAGCGGCGTTAGCGCTGGGACTATCGGTGCGCCAACCGGCGAGAATCGCCGATGATCTACTGCAAATACGCAATGACCAGGCGGATCTTCTGGTCGTGGTCGCCTACGGTCAAATTTTGCCTGAAGCATTGTTACAGTTGCCTCGTTTAGGCGCCGTTAATGTCCACGCATCGCTGTTACCTCGGTGGAGGGGTGCGGCACCGATTCAGCGCGCTATTCTGGCCGGTGACCGTGAAAGCGGGATAACCTTGATGCAGATGGAAGCCGGCCTGGATACCGGGCCGATGCTGTTAAGGGAACCCTGTGACATATTGCCTGACGATACGGCGGGCACACTTGAAGGCCGTTTGGCCCAGATTGGAGCGACCTGTCTGGTAGTCGGGCTATCCAGGATGAGCGAGGGTGACTTAACAGGGGTTGTGCAGCCGGCAGAAGGGATGACCTACGCCCACAAAATTGACAAGTCTGAGGCCAACATGGACTGGGCAGCGCCTGCGGTAATGGTGGACCGCCAGATCAGAGCGTTCAATCCCGTACCGGGGGCCTTTTCACATGTTGGCGGAGTGCGGCTGAAAATTTTGGCCGGTGAGATGACTGAAACCAGCGTTGCGGCAGAACCGGGGACATTGGTAGAAGTTAGCCCGCAAGGATTGGGAGTGGCCACGGCAGACCGGGTATTCCGTGTCGCAGAGGTGCAACCCGCCGGTGGCCGAGCGATGGCGGTCAGGGACTTTCTCAATGCTCACCAGCTAGAGATTGGTAACCGGTTTGAAAGAGATTTTATCCCGGGGAGTTGACCGGGATCCTCCTTGAACAGAGCAGATAGCTTTAGACTGCGATAATTAACTTGAGTGGGTGGAATGGCAATCGTTAACATCGCGGTATCACGGGGGATAGCAGTATGCGCGTGCTGATACTCGGAGCGGGCCAGGTAGGAAGTACGGTTGCTGAGACCCTGGTTGACGAGGAAAACGATGTCACCATCGTCGACTCCGATGCCGTTGCCCTGCAGGCGTTGGAGGATCGCCTGGATTTGCGCGCCATTCAGGGCCATGCGGCTAACCCGGCCGTGCTCGAAGCCGCCGGCGCGCGGCAAGCAGATATGTTGCTGGCGGTGACCAGTAACGATGAAACCAACATGGTTGCCTGCCAGATCGCTTATGCGCTATTCCATACTCCGACCCGCATTGCCAGAGTGCGTCAGCAGGCCTATCTTGAGGCCGAAGAACTGTTTGAACGTCAGGCCTTTCATATCGATGTCCTGATTAACCCGGAGCAGTTAGTTACGGATTACGTACAGCAGCTGATTCTCTATCCAGGTTCCTTGCAGGTGCTCGATTTTGCCGATGGCCGGGTAAAGCTGGTGGCCATGCATGCCTACGAAGGGGGGCCAATGGTCGGTAGCCGACTGGCGACTATTCGGGAGCATATTCCCAAGCAGGATACCCGGGTTGCTGCTATTTACCGTGACGGCGAATCGATCAGCCCGACCGGCGATACGGTGATTGAAGCCAATGACGAGGTGTTTTTTTTAGCGGCAACGCCGGATATTCGTAAGGTAATGAGTGAATTTGCGCCTTCGCAAAAAAGTGTTAAGCGGGTGGTCATCGCCGGAGGGGGAAATATCGGCATGCGGCTGGCCGCCGCGTTAGAGGGTCAATATAACGTCAAGTTAATCGAGCGGTCGGTGGAGCGGGCCCAGTACCTGGCAGAGGAGCTCAAAAATACGCTCGTATTCGTTGGAAACGGTGCCGATGAGGAGTTGCTGGATGCCGAAAGCATCGAAAACACCGATGTGTTTTGTGCGGTTACCAACGACGAAGAAGCGAATATTCTTTCCGCCATGCTGGCAAAAAGACGGGGCGCTAAACGGGTTATGGCGATCATCAATCGAGCTTCCTATGTTGAACTGGTTCAACTTAGCGACATTGATGTTGCCGTATCGCCGAAGCTTGCTACGATCAGTCGACTGCTGTCCCATGTTCGTCAGGGTGATGTCGTCATTGGGCACTCCCTGCGCCGCGGGGTTGCCGAGGCAATCGAGGCCGTAGCCCACGGTGATGCAGAGCATTCGCAGGTGGTAGGTAAAGCCATTGGCGATATAGTCCTGCCGCCAGGGACCACCATCGGTGCCGTAGTGCGCGGAGAACAGGTGTTGATCAGTCATCACGATATCGTGATACAGACTGGTGACCATATGATTTTGTTCATGGTCGATAAACGCCACATCAAAGCGGTCGAAGCCCTGTTTGACATATCCAGTCCGCGTAAGCGGCGGTTTTTCTAGCCTTACGGCTACCGATGCATTTCCTCTCTATTCAGCGGATTTTTGGTGTTTTACTGCTGGTTTTTAGCATCACCCAAATACCCCCGGCTCTGATCGCCCTTTTTGTTGGTGATGGCAGCACGACGGCGTTTGTATCGGCGTATTTAATTACCATGCTAACGGGACTGCTCCTGTGGATGCCGGTGCGACGGCGCAGTGATGAGCTGGGCACTAAAGAGGGGTTTCTGGTCGTTGCCCTGTTCTGGGTGGTGCTGGCGCTGTTCGGTGCTTTGCCGTTGTATATCGCTCCCCACCCAAACCTCACGGTGACCGATGCCGTGTTTGAGTCGATGTCAGGATTAACCACGACCGGTGCCACCATTATGGTCGGGATCGACGACCTGCCGTTGTCAATTCGCTATTACCGTCAGCAACTGCAGTGGCTGGGGGGTATGGGAATTATCGTGCTGGCGGTGGCAGTGTTACCGATGCTCGGCATTGGTGGTATGCAGCTGTATAAGGCAGAGATCGCGGGTCCGGTAAAAAATAGCAAGCTCACGGCCCGTATTACTGAAACGGCCAAGGCGCTCTGGTACATCTACCTGGGTTTAACGCTCGCCTGTGGGCTGGCTTACTGGTTGGCGGGGATGACGCCGTTTGATGCGATTTGTCACGCGTTTTCAACGGTGGCGATCGGTGGATTCTCCACGCACGATGCCAGCCTCGGCTGGTTTGATAACCAGGCCATCGAGACCGTAGCGATATTTTTTATGCTGCTTGCGGGGATGAATTTTTCCCTGCATTTTTTCTCGTTGCGGGGCATGAGTCTGCGTCCTTATTTTGCCGATGCAGAGTTGAAAGCTTACCTGTTCCTGTTATCGGTGGTTAGTTTTGTCACCGTTGTTTACCTTTACATTACTAATGTGGCGCCGAACTGGCCTGAAGCCATCCGCCTCGGGTTATTTCAGACCATCTCTATCGGCACCACGACTGGGTTTGCGATAACGCCTCATCACCAATGGCCCGGCGCTCTGCCGATCATGTTGCTGATGCTCGCCTTTGTGGGCGGTTGTGCCGGGTCTACGGCGGGCGGCATCAAGGTTATTCGAGCGCTGCTGCTCTACCGTCAGGGAGTACGCGAGGTCATCAAGGTCGTGCATCCGAACGCGATGATCGCGGTGAAAATCGGCCGGGATGTTTTACCGAGCCGGGTGATTGAATCCGTCTGGGGGTTTTTCTCAGTTTATGTCGCGGTCTTCGTATTTATGTATCTGTTGCTGGCGACAACCGAGCCGGATCTGGTGACGGCCTTTTCTGCGGTCGCTGCCTGTATCACCAATTTGGGCCCCGGTTTGGGGGAGGTGGGCAGTAATTTTGCCTCGGTGAATCAAATCGGTAAGTGGGTGTTGTGCATGGCGATGCTGTTGGGGCGGTTAGAAGTATTCACCCTCCTGGTATTGTTTACGCCGACTTTCTGGCGGCAATAATCATGGGGACTGGTTTTGTCTGCCTGTATTCATAAGTTGTTAAAAAACCCGTTTTTGGTAGTGGTCTGGACCCTGGTATTACTGGCAACAAACATCGGGTCGGTTCGGGCGGAGGAACCAGTGGATCATTTCCTTTCAGCCTATTCAGGCCGTCACCTAATTCAACCAGCCCCAGCCTTTGCCGATCTCTCGTTGGATCAGGCGTATCAATTTCAGCGGCACTACGTGCATCGGTTATCCACCCGGCTAGGTTCACAGCGGGGCTATAAGGTGGCGATGAGTTCATTAGCTGCGCAGCGCCATTTTGGTGTGTCAGAACCCCTGTATGGGGTGCTGCTCAATGACATGCTGCTGCAATCGCCCGCTCGGCTACCGGTTAGATTTGGTGCAAGAGGGCTGCTTGAGGCCGATTTGTTAGTCCGGGTGAAAGATAACGGGATTAATGAGGTCACCGCGATTGAAGAGCTGCTTAGCCACCTGGATGCGGTGATCCCCTTCGTTGAACTGCCGGACCCCCTGTGGTCTGGCCCCCTGTCTGCGGCACCGTTGGTGGCGGTCAACTGTGGCGCGAGGTATGGGGTTTTAGGGGCGCCGGTGGCGCTTAATGAAGACTCCAGCTGGCACCAGCGGTTGGCTGAATTCAGTGTTGAGTTGCGCGGGCCCGCGGGTGAGCTGCTAGCTGCCGGCAGCGGGGACGCATTGCTGGGGCACCCGCTGGAGGCGGTATTCTGGCTGGTTAGACGCCTGCGCCAGGATGGCCTGGCGCTGAACCCGGGTGATTTATTGTCTCTGGGTAGCCTGACTCCGCCGAGCAAGCCTGAATCGGGCTTTTATCAGGCGATATACAGTGGCCTGGATCCAGCCGGGCCAACGACCGTTAGCATCGAATTTTATCCAGCAAAATAGCGCCGCTACTGATCCAGAAAATGGATGCTAACGCTGCCGTCGCTAAAACGCTTATCCGCCAGTATCCGTTGGTGTAACGGAATATTACAGGTGATGCCATCGATAATAATCTCGCCCAGCGCCGCCGACATCCGGCGAATGGCGCCGTCACGGTCTTCGCTGTGCACGATCAATTTGCCGATCATTGAATCGTAATTGGGCGGTACGGTGTAGCCGGAATAGAGGTGAGAATCCATGCGTACGCCGGGACCGCCCGGGGCATGGTAATGGGTGACCTGGCCGGGTGCTGGCATAAAGGTATCCGGATCTTCAGCGTTAATTCGGCACTCGATCGCATGACCGCGAATCTCGATGTCCTCCTGCCGGTAGGTTAGTGGCTGACCAGCCGCGATTTTTAGCTGTTCCTTAATGATATCGATTCCGGTGATCGCCTCGGTTACCGGGTGTTCTACCTGCACGCGGGTATTCATTTCTATGAAGTAGAACTCGCCATTTTCGTAGAGAAACTCAAATGTGCCAGCGCCGCGGTACTTGATCTGTTCACAAACACGGACACAGAGCGCGCCAATACGGTCGCGGGTTTCGGCATCGATTCCCGGAGCGGGAGCTTCTTCGATCACCTTCTGGTGGCGCCGTTGAATAGAACAGTCCCGCTCCCCCAGGTGGATAGCGTTGCCGTTGCCGTCCGCTAAAACCTGAAATTCAATATGGCGCGGATTGGCAAGGAACTTTTCCATGCTGTCTCTTATACACATCTGACGCTGCCGACGAAGAGGATAGTGTAGATC
>CAJXVN010000027.1 GCA_913060775.1 uncultured Gammaproteobacteria bacterium | reverse complement strand
GGCTCGGAGATGTGTATAAGAGACAGCTTTTGGAATGACCAGCGGCACCAATGGGTGCTCCGTCGATGGCACGCTCACTTACGGTGGTACTTCCCTGCTGGCTCAGGTCATGGATGAGTTCGCCGAAGATGTGGCAATGGGTCACGGCGATGCCCTGGATGCCGTTGCCCTGACGCTGGGAATTGAGGCCCAGGATCGGCCAACCTTTGCTCGAGTCGCGCATGAAAACTTTAATGCACTGTTTCCAACTGAAAATGTTTCGGCGGAAGAGCTCATGGCATCGATCAACACGATGATGATGCAGCATTCTGAGCTGGCTAAATACTCGGTTTAATCGGCTGACCCTTACCCCGTACTGCCTGCAGTACGGGGTATTTTTTTGCCCTGGATTTATTCCTGCCCAGGCCGGTTTCCCGGCCCGATTGAGCATCTCAGCTCGACACCAGCCATGAACTTGAATCGATTCATTCAGATTGCCAGCGTTTTCCTGATTACCACTGCCAACCTCCATGCGCGTCCTGCTGACCCGTATCTGGATGGGTTGCAGGCCCGAGCCAGTGAACAGCTGTTGTGGACAGAGCCTGGCTGGTTAAACCTGCTGCATTATCGAGTAGGCACGAGTCCAGTTTTGGGCGTAGGGGGGAGTCGTTATTCCAGTTTTGTGGATGATGACAAGTTTTTTCTCGCCGAGGGCGGCAAAAACGACCCAGCGGCAGAAATGGCCGCGACGCTCAGTGGCTTTTTCAGCGACCATCCGCCCGGCGATGACCACCCGCTTTGCCGCTATCCCGCGCGGTTAGCGTGGCTGGATAACCACCTGAATATCGACCGATCCCGATTGCCGCGCGTTGAGTGTCCGCTTTATCAGCAATGGCGGAGCCTGGTTGACGCGGATAGCGTGGTGCTGGTGTTTCCAGCCCATCACCTCAACAGCCCTTCGTCGATGTTCGGCCACACATTACTTCGCCTGGATACCCGACAGGGCGGGCAGCAATCTGACTGGCTGGCTTATGCCGTTAATTTTGGCGCAAACGTGCCGGCCAGTGATAACTCGCTGCTTTACGCGTTTCGGGGCCTGACCGGTGGCTACCCTGGGCAGTTTATTGTGGCCCCTTATTTTAAAAAAATTCAGGAATACAACCGGGACGAAAATCGGGATATCTGGGAATATCCCCTTAATTTGAGCGCACAGGAGACCGACCGATTAGTTACCCACCTATGGGAATTAAAGGAAATCAATTTTGACTACTTCTTCTTCACTGAAAACTGCTCGTACCGGCTTTTAGAACTCCTTCAGATTGCGCGCCCATCGGTCGAACTGACCGATGAGTTTCTGTTCACCGCCATTCCCATTGATACTGTTCGTAGTGTGGAGCGGGCTGGATTGATAGCAGCAACCAATTATCGGCCATCCCTGGCCAGTGAGCTCACGAACCACCTGACCCGGTTGCCGGACAAGCTTCACCCATTGGTTGCCCGGCTTGCTGAAGATGTCGTGGTGACTCAGACGGAAGCGTTTACCCGGCTCTCCCGCGATGATCAATACCTGTCTCTTCAGGCGGCTTATCAGGCCGTACGTTACCAGCAGGGGAAGAAAGTCCGAGATCAGACTCAGGCCAGAAACAGCCTTGCCCTGTTGGCAAAGCTTAATGAGTTCCCAGTCGCGAAACGGATAGAGGTTGCGGTACCGGTAGCGCCACAAAAAAGTCATCAAAGTCGACGGCTAGCCCTGACATTGGGGCGTGACGCTGATCGAAATTACACCCAACTGGATTTACGGCTCGGTTATCACAGCCTGCTCGACAATAGTTATGGATTTTTGAAAGGCGCGCAAATCAATATGGCGAATACGGCCATCCGCCATTATGAGGATGGTGGTTTGAAACTGGAACGACTGGATCTGGCCGATGTATTTTCGTTGACTAAAAAGGATCAGTTTTTTGACGCGCTTTCCTGGCGCGTATACGGGGGGCTGGAGCGCATTAATGTGGCTGACAGGCGACCGCTGGCGGCCCATATTACGGGCGGTGGTGGTTATGCGTTTGATCTGCGCGGGACCACGGTTTATGGTCTGCTCAGCGCACGAGTAGAGCACAATCGCGACTTCGATGATCCGGCAGAATTGGCCGCGGGTGGTGAACTAGGCTGGCTTTATAAAAGTGCCCCCGGGACCGGTCTGGTGACCCTTTCTGGCCTGGAATTTTCGGGTGGCGAACAGCGCATGGCGATGACCTGGGAGCAAAATATGGTGTTGTCGGTGAATACCTCACTCCGTTTCCGCGCAGACCGGCGCTGGTATGACAGTTATACGGGTAGTGAGCTGTCGCTCGGCTACCATGTTTTTTTTAGATAACGGAATGAGCAATACCGTCACCGTCGAAAAGTCTGTATTACTGCGCATGAGTAGAACAGTAGGCCTAACACTGCTGCTCAGCACTCTGATCGGCTGCACAGGCATGTTTTTTTACCCGGCGGAGACCTTTGTACAAACACCGACGACGCTCGGTCTGGAATACGATGATATTCAACTGACGGCGGCCGATGGCACGCAGCTGCATGGCTGGTTTCTGCCTGCCGGTGGGTCCCCTCGGGGAACCCTACTGTTTCTTCACGGTAATGCGGAAAACATCAGCACTCATATGAATAATGTGAGCTGGCTACCGGCCGCCGGTTATCAAGTCCTGCTACTCGATTACCGAGGCTATGGACGTTCTGCCGGCAGCCCTGAACTTACCGGGGTTTTGCAGGATATAGACGCGGCAATTAGCTGGCTGGTAGAAACCCCTGAAGTGGCTGATCAGCCGCTCTATATTCTTGGGCAAAGTCTCGGTGCCAGTTTGATGTTCGCGGCGGTAGCCCGGCGAGCTGACCAGCACAAACTGTGCGCGCTGGTCAGTGACGCCGCCTTTACCCGTTATGGCGACATTGTTCGTCAGGTCGCCGCGCGATCCTGGTTAACCTGGCCGTTACAACACCCGCTGGCCTGGCTGCTGGATAGCGACTACGATCCGGTGGATGCTTTGACGACAATGAGTGACCTACCCATACTGTTTTTTCACAGTCGTGATGACGAAATTATTCCGCATAGTCACCTCGACGAATTGATTAGCTACCACCGGGGGCACTCCCGGCGGGTGGAAACGGCTGGACCGCATACCGCTACCTTTAACAAAGTAGAGAACCGCTCGCAGATGTTAGATTTTCTGTCCAGCCATCGGTGTGCCGGCGCCTAGTAGGACTGGATCAGCCCAGTTGGGGTTGGTTAGTACGGCGGTATTGGGCGATATCAAAGATTGGTCGGCGGGAATCTGGGGAGAGGTGGTGGTCGAAACAGAGCGGTTTAAACAGCAGTTATTACATTTGAAGGTCGAACTAGAAGAGCAACAACTAGACAATGAATCGGCCGATAAACCGATAGAACTCGATCAGGCTCGGTTGGGCAGACTGTCGCGGATGGATGCCCTGCAGGGCCAGCAAATGCTACAGGAGCTGGCACGACGGCAGCGGGCTAAATTATTAGCTATTGACGCTGCCCTGCGGCGGATCGAGGCGGGCGACTATGGCGACTGCTTCGTTTGCGCAGAACCCATCGATCCGCGGCGGCTAACGGTTGATCCCACGGCGACCCGTTGTGTTAGCTGCGTGGACGGTTGAATCGTTACCAGGCTTCCAGGACTTCGGATTCTGGGAATTCCAGGCCGACCCGGTCCCACACTTCGGTTACCCGGCGTATCACCGGTGCTGCCATGTCAAACCAGTCCGGGTGACGATCACGCTTGTCGAACACCTTAAACTCTTCAGGTTTCAGCCCGCTGGCGAAACGGTGCTGAAATCCCTGTGAGGTTGCCATCATCCGCTCCTGGTTGTAGGGCACAATCTGAATATTGCGGTTGGCACTGAGGCCGGTAGTGGCCACGTAGTAGTGATACTGCTCCCAATAGCGCAGGTAGGCGTCAAAATAATCCATCTGCGCGATAGCTTCTGGACTACTCCCAGTGTATTCAAGGTCGCGTCTTACCCATTCCTCAATGTTCCCCCGGACCTGGAATTTGCCACCTTCCGGAAATCCACCGGATTTCTCGTAAGTAGAAATACAGGAAGTTACCGGGTGGCGGACAGTGAGGATATGCTCCACCGATTCACCGAGTACCCGATGAAAAAAACCGCCCGCGTAAGAGCCCTTGAGGAGCTTTTTTGGCACAATGATTTTGCCGGTGTGGGGTTTGGCGTTGCCAAAAAACATTTCGACCATGGTCAGGTATTCGGCCATGGTCTGCAGGCTACTGATCCAGCTGTTGACACCGGGCTGGAAACGAAACGGCGAGGCCTCAGGAAATCCATCGTGAGCGATTACATTGGGTACTTTTTCCGGGTCGTAGCCGAGAGACCGAAACAGTTCTTTAGTCAGGTAAGAACCCCCGTGGCGTGGCACCCCGATGATGTTGATGAAGTGAAAACGGAACTGGAGATCGCGGATTTTGTCGGTGTCTCCGGTCATTAGCGCAATCAATAACTCATAAGCGCGTTTGACCTTCTCCTGCCCAGCCGGTGATTCGATCACCAGTTTGGCGTTTTCCGCCGCCTGTTTGATCACATCACGCTGCTCAGTGCTGAGTTCTTCGCTGAGTTGATCGTGCCATTTGGCTTCTTTAAAGTTTCCGCCGGCAAGGGATTGGCGGAGGAAATCAACAAATACCGGTGACACCGGCAACTGGCGATCAGTAAGACGAATATCAACACCCATGGGGATCTCTTCTGGTTATCGTTACGGGAATAGTGTCAATAATAGCGGCTGCTCAACCGCTATCAGTAAATAAACTGGCTTTTTAGGGGGAAGATGCCCGACTTATTTAGTTTAACGGATTCTCTTTTTCGGGGTTGGTAGGAGTCCCATTAGCGGTTCGGTCAACGAGCCGGCGGAAATTATTTAACGAGGCAATGTGCATGTAAATTTGGCCCATGCTGCCCTGTTTCATGAGCTCCTGAAGCACATCACCGGGTAGCACGTTAAGTTTTTTCTCACTGACTCGGTACATACTGGTCAAATGGAACTGACCGCCATCATTGAGCACTGCCTGGGCTTCAAATGATTCGAGTAAATCGAGGTCATCAAGTGCACGCGTCAGCCGTTCGGTTTGTAGCCGAGCCGCTTCCATGTCACTGATGAATTTATCAATTTTTTGCCAGGCGCTGGTGGCACGGGCCTGATTATCAAAAAGTGGGGTGTCGCTGCTTTCCAATGCTGTTTCATCCACGCAGATCACGGCCTGGGTACTGCCGTCCGTTTGCTGCCCCTGAGCGACGCAGAAAGGATAGCGTCGCACGTAAGCAGGCACGTAAACGTGCTTGGCCCATTGTCCCTGATTGTCGACAAACAGGTTCTGGTTGCTGGCAAGTCCCGTTAGCGCCATTGGCACAAATTCGGTGGTGGCAGGCTCTTTTATAAAAATAAGGGGATAGTCCCGTGAGGCCAGAGCGAACTCCGTCGCAGTAACGAAGATAGCATTAAGTCTTGCTCCAAACGGAACGGCTGGTTTTACCGCGAGTCCTTTGTGTTTTTCCTTGTCAAAAATGACGACCGAACGGTAGCCCGGCGGCGGGGTTAACTTCTGGGAATCACTCATGGCTGAACGAAATCATTCCTATGGACAATTAGTTTGCGCAGCCCGATACGCGATGGGCAATGAAAGGGCAGGTAGTCGCGTTAATCCGGTTGACGGTGGTAGCTGTTTATTTATTCGCAACCCGGATCTGGTAACGCCAGAATCCGCGGTTTAATTCTCAGGGGTTGCGGTACGCCACCAGCTATGGGCACATAGACAGAATTCCCAGTATCGACGACTTCAGCCTGTCCACCACTGGTGACGACGGTACTACCCACTTCGGTGGTGGTGTAGAGTCCGTCAGGCATATTGATACAGTCACCGGCACAAAAAACGGCCGAATAATCCGTGCCGCGAATACCAATGGTGGCCACTGGCGTAGCGACCAGGTATGCATCCTTATTAGCGTTGCCGATGGCTCCGGTAACCGTTCTGAATCCACCTTTAACGAGCCTCATCAGGTTACGGTCACTACTTGCATCTCCACTATGCTTATAGTCCTCGAGCTGCAAACGACTGCGGGGACGCAGCACCATGGTTGCGCCGTCACTGTATAGCAACCGCAGGAAACTGCCAGGTCCGGTGTTGAGCGTATCGCCATCGAATACGTCTTCTCCTTTAACCAGCGGGCGTATTTCACCGCCAGTAGTGGCTGCAGTAGCCTGGCCTTTCGCATACACCACTCGCCCGGCTGCTGGTTTCGCTGCGGTTGTCGCCTGATTCGCCTTATCTATCCGGGCCCGCTGAGCGGCCAGCTTTGCTCGAGAGCTCGAAATTTCCTTTTGCGGTTTAGCGGAGGTTTTCGGTTTCATCGGCTTCGCCGCTGTTCTGGACCCTATGGCCAGCTTGCTGTCTGGCAGGGTCAGTGTTACTCCGGCATACATGCGGCCGGGATCGGCGTTACGAAAGGCGTGGGGGTTTAGTTCGACAATTGCTCGCATCAGCGCTGACCGCCCAGACGGGTCGTCCGGCAATAACTGGCGGACAATTCGTGATAGCGACTGACCCTTTTCTACCTGCCAGGTGGCAGGTGCTGCCTGAACCGTTGTTGCCAGAATCCCGGTGAGTCCTAGCGCGAGCAGTCGTTTTTTGATTGAGTACTTCATGGTTACGCACACTCCAGGCTTTCGTCAGGATTATCATCCTGCTCAATCAATGCGTCACTGCCTTCACTACCGCCATCAGTGCCAGTATCGGCTTCATCATCATCGTCTTCCTCATCGTCCTCCTCATCCGGCGGCTCGTCAGCAGGGGTTTCTGTTTTGCCGGACGCAAGGTCATCGACTGAATCAATGGTGTTGATTATATCGATTGTTTGATCCGTAACCGGCGCTAGCGATAGCACTGCGACCAGTCCGGTGGTGGTTACCAGGTCATCACCTTCCACTACGCCGTTGGTAACAAACAGCATGTTTTTGCTGCCTACGTTTATCTCTTCGATGGTTATATCACTGTTAATGAAACTCGCGCCGACAGCGATGGTGGTGCCGGTGAAAGGCTCAAAGTGGTCCAAATTGCTGTAATTAACGAGTTGGCTAAAGGACTCAGATTGAGTGACCCCGATGCTGGCGAGCGGATCTGAAGGCAACAGTTGCGCCAGCACATTCTGCGGAGTGTTAACCGTACCGGTAAACGAAATATTGTTGGATTCAACCCAGAGGTAGTGGCCACTCATATCCAGATTACCGATCTTCACCGAATTATTGGCTAGAAACAGAGCGTTGGGGTTCTTGCTCGGTACCGAGATACCATTTGCGAGTAGAAAGTCTGTTACCAGCGGGTCACCAGGTAGGCGCGTGGCGTCGCTGGCAGTGCCAACAAAAATGTCGGACAGCGAAAGGTCTATATCCTGACCGGCAAAGACTCCAACCATGCCACCATCGATTAGCGCCGGACCATTGAGCACGCTGCCGCCTGCTGATAGGAATACCCCGCCTGTGCCAACAATGGAGGCGCCGTTAAGCAGCAGATCACCGTTACCCGCGATCAGGTCAACCACACTGGCAGAAACGGTGGATAACGACACATCAAGGTTGCCGGTTGCGCCAAGTAATACATTGCCGGTTGCAATGGCAGCTTGACCGGTAAAGTCCATATCCCCGCTGGTCGTCACTGACAGATTGCCGAGGCTCCCGTTCAGGCTGAGAGATAATGGAGTGATCGATGAGATGTTTTCCACCGTCGTGTTAGCAAAATCTGCTATTTCCAGATTCGAGGTGCTGGTAGAAGCTATCAGAGTGCCATTACCAGGGCCACCGCCTGCGTCACCATCAAAAGTTATCAGTGCCTCGGTGTTGGGTGTTTGCGAGATAACTGAAATTAACCCGTTGGCGGTCACGTTATTGGCAAATCCTGAAAATATCGCGCCGTCGGAGAGACCAGTCCCACCTACCGTGTTGATCGACACCGGGCCGTTTAACTGCAGATTGGTGGGCGTAAGCAAGCTGGCGATGGCGTTGACGTCATCGAATGTGCCTGTTCCGCCCGATGCCAGGAGGTTGATGGCGCCGTTTACGGTAATAGCACCGGCTAAGGTTGTTGCATCAAACCCTGCAAATGCGTCGCCGCTGGCGGTATCGGCGAGCGCTGTCACTGTGACCGTCCCTGCGTTTACCGCTCCGGTGTTTGCGAGAATGGACACACTGGCATTGGCATCGCTGCTCGGCGCCGTTGCCAGGGCCGAGACATTCTGCACGTTAACCCCGGTGTCGGCCTGAAGAACAATAAACGCGTTTGCAGACTCACTATTTTGGTGTGACGCCTGCGCTAGCGTCTGGCCGGTTACCGTCAATGACCCGGCCTGGGCATCAAGATCAACCAGAGCAGTGTTGTCGCTGTTAGAGGTGCCTGCCTGCCACAGGGCCTTGGCGATGGCAGCCCCATTGACGATGATGTCACCCCCGGCACCTGCGTTGCTAAAGGCGGTTATGTTCAGTTCTGCCGATGCATAAGAACCGAGGGTCATCACCTGGGCATTACCGTTAATCGTGATATCGCCGCCGGTAAAGCCACCCCCTCCAGTACGAACACTAGCTGAGACAGTACCGATGTAATCATCTGCTTGAACATCAACGGTTAAGCCACCGTTAATGGTCACGCTACCGTTCTGACTTTGAACGTCCAGATCTGCGTCAGCGCTGTCGCTACCGCCATCGACGGTGACGGTCAGGGGACCGGTGATGATATTACCGGTGGCAAAAATATCGATGCTGCCGCTAGCATCCGATGCCGCTATACCGGTTGCGGTTACGGCGCCGGTAACGACCGCTCCGTTGTTCGCATCTATATCGATTGATGCCTCGCCAAATGATGAGGCGGTGGCAGAGGCCAGCACAGTGGCGAGGGTCGCGTTGCCACTAGTGGCATGGACATCAATGGTCGCAAAAGCCTCATCAGTAGCGCCAGTGGCCAGGGCGGTCACATTGCCCACCGTGACTGTTTGAGCATCCACGTCAATGTCAGCGCTGCCGCTGCCCTGGCCTGAGCCAGTGGCGCTTAGATTGCCGACGACAAGCGTGCCGGTGCTTGCATCCAGGTTGATATTTGCTTCCGCATCGCTCGAATTCTCGGTGGCGACCACGGTCAGATTGCCAGCCGTCAGATTTCCGCCGACTGCGTTTGCGCTGATCGAGCTGAAAGCATCGTTGTTGCCATTAGCAGTAACGGTGACATTACCCAGAGTCACATTCCCCTGACCAAATACATCAACGCTGGCGCTGGCGCTACTCTGCACCGCCGTGGCGGTGGCGGTGATTGGGCCAACGACCGAAATATTTGCCCCTGCAGATCCGGTGTTGATATCAATAAAAACTTCTGCATCAGCAAGGGCATTGGCCCCCGCGCTGGCAACCCCATTGATCGAGCCGCTCACAGTGATGCCGTTATCTGCGTCCAGGTCAATGTTGAGGTGGCCATCGTTGGAATTACCGGTGACGTTACCGCTGATATTGCCGATGGTGAGATTGCCAGGGATCGGGACAATGTTCTGGCCTACGTCGATACTGGCAGTCGCCAGGCCGCCGCTGGCATTAACCGCCAGGTCACCAACCGTGGCATTACCAGCGGCGGTATCGACATGAACCCTGGACAGGGCGGTGCCAGTGCCAGATTCAACGGCATCCGCCTGAAAATTGCCGCCGCCGGTGATGCCGCTACCCGCATCAATATCGACCAATGCGCTGGCAAATGACCCTGCTGATGCCAGCGTTAACAGCGTTGAGGCAAAATTCACAACACCGCCTGTTCCACGAATGTTACCGGTAGCAAACGCCGAACCGGTGGCAGTGATAGCGCTATTGACCAGGGTGGTCGCGCCATCAACGGACACACCGCCCTGTTCGGAGATAATCTCTAGTGTCGCTAAACGAGTCCCCGAGCTTGGCGAACCAAAATCAGCAACCGTGGCAGTAATGTTGGCGCCAGAGACGTTGACTGCCCCGGCAGTAGCGCCACCATGTTCATGGATATGCGCCAGCGCACTCGCAGAAGCGGCACCCTTCGCGTCGGCGATGACGGTGCCGGCAACGTTGACCTGATCATCCGCAGTGAGTTCTACCGTGGCGTTAGTGGCATTGGTTCCGCCAGTCGCTTCAGCTTTGGCGACGTGAGTGGCTGCCTGAGTAAAATCACCTCCGAGGGCTTCGACGTGCACCAGCGCGTTACCGCCAATCGGCGTGGTAGGCCCACCGTCGGATACTTTGGCCAGAAGCGTCCCCGTGTTGAGGAAAACATCGGCTGACCCTTCACCAACGATATTGATGGTAGGGTCGAATGGAAAGGGTCCGCCCGTCCCTTGCGCACGCGCGATCGCACTGATATCCGCATTGATGTTCACGGTGCCGCCAATTGAGCCGCCCGCCAGATCGACGATTACCGAGGCGCCTGAGCTACCGGTGGCCTCCGCCATAATCGCCTGGTTGATCGTGAGACTCTGCAGGGAACGAATGTCCACAAAGACATTCGGCGTAGCGCCGTTATCGGTCACGTTAATCGGCGTATCGATGACAATGTCGCTGCTGGCGAACATGGTCAGGCTGGCCGAGCTAATCGAACCGGTGAGGTTAAAACCGGCTGCCTTGATGGCGATGCCACCGGTGGAGGTTATCTGCACATGGGGGGCATCGGCGGTGATTACATCGCCTACATCCAGGTCGAGCCCATCGACATTGAGTGATGTAAGGCCCAGCGAACTACCAAGATTCAACCCGCCGGCCAGCGTCATGGTGAGGTTCTGGCCCGCAATGGATGCTGGATCGAGTTGAAAAGTGCCAGCAAAGGCATTGTTGAGAAATGCACCACCCAGGGTGCCGAGATCGACATTGCTTACATCGACACGAATCGGATTAGCAGCGCTGCCAAAAACTGCAGTTGAGGAACCACCGATGGTATTCAGTCCGAGAGTAGCGGCGGTGATTGTATTGCTACCGCCGAAGGTGTTGCTAACTGGTCCAGCAGCATCCAGTAGTACCTGCTCGGTGAGCAAACCGGGGCCGGTTACCTGGGCAGTAATATCAGCGGCCAGATCCATGCTGCCAGCATTCAAAAGCACCTGGGCGGAGGCTGTACCGGTACTGGCAATACCCACGGCGTCAATATCGCTGTTAACGGTTAATAACCCGGTGGTGGTGATGTCTAACGTTGCGTTAGCCTGGGTGCCGCTAGCATTCGCCGACAGGCTTCCTAAGCTAACGTTGCCTGAGGTCGAGGAGATGTTAATTAAAGCGGAGGCGTTACCAGCGGTAGCAATGGCATTGCCGCTCAAATTGCCGCCGCCGGTGATACCGGTTCCACCATAAACAAAAAACGACTCAGTAGCTCGAAAACCGGAGGCGAGCAGGTTGAGATCCGCCGCTAAATTTAGCTGGCCCGCATCAGCCCCAATTGAGGCAGACGCAAATGCTCTGTTAACGGTAATCGTGCTAGTAGCCAGTGTTGTTGCTGCATCGACAGAAACATCACCTTCCAGCGCTCTAATCTCCAGTATTGCGTTACGGCTCTGGGATGATCCTGAAAGCGGACTACCAAAATCAGTAGCAGCCACCGTAATGTTCGCGCCAGTAACGTTAACCGCACCGCTGATTGCGCCAGTAGTTTCTGCAATACTTACCACGGCAGTCGTGAATGCTTCGCCTGCGGCAGTCGCAGTTACCGTACCGGCGACATTAACCTGGTCATCGGCTTCAAGCTTGACTCGCGAAATAGTGGTGTTAGTTGCGTCGCGGGTACCGCCAGTAGCATCGGCAATTGCCGTATGTCCGGCTGCCTGTGTAAGGTTGCCACCGATTGCCTGTACTTCAACCCGTGCGAAATTATTGTGTCCCGCAATAGCACCGCCATCGACGACTTGAGCCAGCAGCGTACCGCTATTAAGAAAAACATCGCTGGTGCCGGCGCCGATAATATTAATCGTGGCCTCAAAATCTTCCGTAGCCGAGCCGATTGACCCCAGGGCCTGGGCCATGGCAGTCACATCACTGTTGATATTTACCGCACCACCGCTCGTACCACCGGTCAGATTTACCAATGCTTCGGCACCTAAACTGCCAGTCGCCGTTGCGGTAATCGACTGGTTAATGGTCAGGTTGTTAGCTGCAGTCAGGTCGATCGTTGCGTCAAAGGCTACGCCGTTGGCCGAAACAACAACCGGGGCATCGAGCTGCAGGTTGCCGGCGGCGCTCATTAGCAAGTTAGCGCCAGAGCCACTCACAAACAGACCGGTCGCGGTAATCGACAGGTCACCAGCGGTATTAATCGTTAGCGAATTGGTAGGAGCGGCAAAAGCACTGCTTTTGTTGATTGCATCAGCGTTTATCGACAAGCTGCCAACATTTATGTCGGAAATGAGATCGAGATCCCCGCCGGCGGTGAAGCTGACATTCTCCAGGCCGCCACCGCCGCTGAACGTGAAGCTTGGTGTGCCTAACGTGTAGCTGGCCCCCAATCCCAGTAGGGTGGTGCCGAGGAAGGCGCTGTTGTCGATAGTGACAGCGGACAGGTTGTCGGAGACGATGTGTTTGGAGGCGTCCGTGACTAGATTGAAACTAGCACCTGCGGAACCATAGGAAAACGTCCCTAATGAATCCGTGCCTTTTTCGTTATAAAAAATCGCATCAGCGGTCAGTACCGCTGTCCCGGTGGCGAGACCACCGGCAGCCAGTGTGATTTCGGTTTCATTAACCGTCCCGCCAGTCGCGCTAAGGGTCGGTGCTGAGTCAATGCTAAGGCCCGAGCCGCCAATGAAACCGGCTTCGGCAAAGGCGCTGCCAGCGGCTGTGGTGGCGGTGGCGCCGAGGGTCACGCCGGCATCAATGTCTATCGCGCCGTCACCGGCCTCAAAAAACAGATCCGCGGCGGCGTAACTGAAAGAACCGCCAGTAGTGGCGCCTGTTTTGTTACCGCTGACCGTGAAACTGCCACCGGTAACCGTTATTGAGCCGCCATTGGCGCCATCGCCATTGGCAATGACGCTGAGTTGCGCATCAGTCGCCCCTTGATTAGCGGTGGCAGTAGCGACGTTGTTACCAGCAAGAAGAATGTTTCCGCCGGCCACAAAAGAGGCGTTGGTTGCCGTAAACGGATCTAACCCGGTGTGGAGCTGTATATCAGCATCGGCGTAACCCTGGGTAGCGGGTCCAGTTAAATCCAGCGCGGTAGCAGTTGCGATCATGGAATGCCCGGCCTGCTGCGTGAGGCTGGCCCCACCGCGAGCAATTGCTTCGGCATCGGCGTAGGAGGCTTCGCTACCCGGGCCAAAGCCTTTGGCTGTTGCGCTGATCGAGCCGGTGGCCGACAGGGTGACATTACCGCCACTTAACGGGGTGGCGCCATCGCCAGTGGCTGAAACCCCCGCCACTGCAAGCACTACCGTGCTGCCGCCGCTAGCCGCTGCGCTGCCACTGGCGAGCGCAGTGATAGTACCGGACTGGGTGATATCACCGGAACCGGGGGTGACCACCACGCCGTTGGAATCGTTGAGGAAATTTCCGGTCCTCAGGCCAACAGCGGCAACGATATCATCGCTCGCTGATGAGCCACCACCGCCGCTAGCAAAGCCATCAATGATATGGCCTGCTTGCTGGATCATGTCGCCATTACCAGCAAAAGCGCCGCCAATGGCTCGGCTTCTGTCGGGAGTAACTGTTCCTCCGCCGGTCGCATCCAGATCAATCAGTCCAGTCGCGCCGAGGGTGACATTGCCGCCGGGGCCTCCCGCACTGTCACTGGCCGCATTGGCACCGCCGCGGACATCAACGCTGCCGGAAGAGCTGACAGTTTGCCCACTAACGAGAATCTGGCCGTTTTGGAAAATATCACCAAAACCGGGACGTTGAATTACGGTGCCAAATGAACGCCCGCTTGAGTTTGCTCGGCCTAGGGCGCCCGTGCTCAATCCACCGCTGGCGTGGACATTGACACCGCTGATATTAGCCTCAATCACTTGGCCGGCTGCCTGCGTGACATCGCCGCCGACGGCGAAGGCATCCGCAAAGCCAGAGGCAGTACTTGCCGAGCCGGTAATAACAGTCCGTAATGCACCGCTATTTAAATTGATATTGCCGCCAGCCCCTGCGCCATCGCTGTAGGCGATGACCCGGCTACGGCCCACCGTTTTGCCCGAGGCGTTATCAATCTGGGTATGTAGGGTGCCGTTGATGGTGATATCACCGCCCGCCTGGGCCGGATTGAAAGCGGGGCCACCATACCCATCCGAATCACCGGTGAGCACCATATTAGATACGTTGACTTCGTTGCCGGTTACGACAGTCGATACGGCGGTCATGTCACCGGTGATATCTACGGTAGATGTTCTGGATTGAACGACATTAAAAACGTCGTTGTTGGGGAAGCTCGGATGGGAGCCAAAGCTCGCCGTGCCGCTACTGACACTCGACAGCAGGTTACCGTTAATGGTTACTGCGCCATCGGCCGTTACTGCGATGCCGCCGCCTGATAACGGAATTGGGATCGGAGGAGCGCTAAATAATCCGGGCCTGCCACCAAACATATCGCCGTTGATGGTGACACCACCCCCAACCGCATCGACCAGCACTATGAGGCTAAAGACGTCGCCGTTTAAATTGATATCACCGGCCGTTGCACTGACGTCAAAAAAACCAGCGGAGGGGAACATGGCATTGGCGGTTAGCGTCACTGCGCCGCCCTGTATCGGCGTTAGTAATTTAAGGTTGTCGCCCACGATTCCGGTTCCGGTTGTGATATCCACGAGGCCGGAGGGGGTGGCGGGGCCATTAAATACGACACCAGAAGAATAGCTGTAGGTTGCTCCGGCGCCAATGGATAAAGTACCCGCATGGGCGCTGTTATCTACCACCAGGCTGGTCAGGTTATTACCAATGCCAACAACCGGGGCGTTAGTGGCGACATCAAACTGGGCATTGGAGTTTCCGCCCGCAATGACTGATGAACCAGAGGAAGTATAGGAAGGATTGAAAAGGACGTTGTGAGCCACCAGTAGTCCGGCCCCTGACGTTTGAATATCGCCGCCGCCTTCTATTGTAATCCCGGCACTGGTTGCACCCGATCCCGTTACCCGGGCTTCCACCGTATCGGTGATGGTTACCTCTCCTGGCCCACCGGCGCCGCCAATCAGACCCCCGCCAATATTAACTTCAGCAAAAACGTTACTGCCGGTTGCGTCGTTACCAACAGCGCTCGATAACACCGGCGCATTTACAGTAATCGTGCCACCAAGGGCCTCGATATTGATGTCCGCATCGGCAAACTGGGCGGAGGTGCCGCCATCGGCGGCTTCCGTACCCACGGCGGTGAGCCCGGAACCATTAATAATGATATTGCCACCGCCGCTGATGGGCGCAGGACCCGCAGGGTCGGTTTCGACTGCCCAGAGTTCTATGCCGGCGTTACCGATAAATTCTCCGCTAGCGGACGCGAGGAGCGAAGCGCCCCCGTTAAGAAGGATGTCGCCGCCGCCGTGGTAAGAGGTTGTCGTCCCTGCGCCCGTGACAAAACCGGTCATCAAGTTGAGATTGGCAAATGCCTGAGCAGCCACATCACCGGTGCCGAGGCCAAACTGCGCAGCAACGGCGTTGTTGACGATCACGTCAGAGTTAAGCGACTGGATGTGCACCTGCGCACCCTGATTGGCACCTCCGCTGGGGGTGCCACCAAAGCTATGTGCAATATGCCCGTCCGCAACCGCCAGCAGGTTGCCGTTAGTGGTAACGGTTCCGCCGCCAACAATGTTGATCTTAGCGCCGGCAGTGGATTGGGGGGAAATGACTGATGATCCACTAATGGTTGCACTACTGCCGGTTGCCCGGGCATCGGCAGTTGCAAGGACGTCGCCATCGTTAATGCTACCGCCGCTGATGGTAATGGTTCCGCTGCCGCTGGTGGCCATTTGTACCGTCGCGATAGCCGTCGCCTGAGGGGTTGATCCTCCGGTACTCGCATTTTGGCCGTTGCTGGCGGCTGCGGTAGCGATAATATCGGCGTTGGTAATGACAATGTCGCCGGACGTCGCCGACAGAGACACATCCGCAGTGGCGGATACTGAATTTATTCCCGGCGAACTGCTCCCGAATGCTGAGGCCGATGCCTGGATAACACCGTTATTGATGGTGACGGAACCGTTACTGGCGGTCATGGAAATATTGGCGTTTAGCGGGAGCCCGGACCCGCTCGACGCGCTTCCCTGAACAAAGGCACTGACGTTGCCGTTCTGCAGAATACTGGCACCGGCATAGGTGATTGTGGCCGACCCAGGGCTAAAACTCGCCCCGGTGCCAAAAAAGTTTGCGTCTGCAGAAACATCGCCGTTAACGATTAACGACCCGGAGCCCCCCTGCAGATCAATCTGGGCAGGCGGTGGAAAACTTGAGCCTGAGGCGAAGACATTTATGTCGCCGTTGATGGCTAATCCATTACCATTGATGCTTAGAGAGGCACCGTTGCTTTCGCCGCCGGAACCAATCAGGTCGATGTTAGTGTTGATGTTCACCGAGCCACCTGCCGTAATTGAAAGATCTGCAGATGAACCGGAGAAGGAGATACCCGTTGCAGTAATATCAACATTGCCCGTGGCGTTGATATTAAGGGAGCTGGATGACGGTGCAATACTTCCGCCAGCTGCCGACAGGACGACATTGCTGGCTGAAATGGAATCGATACCCACGATGTCGCCACTGGTAGTGCCGCTTCTGATGGTCAGGTTACCGTCGAGTAACAACTTCACTCCATTGAGATCAACGGTACCGGACGGGTCGGCTACAAAGTCTGGGAAAGTACCGGGAGGGTTGTCTGTAGAGTTAGAGAAAAAACCGTTAGGTGAACCAACTATGGAGCCGATGCCAATAAATAGGTCGCCGCCAATCCCACCGTAACCATTTACGCCGTTGAGATCTCCGCCAGAAAAAGAACCGTTAAAAATGATCGAATCGGTCGCTACCAGCGCCACATTCGCGCCGGAAGTGCCGCTTCCGCTTTGTAGGGCATTTTCGATAAAAAACTCGCCAATGACGGCGTTGCCTGGAGTGCTCCCGCCACTTGTTCCACCAGAAATCGTCAGGTTGGCCGGGTCAATCAGCAACTGGCCGTTATTCCCGATCCGCACACTCCCCTGTAACGCAAGCCCACCGTGGCCACTGACTTCAACAAAGCCGCCCTGTTCACCGACTGCGCCCCGGGCATCAATGTCTGCCCCGGCCTGAAAATCGAGATCCTGCTCGGCGATAACCCGGACGATACCGCCTTCACCCGTTCCACCAGTCGCATCAATCTCGGAGGTCGAAGTGAGGGTGACGTCGTCGGTTGATCGTATCCGCACAAAACCACCATCACCATCGGGACCCGATGCATCGACAATTCCGGAGTTAACGACGTCGCCGCCGTTGGCAACAAGATAAATTGCCCCATCCTGCTCAAGCACACCCTGGGCCTCTACCCGGCCACTATTGTTGACGGCGGCATTGACCAGGTTGTCGGCTACTTCTGCGGTCATGATGACCCGACCACCGTCGGCATAGAGGTCGCCGGCGTTATCCACCCCGGCCAGTTCGCTCACCGACGCAGCATCGACAGTAAAGTTAATTAAATTATCGCCGGCAATATCCAGGGTCATCCCGGCACCAGCGGCCATGGCCACGGTGCCTAACTGGGCGGAAATAATGCCGTTGTTGTTGACATAGTCGCCGGATAAAACCACATAGCCGCCGTCACGGGCGGCAAGAATGCCTTCATTGATGACGGTAGCGTTATCGGGGCTGCTGATGTCGCGACTGAACAGGTAGTTGCCAGCCATGAAATCATCATTGCCGATGTTCATGGTGGTGGCGACCAGGCCCGCCACATCAACGGTGGCCCCCTGACCGAAGTAGACCCCGGCGGGGTTAACCAGAAATACCTGGCCATTGGCGGTCAGGTTGCCAAGGATGGAAGAGGGATTGCCGCCGACTACTCGGTTGAGGGCGACCGAACTGCTGTTGGGTTGAAAGAACTGTACGTAGTCGCTGCTGCCGAGGGAAAAACTCTGCCAGTCAATAGCCGCCCGGTTACTGGCCTGGTGAATGTTGGTAGTGTTGGCATTGGGGCTGTTAATAGACGCTGATCCCGCCACCACCTGGCCACCCTGGGGACCGGCTAACGCCAGCCCTGGCACGCTAGCTGCGAGTAGTGCGAGCACCTGTTTGGGTCGCACAATGTGGGCGATGGATAAAGGTAAAACTCCAGCGCTAAAGCGGTCATTTAGTCGCGGAGATTTCTTCGGTTGCTTTTTCCCTGTTCTGCTCATGGCGGGCGGCCTTTAGAAACGGGTGGAAAGGTTAGTCCAGAAACGGCTACTGTTGCTGCCGTCGCTGGCCTTTCGGCTGTTAGTGGGGAATGCAAAATTGAGGTCGAACTGGATATTCTTAAGCGGCTCCATAGCAAGACCAAAACCGAGGCTGGAGAGCGAAATTGAGCGTTCCACCAGTGGTAGTCGATCTTTACTGTAAACCTTGCCGCCATCAGCAAAGGTGCGGAACAGCAGGTCGCGTCCGCCGATAATTTTAAACTGCTTGCGCAATTCAACCGTGGCGGAAAAACCCTGATCACCGCGAACCTCCGAGGTAGGAAAACCGCGCACGTCAGCCGGTCCGCCAATGCCAAATTTTTCAGAGTCGGGCAGGGCATCTACCGAGAGCACACCTGCGCCGCGCAGGAACAGATTCCAGCCATCATAGAAGGGCCGCAGGTGGTTGATGTCGACACGTAATTTGCCACGCACCCGGTTGCGGTCGCCCCCACCCCGGGGTGCTCCGGCATCATCGACGGCGAAGGGGTCGTTGCTGCGTTTGCGAAAATTGGTCCAGAACACCGCCGACAGGTTGGATATTGAGTTATCCATATGAATCTGACTGGCAACCAGTGAGATATCCAACAGGTTGATGGAGTCTTCACGATCAATCCCGTGGGGGGTACCGATACTGGCTTTGTCCTGGGAGTGGGAGTCTTTATGTTGAAGGCCAACACCGAGCAGGATATTGCGAGACCGGGAGCGCTGTAGGGGATGAGTGAACTGTATGCGGCTGCTACGGGTGGTGCCGCTCAGTTCGCCGCCGGCAAAGGCCGCTTTGATGGCACTGTCCAGGGCAACGTCAAAATCGGCTTGTGAATAACTGACCGCGAGCCGGGTGCCGGAACTGTTTAATGGCAGGCTGTAACCGACGTTGTAATAGTTAAGGAGGTCCGCCTGGGTGTGCAGAAAATTGAGGCTAAGACGATCGCCAATACCCAACGGGTTGTTAAGACCAATGCCGCCCTCAAGGCGCCATTCACCAACGTCCTCGCGACCGTAGTTGTTGCCCGTCAGGTATCCATCCACCCGTTGTTCGGTCGCTTCAATGCCGATAAGCGAGCTGCCGTAAACGGTGCCGGGTTTGATAACCGAGCGGGCCGAGAGTCCGGGCAGATCGTTAAGCAACATCATTTCTCGTTCCATGGCCTCTAGCGAGAGTACTTCGCCGTCGTGGAGCTCATCGAACTGGTTGCGCAGGAATTCGTCGGAATACTGGGTGTTGCCGGAAAAATCGATGGCTTCGATTCGCCCCTCAACGACTTCAAGTCGAATCACGCCGTCGGTTATTTTTTGCGGCGGCACCGTGACGGTGGCGAGCCGATAACCTTTGCTGCGGTAGAGCGCCCCGAGTTCATCTGCAACGGCGTAAATTTCGGCAAGGGTCAGCGACTGACCTGAATATTTTTCGGTAACGGTACTAATTTCGGCGTCGCTTAGCTTGCTGTTGCCCTCAATTTCGAAGCGTTGAACAACAATTTTCTTGCTCGCTGCTGGCGGAACGGGCGAGCTGGCAGGTTCGGCGGTTTCCTGCTCCAGCTGCAGGGGAGCGGGGGTTGGCAGGGTCATTCTCCCACGGTTAGGCAGGGTGCTTTCCACAGTACCAGGGCTCGATGGCACCCCGGGTGCAGCCTGCGCTGCGGTGGCTGCAATCAACATTGCTACGGGTAGTAATGCGAGAATCGGCTGACGATAATTTTTGTCTCTTTTCATCTGTTCCAGACCGCCGGATGGCTATAATTTTTATTGGAAAGCAGTGTTAACTTACCTGCTTCAATCGCTTTTTTATTTGGATGAAAGGCAATTAGTTGATTTTTATCTACGCGACTCTATCAGTTAATCCTTAATTTGGTAAGTAAGAGTCACGTTAGGCATGGATGAAGAAATTGCAAGGGGAAATTATTCCATGAAAATCGCGGTTTGCGGATGCGCCGGCATTGGCAAGAGCACGCTAGTCGCCGCGTTGGCCGAGCGCCTTGCGATTACGCCGTTAGGAGAGCACTACGAGGCCCTGTTTTCACCGCCGGGAACTTTTAACGCTGAGCCGGTCAGACTGGTACAACTGTTTAATCAGGTGCTGGACGATAAACACCGGCTTCAGGACGAGGCGACCGACTTTGTCGTAGACCGAGCGGGGATCGATCTGCTGAATCTCTGGATGGCCAGGGGCCTGGCAAGTTATGGAG
>CAJXVN010000026.1 GCA_913060775.1 uncultured Gammaproteobacteria bacterium | reverse complement strand
ACGAGATGTAGAGAGGTCTCGTGGGCTCGGAGATGTGTATAAGAGACAGGGTTCAAATCGACTCCCTGATCAAGGAGTGACGCTGCGGCGATGTTTGAATCTGCCGAGCGGATTTTTACCGCGCCATCGCCATCTGGGCCGCCGAATCGGCGGTTCAATTGTTGACCAAAGGATGCGAAATGCGACAGGTCGACCGCGTCCTCCTCGTTGGCCATGATGACTGCTCGCTCCACCATATGTTCCAGTTCCCGCACGTTGCCCGGATAGTCGTAAAGGAGTAATGCTTCTACCGCACGCTGAGAAATCCCGGTTACCCGGCGATTATGTGCGTGGCTAAAGCGATTTAAAAAGTATTCAAGTAGCAGGGGAATGTCTTCTGGTCGATCTCTTAGCGGCGGTATATAGATGGGGAATACGTTTAGGCGGAAAAATAAATCTTCGCGAAACTCGCCCCGGCGCGTGGCCTCGCCCAGGTCACTGTTAGTCGCCGCAACTACTCGGACGTCTACCTTGCGAGAGCTGCGATCACCGACACGTTCAATCTCGCCTTCCTGCAATGCTCTTAGCAGTTTGCTCTGCGCCGAGTAGGGTAATGCGCCTATTTCATCGAGGAATAGAGTGCCGCCATCTGCACGTTCAAAGCGGCCCGGGCGTGATTCGGTCGCGCCGGTAAATGCCCCGCGCTCAACCCCAAAAAGTTCACTTTCGATCAGGTGTTCGGGCAGGGCTGCACAGTTGACAGCAATGAGTGGCTGGTTTTCTCGCGGGCTCATGCGATGCAGCACGCGGGCAAATACTTCTTTGCCGACCCCTGTTTCTCCCAGAATAAGGGTCGAAGCATTAGTCGGCGCGACCTTGCGCAATAAGTTTAGAACTGTAAAAAAGGCCGCCGAACTACCCACGACGTCCTCGAGACCTTCGTCCTTTAAGGAGGCGCTTCCCGGTTGAGTAAAACGATTCACATAGGGCTGGGGACGCAGATATTCGGAAAAATTTCCCGCCTGTTCGCCCCACTCGTCCAGGGGTTTGCCAATTACCCGGCATTGGTTCCCACCGGCGGCCTTGCACTCCACTTCACGAAATAAAATTGTACGGCCAACAATATCGGTGCAGTAAGCGCTGGCGTGGCCGGTCAGTATCGAACACACGGGTTCGGTGCTTGTGCCCTGGGTTAGCAGGTGCACGTCCGCTTCCAGTGAGTCATCCCACACCAATTCGGCATAAAAACGCCCACGGGTGGAATCTGCATCATGGAGAATTTTCCCCGGGGAAGCGAAACCCGCCAGGGCCTGCAGTTCACCACGCATTTTCAGGGCTTCATCAATGCTGCCCTGCGGGTGGCGTTGCCGGTAAAGCTTGGCGTCTTTGCTACCTTCTGAGTAACCGATACGGGTCATCATTTGTGCCATTTGCTCAAAACCGAGGCTTTCGATCAGGGCGCGGCGGATATTGGCAAAGGTTGCCGATGACATGAGAGCAATACGGTCTTCGTCCATCCAGACGCGGCCCGAGCCTGGTGTAAAACGCAGCAGAGCCCATACCTCTTCCATTAATGGTGAAGAGAGTGCCCTGGATTCCGGTGATAGAGAGGTGCTCATATGGTTAACACTGCCGTTGAAAGCCTTTTTCAAGTGACCATTTGATCATGTTTGGTGGGTGTGTCCAAGCTAATGTCTCTGGCTAAACCATGGCCGTGGGCGGTTTTTAGGGCTTGGCACGGGCGTTGCTAATGTTGTTTAGATCGGAAACAACGAATAAATAATGGAGAGACAGAGCATGGGGAATCCAGAAAATCCCGAGCTACCACTGCGCCAGTGGGGCAAGAAGTATCCCGACCTGGGCACACATCCATTACCTCATGAGCCGAATATTTCGCCAGCGTACTTTGAAAGAGAGCGTGAAAAGTTATTCAAACGATCCTGGTTGCTATTGTGCCGGGAGGACGAAATTCCCAATCCGGGTTCGTATGCGGTTAAGCAGGTAGAGATTCTTGAAACCTCCGTGTTACTTGTTCGGGGTGATGATGGCGTGGTGCGGGCTTTTCATAATTCCTGTCGCCATCGGGGCAATAAGGTAGTCATGGGTAGCGGCGAAAAAACCGGCGAAAGCGAGGGATTTGTCTGTGGGTTCCACGGGTTTACCTATGACCTGCGGGGTTGTTTGAAAAGCGTCGTCGACGAGGAAGATTTTTATCAGCTCGACAAGTCCAGACTCAGTTTGAAATCGATTAACTGTGAAACCTGGCGTGGCTTTATCTTTATTAATCGGATGGATACCCCCACCGAAACTCTTGAAGAGGCGCTGGGTGACTGGGCTAAAAACATGGAGCCCTTCCCGTTTGAGGATTTTGAACTGGTGGATGTTTATTCTTCTCGAGTGAAGTGCAACTGGAAAATTGGCCTGGATGCCTTTCAGGAGGGTTAT
This sequence comes from uncultured Gammaproteobacteria bacterium, assembly GCA_913060775.1. Lineage (GTDB taxonomy): Bacteria > Pseudomonadota > Gammaproteobacteria > Immundisolibacterales > Immundisolibacteraceae > QNFC01. Next base: position 18,219 of record CAJXVN010000026.1, on the reverse strand, counting down.
CACGCACTGACGCTACACGGAAAAACTGCGGCCGGGGTTTTTACTCCTAAAGATAACCCTTTCTCTCATCTGATCAATGTAGACCTGTTTCCGGAGGGGCATCGCAGCGCGTCTTTTCCGGCTAATTCAGAATTTGAGCCATCACCATCGGTAATGCTCGCGCTTAAGCATGCGGGTAACAACATTTACGCTTACGAAGAGGCTGGTGAGAAACGTAACCTGCCGGGGGTGAATCAGAGCGGTGCTGCGGACTGGTCCTTTGACATCAATATCGTCTTTCCGCATGTCCAGTTACTGGCAAGCGACGCCTTTTATGTCACACAACATTTCTGGCCGGTTTCCGTCGATGAAACCTACTGGGAGCTGCGTCAGTACTTGCCGAAATCGAAGACTGTCAGTGATCGGATAGCTCAGCAGAATTCTCAGGCCGCGTTACGGGATGTCATCCGGGAAGACATGGTAACGCTTGAGAATACCCAGTCGGTGCTGCGTTCCGGTGCCATCAGTCATATGGAACTGAATGATTCTGAAATTCTTGTGCGCCACTCCTATCAAAAGGTGGATGAGCGCGTTAACGCCCCGGACTGAGCCAGGAGTAGCTAATGGCATCGTTGCCTGACGAATTTACAGATCTTGACCGTTTTGTCACCGCTGGCTGGGCTTTGCCCGGTAGCGCTGAGCGCTGGAAGCGCCGGGTCACCAGCAGCACCGAAGAGGTCAAGGATTTATACGAGACTCTGCTGCCGCGCATGGATGCCATCATGACTTATCTGGATCGCTACCTGCTAGCCGATCTGCCGGAGACAGACAGACCGTTGCTCTATCTTGCGCTGGCTTTTATGGATGTTGCCCCTACCTGGGAGGTTTTTCAGGCGGCTGACCTTCCGGAACCTGCCTTTGAGATTGAACGAATGCACATGGTTGAACGCCCCTTTCCCTGGGAGGAGAGGGCCTGGTGAAGCACTAATGTTAATGATGCCACTCGACGGCGATGGTGCTGTGGCAGTGGCGTAATAAAGATTTTGGCCCGGCTATTTGACATTACATTGAAAACCTTGAGGAGAGACCCATGAACCAGCCTGCTAACGAGCAGTGGATTCGAAACTACCCCGATCTGGGAACAGAGCAGCTATCGACGGACGCAGCGACCTCCCCGGAATTTTTTGAGCGAGAGCGGGATCAGGTGTTTCGACGTTCATGGCTGGTGGTTGGACGGCAGCAGGATGTCGCCGATTCAGGTGACTGGTTTCTTAAGGAAGTCCCAAGTCCAAAAGCGTCGGTGCTGGTGATGCGGGGTGACGATGGCGTGATTCGGGCCTTTTACAATACCTGCAAACACCGGGGTAGCAAATTAGTGCACAAGAATTGCGGCAGTGGTGTTAAGGGGTTTAGTTGCCCTCTACATGGCTGGGTCTACGACAGTTCTGGCAATTTGGCTTTCGTTCCCGATGAAAACGAGTTTTACCAGTTAGATAAGCCAGCCCTTGGCTTAACCAAAATCAATTGTGAAGTTTGGGAAGGGTTCATTTTTATCAATCTTGATCCCCAGCCGCAGTTAACGCTAAAAGAATTTTTGGGTGAAATTCACGATAGCTACAATGGTTATTTTGATGGGCTTGAAGAGGCTTCGCATTACACGGTAACGGCCGATATCAACTGGAAATTATTGTTTGATGTCTCGGTTGAAGCCTATCACGTGTTTAGCATTCATCCGATCCACCCGGTGAGTGATGAGACCGAAAAAGAGGTGGGCAAGCCACCAGAAATTCCCGAAATCAAGCTGCCGCATATAGTGCTGCACGAACTACATCGACTGGTGACGGTGCCGGGCAATCCGTTTCGGCCGCAGTCACCGGTTGAACAGTTAATGATCAAGTATGGCGTGGTCAGCTCATTTACATTTCCGGAGCCAGGCGAAAAGCCTGCCGACCTGCCCGTCGGTGTCAATCCGGGAAACGTGCCCGCCTGGAGTTTTGATGTGCTGGGCATGTTCCCTAACAACGTAGTGCTTACGGGTCGGGGGATTTACGTCACCATTGTCATGTGGCCGGAAGCGGTAGATAAAACCTTTTTCGATATTCGTATCTATATGAAACCGGTAAACAACATGGCCGAACGCATTTGCCGGGAGGCGATCATTGCTATGACGCGTGACGTAATGCGAGAAGATTTTGACCACGTTGAGCCACAACAGAGCGCGTTGTCACCTGACGCGATTCAGTACATCCAGCTGTCTGACCAGGAGCTCGCCGTGCGCCATGGTTATGCTGCATTGAGAAAAGTAATGAACGAAGGATTCCGTGGGGAGTTGGTGAAATGAGCATAGTTAACTTGCCCGAAGGTTTTGAAGACTTGCAGCGTTTTGTGGGCAAATGGTCCCTTGCTACCGAACAGGAACGGATGCAGATGCGGGTGCACAGTTCCATGGATGAAATAAGCGAGTTTTACAACACCCTGTCGCCACGGATCGAGGAGATGCTGGCCCATCTCGAGCAGTTTCCCGCGCAGCTGGAGGCTTTGCCAGAGGCAGATCAGCAACTGGCTACTCTGGGGTTATCGTTTATGGAGTGTTCACGCATTTTCGAAATGTGGGGTGCCCAGGATGTGCACTGTGCAAATTTCCCACCGGAGCGCCTCGGTTTTGCGCCGACAGGCAGCCCCGCATGAAGTTAGACACGGGCTCGGTTTTTTTTAGCTAATGGGGAACGTTGATTTTGCCACCGGAGCGCCGCTGCGTTCCGGTACGGTGCCAGTGCGCCCCTATATTGATGCGGATTATTACGAAGCTGAACGAAAGCGGGTGTTTGGTCGCTGCTGGCTGAACCTGGCTCGCGAGGAAGAACTACCTGCTCCGGGCGATTATCTGGTCAAAGACCTCGAGGTGCTCGAAACCCAGGTATTACTGGTGCGCGGGGACGACCAGCAAATTAGAGCATTTCATAACGTCTGTTTGCACCGTGGTAATCGCCTTGCTCGAGACCGGTGCGGCAATGCTCGCGGCTTTATGTGTAACTTTCACGGCTGGGTTTACGACACCAAAGGGCAGCTGCGAGAGTTGCCGGATGAAGATCAATTTCCACATCTTGACCCAGAGAAAATTGCTCTTAAATCCCTGGCCTGTCATATCTGGAATGGCTTTGTTTTTGTAAATGCTGATCCCGAACCGCAAACATCGCTGGCGCAATTTCTCGGTGAAATGAATGGCGCCTTCGATGGGTTTCCGTTTGCTGATATGCAGCTAACCGCCTTTTATCATGCCGAGGTGAACGCCAACTGGAAGCTGGTCGGTGATGCCCTGCAGGAGGCGTATCACGCGCCAATTTTGCACCGACAAACGGTGGCCGATGCGGTGGCCGGGCCGGATAACCCCCATTGTCACCTGGCGTCAATGCGGCTGCACGGTGACCACCATGGTTTAAGTGTGCATGGCAACCTGCACCACCAGCCGACGCCGATTGAACAAATTGCTTTTGACTACTCGGCGTCGCCGATCTACCCGGCGCCGGCGGCACCGAGTGATTCGCAGGCCCCGGGTGTGAATCCTCGGCGAGAGTCTGCCTGGATATTTGATATTAATGTCCTGTTTCCGAATTTTCATCTTGACCCTTCTGGTACCTGGTACGGTACCTACCATCTGTGGCCACTGGCGGTTGACCGGACGCGGTGGGAATTTCGCATCTACATGAACCCGCCGAAAAACGCCGGCGATATGGTGGCTCAGGAATACACCAAGGTGTTTGGTCGGTTTGTGCAGCGTGAGGATTTGTCTACGGTGGAGGCAACTCACGAAATGTTGCGCAGTGGCGCACTTACTGAGCTCCATCTGTCGGCCCAGGAAATGCCTCTGTTGCATAGCCTCGAAGTGCTTGAGAGCTATATGCAGGGGCGGCCATGATCCAGAGGTTGCCATCAGCCTATGTTGATTTAGAGCCTCTAGCTGCTGAGTGGTCTCTGCCGACCGAGCCCCAGCGCGCGCAGCGCCACCAGATGGCCAGATACGCAGAGCTCGAACTTCTTTACAGCACGCTACTGCCGCGAATGCCCGCGTTACTCGATGACTTAAATCAAAAAACTTTCGACACATACGATGATGCGGATCGAAGGCTCTTGTGGTTAGCACTTTCTTTTGTCGAGGCGGCGGTGGCAGTGGAGCGTTTTCAATGTTCCGACATGCCGCCCGGGGCCTTTGAGGCGGAACGATTTCATATTGGAGAAAAGGTGGGAGTATGAGTTCAAACAGTTTGTTAAGAGATAAACAAGTGCTGGTTTTAGACGGTGATGACGGCATCGGCGCGGCAGTGACTGCGCAATTTAAGGCAGAGGGTGCCAGCGTGGTTAGCGTGCAGGTCAGCGGAACTGACGTAGTGGCAGCATTTGATCAGGCAACTTCCCAGCTAGGTGATATTGACGTGGTGGTTAACGCCATTTCTACCTGGGAACCCCTGGCCCCTGAGTCCTGGACTAGTGATCGCTGGCATGAACTCAATCAGCGCAATGGCGAGGTTGCGATGCTGGTTGGCCAGTTGGCATTGAAGCGGCTGCGTAGCCCCGGAGTGGTTTGCTCCGTATCGTCAGTATGGGCGATGGCAACTAGTCCTGAAATGGGTCTGTTTGGAGCCAGCAAGGCCGCATTAGGACCGATCACCAAAGCGGTTGCCCTGTCTGGGGTTTCTGCCGGAATAAGAGCCAATACGGTAGTAATGGGTCTGATCGATACCCCGGCGTTGCGGGCCGTGGTTGAGCAGGCGGGACAGGCAGCCGGCGGCGCAGGTAGCGACAACCTGTTTGATCAAACCATCCCGCGTGTGCCGATGCGTCGTGCTGGCACCGCTGAGGAAGTCGCCAATGCAGCGGCTTTTCTGTGTTCGGGTCATGCGCGGATGATTAATGGTGCATCGGTGGTCGTCGATGGTGGGTTTCTTTACGCTTAAGGTGGGTTGAGTATGATTCTGGATGGAAAACGTACGCTGGTTATTGGAGCAGGCTCGGGGATTGGCCAGGCGACTGCGATTTTGTTTGCACAGCAGGGAGCCCAGGTGGTTTGTGCTGACCTTAACGAAGCCCGGGCGTTGGCCACCGTCGAGCAGATCAACGCTGCCGATGGCACAGCCTGGTCAGGGGTAGTGGATATCAGCGTTAAGGCTGAAGTTGACGCAATTATGGCTCGCGCCGTTGAGCTTATGGGTGGAGTTGATGTGTTGGTTACAACCCCCTTTGGCAATATATCAATGGAGCTGGAGAATTTACCTGAAGCCCAGTGGGATTTCGAACACGGCGTGTTGGCCAAGGGTACGTTGTTCGGTATCCAGGCCGCAGTGCCCGTGATGCGCGCGCAACACGGCGGTGTCATTTTGGTGGCGACCGCCTCAATATTCGGCGATTACGGTGCCTTTACCCACCCGGCGGTTTTTCCTGCCTATGGCGCAGCCAAGGGCGCGCAGGAAATGCTCATTCGAGTGAGCGCCGGTCAGTTCGCCCAGGATGGCATTCGTGTGTGCGGTGTACAGCCGGGCTTTACATTAACCGAAGGTTCTATTGCCGGCCTCGAGGATGTCGGTATTCCACTTGACGGGTTTCTGGCTCAGGGTGCTGCCGGGATGCCGATGGGCCCGGGTCAGCCTGAGGATGTCGCTGAAGGCTTTCTATTTTTAGCTTCAGATTATGGTTCCTACATTAACGGCTATTGTCTGCCCGTTGATGGGGGTTCTTATGCGGCACGGTTTGGGCGATTACTGGCATGACCGATCCGGTTGATCGGGGAATGATGGCGTCATCGACCCGTGTCGAATCGTTGAGTCAGCTCGCCACCTACTAATAGTTAAGGAGTCACCATGTTACTGCTCACTGTAAAAATAAACGCTAAATCCGGCAAGGGTGCGGAGCTGGCCGAGTTGCTTGAGGAAATGGTAGTTGAGGGCAGGAAGGAACCCGGGGTGTTGTCCTATGACCCCTATCGCAGCATTGAACAGCCTGACACGGTTTTTATGTATGAGGTTTATCAGGATCAGGCGGCCCTGGATGTCCATCGCCAGAATCCCGCGCTTGAGCCTTTCCATGGCCGACTGATGGAGTTGCTCGATGGCGCGCCGGAAATGAACCAGTGGCAACCCGCCGAATAACCTATGTGACCAATTGTGCCTGGCAAGATGGCGGCAACACTAAATTTACAAATCGTGAGGAACATGGCGATGAGTCTATTAATTAAATCTCTGGCGTTATTGGTGCTTGCTGGCTCTACTTTCTCGGCGCAAAGTGCGGAGATAAGCGGTGTAATTACCGACACCAATGACCAGCCGCTTGCTGGCGTTATGGTGACCCTGTCGCCCACCAATGTGGTGGTAGGCGCACGCAGTACCAGTGTTTTTAGTGATGCCGATGGCCGCTACCATATCACTGAACCCGGCGGGTTTGATCCCGATGCGTTGCAGTTATCGGCGAAAATGCTTGGCTACACCACCGCCAAACCGGCGTTGTTAAGACAGTTCATACCCCCTGCCGCAGGCAGTGGCGGTGCTCAAGCGTTGGTCGCTAACCTGAGCCTGAAATCCACTGACAATATTGCGACGCAGGTACCGGCATCGGCATGGATGCAGGGGTTTACAGATGATGCAGATAGCCGCCACGCGTTGTGGATCTGTGCTGGCTGCCACCAGTTGCCAGACCCTAAAATGCAGCGCTTTGCTGAATTGACTGCCGCCAGTTCACAGCCTGAGCGTGAAGAAGCCTGGCGGGCCATGATCCAGTATATGCGCATTAAAACCTATGACCTGGGGCCGGAAAACAGCGCCTGGCCCGAGTTTCCCATGGAAATCAAAACCAACCCGGATTACTCCGGTTACGATCTGGAAGATGAAAAAATTATCGCCCGCTCACTGGCCCGTCATCTGCCGACTGATTATTCCAGGCTCAATGAATATCATCCGGGTGCCCCTTTAGGGGTGACACCAGAAACGGTGATTCGCGAATATCAGATGCCGCTGGACGGCTTTACCCGAGAGGTGGCTTTGTCGCAACGCTCGCCATACGCCTGGGGAGCAGACCTGATACATAATCAGCTGATACGTCTTGATCCTGAAACCCAGGCGGTGAAATACCTCAAGGTACCCTATGAGAAGGCCAGTGGCCCCCATACGATTGTTGATGACAACCGCGGCAATATCTGGGTTACCTCGATAGAAAATGACCTGTTAATGCGGGTTGATCCTGAGACTGAGGAATGGACCCTGTTTCAGGATTTCGGTGCTGGCGCGTTGATCCATGATCTGGCCATGGACTCTAACTATCAGGTTGCCTACGATCGCAAAGGTCGAGTCTGGGCTACATTGATTGGCATGAATAAGGTAGGCGGCATTAATCCGGAGACCCGTGAAACGCTGCAGTTCGAGGCGCCGCAACCCGAGGGCAAAACCGCAATTCACACCGCGATTTATGGCCTGGTAATGGACTCCAGTAAGACCCGCATCTGGTATGCCCAGCTAGGCGGCGGTGTGGGCGCATTTAATGTTGAGACCCTGGAGTTTGAAGAACATCTTGAATTTGAAATGGGAGAGGGACCGAGACGGCTGGCAATCGATGAGAACGACCGCCTCTATGTGCCGTTAATGGGGTCGAGTGAGGTGTTTATTTACGACACTCGACTAAAAAAAGAAGTTGCCAGGGTAAAGCTCCCCGATCGTTGGGCCGCCACCTATAACGTTAGCTGGGACAGCTGGCGGAAATGCCTGTGGGTTGGCACTACCAATGCGGATGTTATTTACCGAATGGATCCCGAGACTTATGCGTTTACCCGCTACCCGCTGCCCCAGCAGGGGGCATTTTTAAGGCAGATCACTTTTGATCGATCCACTGGCAATCTCTGGACGGCCTATTCGGCGACTGGGGTAGCCCCTCAGGCGCTGGTTGAGATCGACCCGGGAGATGGTCTGCAGTTGACCGGACGAGTTTCCGAGTAAGTGTGTTGACCTCGAGGGTTCAACCAGGGCAGGCTGTCAGGAGTAGCGCGCTGTTGACCGCCTGAAAGCTCGTAAACATTGACTAACATACGCCACCCTGGCCTGGCCCGACGAAACCTTGTTGAGCGCTATGGAATAGTAGGAGTGGTTTCATAGCAACTCGTTTTGGTGAAGCTCAGCGCTAATTATGTTGGCCAGGGCAAAAACTTCTGCCAATCCCGTCTCGGGTTAGCAGCGAAGAGGTTAATGCCATTAAGAGGCGCTGTGCTGCCTAATTGTCGATGGCTTACGACGCCCAGATGACCGCCAGGAGAATCGAAGCGATTACTTCTGGCGGGCCTGGATCGGAGCGACCTGCAGGCATTTCTTTAATGGCCGGGCGATAATTTAGCCATGGCTGTGGCTGGCTATCCCTCATTATTAACAGGGCTCAGATCGTTACCTAACCCTGGATTCTCCGTGGGTAGTCGGTGACCAGTAGTAGCGGCGCATAGGGGAGAAGCGTTGCGCCTTTAGAGTGGAAACGCCCTGCTCCAATGAGGTCAACCTTTTTCCTGTGGGTTTGCACAAGAGTTCTGGTTGACCTCTCAAGGAACAGGGCGTTGGCTGATTCAACTACTCAATAAGTTTTCTTACTGATTCCAGATTAAAGTCCTGAGCAGTTACACCAGGCGGATTGACGACTCGACCCGGTCCAGACGGTAACAGGGTCGCACGTAAACTCTTCAGGTCGACCATCCGAGCAATTACCGGGTTGACAGTCGGGTGCCCGTCAGCTGTCGTAACCCGTTGCGCTGTGTTGCTATAGACTGTCCAGAGGTTGCCCGCCCGGTCGTAATTATCGACAGCAAATGGTAGCGGCATGTAGGGATCAGCATCGACATAGACAATGCGACGGCTGTTGGGGTGGCCTTTCGGCGGGATCGCTTCAAGTACGTAAATTTCACGTGGCCGCCAGTATTCATTTTCGTCTGTGTAGTTCCAGTACGGTGGGGTGTCCAGGTCTAGCTTGGGATATTTTTCCTGGGGCGAACCCGATGATTCGCCACTAGCATAATATGCGGTAGTAGTCTCAGGGGAGAGCATGATCCGCTTTTCCAGCAGACGAAAATCCTTATACCAGATAGGGTCGGCATTAAATGCGTTTGAGGTCTGGTCTAACAGAAAATCGGAACCCTGTACCGGGTCGTACCAGGATCCCCCCGAGACGCGCCGGAACCGGCGAACCGCACGTATATAAACATAAACATCATCCAAACGGCCGTCGGCATACCGGGTTGCAAATGACCCGACGCCACGAACATCCGCAGGCGAGGTTGCAATTAGTTTGGTGAGTGAGCGAATTTCGCCGTTACCTTCGATATGGTTGTCGCCAGATGAGCGCCGGCCAAGCATCTGATAGAGAGAAAACGAGTAGGTAATTGAACGCTCATAACCCTCCTGGCTGACCATCACAAAATCAAGCGTCGGCCAGCTTAAAACATCACCTAAAAACCCTGAATAGACAATGTTGTAGGCTAATTTCCAGCCTGCTTTCGGATCGTTCTCTATATCAAGACTGGGAAAAGGAACCCCTGCAACGAAATTTTCAATCTTATTGGTTTCATTAATAAATTTCACATTCGGTGCATATTTTTCACTAATTGCTATTAACTGCTCCGGCCGGGTCCAGGGATCACTGTGGCCCAATCGGACAGTCATGCCGTAATCTTTGATCAGGATTTTGTAGGCGTCCGAAAACATCGAGTCAATGACGTGACCTTCAAAGGTCTGGTTCTTTACAGACTCATAATTTGCCCCGTTAATGACGAAACCTTCCTCGAGTTCTACGGCACTCAAATTCAAAGATGCAGACAGGGCAATGCCAAGGATTAGTCGACAAAGGCGGGAAACTTTCAAATTTATTTTAAACATGGTCCTCTCCGGATCATTATGTGTACGTAACGTTTTCAACAACTGTCGTGCTAGAAGTAATAGGACAGTCGAAAATTTAGCTGGCTGTTATTGGCGAAAGTACCGAAAAGGTTGGTGTCTGTTTCCAGGGGGCTATCCCCCGGCTCCTTTGATGACGCCGACAGCATGATGTTGGCATCTATTTTTAGCCGCCAGCTATCGCCGAGGACAAAATCCACGCCGGGAACGAAAATAACGTCCTTGTTGCTCAGGTCATAAACCAGCGTGAGGCTGGGATTGATAGTGTCGTAGTCGTAGTTCATGGCCAGCACAGTGGTTAATACTGTCCAGTGCTCTTTTTTCGGCGCGCCGTAGCCGAATAGATCAGCGAGATCGTCATCTTCGTCCCAGTTGGTGATCCACTGGTCAAAAATCTGTGACGTCCATAAGGAGTCGCGACCAGTGCCAAGCAGCCCCTGCAAGCTCAGGTTTTTATCAATACCGATCATGCTTTTCAGGGTTGATTTTTCCTTTATGCCGCCGAGGCCTGATGTGCCAGTAAGGGCAGCTATAGAGGGCGGGCCGAAGGGTCCAACCGGAAAGGTGGTTGCAAACCCACGGATGTTGTAGGGGGTGTTCGGCGAGTAGGCAAATTCGCCGCGGAACACCGTGTCGATCGGAGTTGCATAGGCGTTAAAAGTAAAGCCGTAGGTCTCCGTCATCGGGAAAATTACTTCCGCACCGCCAGGCGCAGTTGGCGCGTCTCCAAACGGGTTAAATGCCGAGTTAACTACCGGGTCAAGGGTTAGCCCTCGGTAGTACATCAGCGAATAGCCAATCTGGTTGTATTCGCCGCTAAAGCGCAATCCGTAGTTGGCATCTTTAGTGTCGCCGCTGGAATGGTCGAAGTTATACGGTGCGCGGAATAGCGCGTCGGTACCCTTACCGGGCTGTCCTGCCCAACGGCCACCCTCCAGATCAACGTTATTAATAGGCGCCTCGTCGTCATCCCAGCCGGGGCGAAACACCAGCTGTAATGAACCGTTCAGCTCCGGTAGTCCAATGGTGACATTGGCCATGATCAGCGGCTTGCGCAGTTCTTCGTTTTCGCTTTCGAGAATTGACCGCCAGCGGGTGTCATAACCCATAACGACATCGGTTATTCTGAGGACATCCGTTTCGCCCCAGACTATCTGCTGTTTACCGAGTCTGAAGGTGTAGCGGTCACCCAGGTCAAAAGATACGTAGGCTTCACGAAGTTCATCGTTGTCGTATTCGTCGAGAAATGCGTCGCCGAGCCCTGCTGGAATAGCTGCAGGAGCAGGGGGAGAAGGCGTAAAGCTGCTGGCAACCGCCGATTTCTCCAGGTCTTTTAAATAGGAGGTTCGCCTCTCGCGGTCCGAGCGGAATATGCCGACAAACTTAACATCGTCAAAAGTTGCGTGACCTTCGAGGCGCACGGTGGTTCGTGACATAGACAGTTTGCCTTTACCGTTAATTTTTTTACCGGTTGCGGCGCTTATTTCCGGAGAGTCCTGGAGCTTTACCGCTACATGCTGGCGGACATATCCGAGAAACTCATATTCAGGTGCGGCAAACAGGTTGGTGTTAAATGTGGTAAGGAAAACCCCTATTCCGCATAGCAAACTATTTTTTTTCTGGAATGACCTCATTATTCTCTCCCCTTTTTTGAAACTCTCTTTCTAAGTAAATCAAAGTAGATCTCTAATTTATCTGGAGCCTATAGACGGAATAACTGCTTTGCGTTGGCTCCCAGAACAGCGGCGCGGTCGGATTTAGTCAGCTGATCCAGTTGTTTTTTGATTAGTGGCAAGGTGTCAGGGACACAATCCCAATGTGGGTAATCGGTGCCCCAGATAAAACTTTGTGCTCCATAAACCGATATCAATTCGGGGATCATGGTTTCGTGAGGCTCAATACCAACGACGATCTGCCGTCTAAAATAGTCGGAAGGTAGATGTTTCAGTGGGCTCGCTGAACCAACACGTTGATATTTAACGTCGGCGCGTTCGATGTAGTGCCAAACCCAGCCAGCGCCGATCTCAAGCATGACGATATTTAGTTTGGGAAATCGATCAAACACACCGCCCTGAAATAGCTGGGCTAAAGCAGCCTGTAAATCGAGGACGACTGAACAGCTTTCGAGATAGAGTAAATAACGGTCGTCGGTGATGCCATCAGCCTCGTTGGCAAACTGATGACCGAAAAACTCTTCGTTAAGTGCAGGATGAAAAATCAGCGGTAATCCCGTGGCTTCTATTTCTGCCCAGAGCGGGTCGTATTCCTTGCTCCAAAATCCAAAGGCAGTCAGTGGCGTTGCAAACAGAACGAATCCTTTAGCGCCAAGTTTGGCGGTACGCCGCACTTCTGCAATCGCTATATCAATGTCAAGCACTGGCAGGAAGGCGATGGCAAACATGCGTTGGGGATCTTCTGCGCAGAAATCAAAGGCCCAGTTGTTGTAGGCACGGGTGTAGGCGTCGTTTAACTCAATATCCTTAAGTTCCGACCCCCAGATTAGTCCGGTGCTTGGGTAAATCAGGGACAGATCAATCCCTTCTTTATCCAGATATTCAAGTCGGGCGGATGGATCGAACGCGGGTGCTGGCCCATCTTCATAATGAATGGCGCCTGGTTCAGCAAGTTTTTCGTATTCGATACCTGTTCCGCCGACAAACGCAGCCACACCATAGGAGTAGGGGGAAGGTTCACCGTCGAGCACCATATGGTCTATTCCCTCAACCGATAGGGCGAACTCAAGTGCGCGGTCACGAAATTTCGGATCTACATAGTCAACCCAAAGGTTCGTGGGTTCCATAATATGGCCATGTGCATCCACCACCAGGTCAGTCGGGCTATTCATTTTTAGTGCCTTTCCTTGTTGCTGCTGTGGTTAACCGCTATATCAAGCCATTTGCGGGGCCGGCTCCGATATCCGCAGCGGCACATGCTTCTGCGGCAAAAGAAGGTCGTTCGTGTAAACGCTTTAACCAGGCGCATATGTTCGGATAAGGTTTCAGGTCAATGTTTAAATGGAAACCAATGGGGACGGCGCAGCCCAACGCTATGTCTGCGATAGAAAATTCACCGGCCAGGTAATCCCGGTCGGTTAGCTGCTGCTCAAGGACCTGCAGGTTACGGTTGTAGACTCCGCAGGCGTCCTGATAGGTGGTCGATGAGGTATCACCGCCCATGGTTAGCACAAATACGCCCATTAATCCGGGTTGAAAAGTGGCGCCTTCCCAGGCTAGCCACTGCCTCGACACAGCGCTTGACTCAAGATTTTTGGACAGTAGCTGGCCGGGTGCCCATTTCTCTGCAATGTAGGATAAAACTGCGGCAGACTCCCAGATGAGGAAACCATCGTCATCCAGGGTGGGGGTTACGCCGTTGGGGTTTATATTTTTTCGATAGGTTGAATCCAGCGGCCTTAAATCAGTTTCCCGATTCATCTGAATCTCTTCAAACTTAACATTTGCTTCGCGCAGTGCTATCGCTGCTTTTGCAGCGTTTCTGGAACCTCCATAAGGGTCTTCTGTCGCAGATATGTGATAAAGCTTGATGGGCATCTGAAGGGTACTCCAAAATTCAAAAACAGGGGCTCAATGGGGTGTTAGTCGTCCAGAATTGCTTCCATGCGTTCAGCGTCGAAGGCATTTTCCTGGTCCGGTGCCCGCCAGAGCGCAACACAGGGCCCAATTTGAGCCAGTGACAGGCTCATGTGCATCAATGTCTGCTCGGCTGCGGGTAACTCGTTGAGATCGAACCGGTTGAGATGGGTGAGCACCTCATCAAACCTCGGCATCATCGCCTGGTAAAACGCGGTGATGTCCTCCATCGAGCTGGCCAGGCGCTGGGACTGGCGTTGCGAAAAGGTGGCCAGGGCCCAGGTGTCAGCGTAGGGTTGTATATCCTCATAGCCTGCGGGTAATTGATGAGTCATGTTGGCTGCCTGTAATGTTGTTTAGATTGGATTATTGGCCTCTTGGGCTCAATTAGCGGAGCATTTCTTCGACCACCTTGTAGCCGTGACGAACCGCGACTTCCTGATCAGACAGGGGCATGGTGGTAAACGCGCCCGAGGCGAGAACTGACTGGGTGTTTTCGAGTGTGATCAAATCTTCGCGCTGTACATCCCTGGCGAAGACTTTGGAGTACTGCTGTGCGAGCAGCTCACCCGCGTTTTTGGCGGCAAACATATAGTGCTCGGTTTGCCATACGGTGCGGTCGACCGCCACCGGCCAGAAATGGTAGGTCACCAGAGGCATGACACTCATTGAAGCAATATAAAAATTAGGGAAGATGACGTTAATATCAAACGCCCATTTGTCATCGCGTGTGGGGTTAATGCCCTTTGGCAAACCTTTGCTTTTTTCGGGATTGGCCAGCAGGGTGAACACCTGATCGCTATATTTCAGCAAGTGTTTTTCGATGGGCGAGGGGTCATGGTCGGGGTTTCCTTCGATCGATAGCACCCGATGGCGTTCAAACATTTCGGCCCCCAGCAAATGGGCGAAACGGTTGTCCTCCCAGGAAAGCTGATCCGGGTATGCCCCACCATGTAAAAACGGCGCATGGTATGCCTCAACAAAAGCATCAAGCACCACTTTCCAGTTAGCGTTTACTTCCGCGCGATAGTAGCTAACGCGGACATAGTCGGGCGTGTCGAAGTAACCCTCGAACCGATCATAAAATTCACCCAGCCATGATTGCAGGGATTCTTTCGGGGCTTTGGCAATAAAAATAAACCCTTCCCAGGTGTCGCACTCTATTGGAGCAAGTCCGTTATCGCATTTGTCAAAATCAAAAAATTCGGCTTCGTCGGGCACCACCACCAGGTTCCCTTCGGGATCGTATGTCCAGCCATGGAACGCGCAGGAAAAGCCTTTCGCTGAACCCATTTCAATCCCAGGCGCAGTGAGCTTGTTGCCGCGATGACGACACATGTTGTGGAAAGCGCGAATTTTATGGTCACGGCCCCGCACTATCAGCACTGAGGTGCGCAACACGTCAATAGTCTTTACCAGGTAATCACCGGGGTTGGGGATGTCATAGGTGCGACCGATATTCATCCATGAGTGCGTGAAGACTTTCTCGCGTTCCTGCTCGAAATAGTTCGCTGAGATATTCGGTTCCAGGGGCATGGGTTCTGTCGACATGCCGTACTTGTGAGTAAGGTTAGTAGGTCTGGGGTCCATTTTTCTGATCCTGATAGTGCCGCGCCAATCGGCGCGCTGGCTGTAAAAGGTAGGGGTTATCGGTTGCTGAGCTAAACCGGGTCATCCACCAGAATTTCCACCCGTTCGGCATCGAAGGCGTGAACTACATCGGGCTGCCGGTAGAGTTCAACGGCGGGGGTGATTTCCATGGTAGACATCGCCAGGCGCAGCAGTTGTCTGGCGTCATCTGGCATATCATCCAGCGGGAATTCATTCAGGTATTCGATAATGTCACTAAGCCGAGGTTCGACCGCTTTGTAGAGGCCGCGGATCTCTTCCATGGAGCTGTTGCGGCGAACCCGGTTGCGTTCCACCTCGGTAGAGATCGCCCATTGGTCGACGAAGGGCTCGAGTTCGGCAAAGCCTGGGGGTAGTGAATTGCTGGATTCCATTTCGAGACAACTCCTTAGTTCTTGTTGGGTGTAAGCGGCCAACCGGTAATGGCACTTATTAATTCGTAGTTGTGGCGCACTGCAATTTCCTGATCTGATAGATGAATGTGGTCAAAGGCATCCGATTGGTAGACCTCCTGAGTGGTTTCAAGAGATGACATGTCCTCGCGGACAACGCTGACGGTCATTACGCGGGTAATTTCCTGGTTAATTCGTTCGGCAGCGTTTGCTGGCTTTGCCCAGTAGAGCTTTACCTCAAAGCGGGTCTGTCCCACGCCGGTCGGCCAGAAGTTGTAAACCAGGACCATGCCATTGGCCCAGACGGCGAAATAGGAGAGCGGGAAAATAATATTGATATCGAATCCCCACTCGGGGTTTTTCTCCGGATTGACTCCCGGCGGAAGTTCATCCAGGTCCGCTTTGAGTGCAGGAAAGATGGGTGTGCCGACTTTTGCACCGACCAGTGCCTCCAGCGGAGTAGGTTGATAGTCTGGATTGCCCATCGCAGACAAAGACCGGTTACGCTTGAATAAACGGATATTCTGCATGTGGCAAAGCGGGTTGTTGCCGCCGGTGATTGCCTCGGGAAGCGTTTTCCCGTGAATAAAGGGAACGTGGTAACCCTCGGCAAAGGCATCGAGAATCACTTTCCAGTTGCAGTCAACGTCGGCTGAAAAATGGGCAAATAAATCCAGGTCTTTAAAATAACCTTGAAACTGGTCGGCAAATTCGGCGACCGAATCAAGCAAAGGCGCAGGGGTGGTTTTACTCAGATTGATAAAAATAAAACCTTCCCAGATATCGCAATGAACCTCCGCCAGCCCATGATCAGCGCGATCAAAGGAAAAAAACTGATCTTCGTCGGGAGTAACCGCTAACTGGCCGGATAGGTCATAGGTCCAGCCGTGGAAAGAGCAGGAAAATCCGTGGGCGTGGCCGCTACTGACACCGGTTGAGACCACCTTGTTGCCGCGATGACGACACATATTGTGAAGCGCACGGATTTTGTGGTCCTTGCCTTTGACAATGAGCAGGGATACGCCAAATGTTGGCACATCCTGAACAAAATAATCCCCTGCTTCTGCCACTTGCTCAATGCGGCCGATCAAGTGCCATTCGGGTTCAAAAACTAGCCGACGCTCTTTCTCATACTGGTCGGGGGATTTGTTGATCGATAAAGGAATTGGGTTGGTGCCCATCTCCGGGTACAGGTCTGCGTAACGAGTTTTTACCAGTTGATCCATTGCCCTCTCCCAGGAAGCAAAGGTTTATTCGGTGCCGCTGTTAGAAAGCGGGCCCGCCCGAATTTGCCTGAAGGTACTATCGGGCCCTGGGAGTGACAGAACAACTATCCTAATGGTCAGCGGTGAAAAATATTTTCAGGCCGGTGACAATCAAAAAGTTAGGGGGCGTTGAGAAACCCGAGTTGCAGCGCCCGCCGGACCGCATGAGAGCGTCGGCGCACGCCCAGCCGACCATAGGCGTTATGAAGATGCCATTTAACGCTGCCCTCTGAGAGGCCCAGATCGCCAGAGATTTCCTTATTCGAAAGCCCCGAACTAACCAGCCGAAGTATTTCCACCTGTCTGGCGGTTAGTGGTTCGACCATCCCCGCCGTAGACTCCTCGTCGGGCAGGCGCAACGACGGATGCATGGGCAATTCCTGTTCAAATATGCCCAGTAGAAAATTGGCGTAGGCAGCGACGGCGTCGGTTTGCTCCCGGCCAAAATCGCTGATGGTTTGTAGTAGTTGCCGACAGGGCTCCCCTTCATCGATAAAGATTCTAATCAGGCCGCATGGCATGGCCAGTTCCAGTGCGTTGCGAATATGTCTCAAGGCAGCGCGTTGTTCACCTAAAACGACTAAAGTCGTGCTCAGCTGGGCTAATAATTGAACCGCGAACAGGTCGAAGGTCGCGTTTTTGACCAGCTTTAACCATACCCGCAGTAGCTTTTTAGCATTGGCCGCATTTCCATGGGTTGTCGCTAGCCGCGCCCATATTTGAGCGCGTACCAAATCTCCGGTAGTGGGCGTTGCGGTTGGCAGCTGGCTTGCAAGCGGCCCGGTTAGCTGGTCGCCGCGGGCGAGTCTGACGGCTTCTTCCTGCCGACCACGAATCAGGCTAATGCGGATACGTGCTGCGGTGACCTGATTACGTAAACGGGGGTAGTTACGCCGACCCGCCAGGCTCGCCGCCTGCTGAAGAAGTGCATCGACTTCGGTAAATTGCTGACGGGAAGCGTGTAAACGGGTCAGGCACAAATAGCCTTGAGCAGCGGCATCTAGCAGGCCCATGTCATCAAAATAGGGTCGTGCAAGCTGTAACAGTGACTGTGCCGTTGATAATTGATTTTGTTCCAGCAGCATGCTTGCCCAAAGCGCCCGCGGCATTGCCGCAAGTGAATCTCTTTGCTGGGTGTTTTCATGGCGGTTGGCGATGTCAATGGCGTCTTTGCAGAGCGCTTCCGCGGCTGAAAAAGAGCCGCGCATGCGTTCGGCATTGGCGACGACACAACTGGTCCAAATAGAGACAAAGCTTTGGGTTTTGTCACTTTGAACAATCGCCGCTCGGGCTTCGGCGTCAGCCAGACCGCTGCAATCGAATAGATTTTGGCTGGCATAGAACTGTTCCATCTCAA
Source organism: uncultured Gammaproteobacteria bacterium (assembly GCA_913060775.1). Lineage (GTDB taxonomy): Bacteria > Pseudomonadota > Gammaproteobacteria > Immundisolibacterales > Immundisolibacteraceae > QNFC01. The sequence goes on along the minus strand of CAJXVN010000026.1, from coordinate 102 downwards.
TCTCTCGACGCAATATCGGGGAGTCTGGCGGATGTTCATCCAGCAGGTGTCGAGCCTGTCTCTTATACACATCTCCGAGCCCACGAGACCTCTCTACATCTC
>CAJXVN010000025.1 GCA_913060775.1 uncultured Gammaproteobacteria bacterium | reverse complement strand
CTCGGAGATGTGTATAAGAGACAGCTCTTCCATTACCGATGGGGCGGGCAGGGTGATGGTTTCCGGTTCGTCGTGGTCGACCTCCTGGAGCAGGGGCCGGGGTGGTTCGATGGCCATTACCTGCCAGTGGGCCTGGTGGCGGTGGGGGCTGAAATGTTGCAGGGCATTGGCATCGGCCAGGGCGGCAAGTTCGGCTTTGTTGAGCTGGGCGCGACGGGCCAGGTCTGTCGGGCTCTTAAACGGTTGCTGCGATCGTGCGTTGACGATTCGGCTGACTGCTTCTTCTCCCAGGCTTTTAACAATTCGCAGGCCGAGCCTTAACGGTGGCTGATGATCGCGGGTAATGGCCGTTACTCCCTCCATTATCAGCCGGTGGTCCCAATGGCTCTGGTTAATGTCGACCGGTAATACGGTGATGCCGTGGCGGCGGGCGTCCTGAATTAGCTGTGAGGGGGTGTAAAACCCCATGGGCTGACTGTTAAGCAGGCCGCAATAAAACGCCGCTGGATGGTGGCATTTAAGCCAGGCGGAGATATAGACGAGGAGCGCAAAGCTGGCGGAATGAGACTCGGGGAAGCCATAACTGCCAAATCCCTTGATTTGCTCGAACAGGCGCAGGGCGAACTCCTCGCTGTAACCGCGCTCGCGCATGCCGTTGACCAGCTTGGTCTGGAATTTCATCAGGGTGCCATTTTTGCCCCAGCTGGCCATGGCGCGGCGCAGCTGGTCGGCCTCGCCACCGCTAAAACCGGCGGCGACCATGGCCAGTTTGATTACCTGTTCCTGAAAAATGGGAATGCCGAGGGTGCTTTTGAGCACCTCTTTAATGGCAGGACTGGGGTAGGTGACGGTGGCGGGGTTGTCGCGGCGCTTTAAGTAGGGGTGCACCATCTTGCCCTGAATCGGCCCGGGCCGGACGATGGCGACCTCGATCACCAGGTCGTAATAACAGCGCGGTCGCAGTCTTGGCAGCATGGATATTTGCGCCCGCGATTCGACCTGAAACACACCCACGCTATCGCCCTTGCAGAGCATGTCGTAGGTGGCAGGGTCTTCTGCGGGGATCGCCTGCAGGCAATCGATTTCCGGCTGGTACTGACGGATCATTTGCAGGGACTTGCGGATGGCACTGAGCATGCCAAGCGCCAGCACGTCTACTTTTAGCAGGCCCAGCGCCTCAATATCCTCTTTATCCCACTGGATTACGGTGCGGTCGGCCATGCTGGCGTTTTCTACCGGCACCAGCTGGCTAATGGGGCCTTCGGTAATAATAAATCCGCCCACGTGCTGGGAGAGGTGGCGGGGAAAGCCTTTTATTTGCTGCACCAGCTGCATGAACTGGGCGGCCAGCTGTTCGTGGTTGGGGAGTTTGAATTCGGCAAAGCGTTTGTTTAAATCATTCTGACGATCCCACCAGGCAAGCGATTTGGCCAGTTGATCCACCAGTAATGGCGACAGCCCCAGGGCCTTGCCAACGTCGCGCACCGCGCTACGGGTGCGGTAGGTGATGACGGTGGCGGCCAGGGCAGCCCGTTCGCGGCTATATTTTTTGTAAAGGTACTGGATCACCTCTTCGCGGCGTTCGTGTTCAAAATCAACATCGATGTCCGGCGGTTCATTACGCTCTTTGGAGATAAACCGCTCAAACAGTAACGAAACTTTGGTGGGTGATACCTCGGTAATAAACAGGCAGTAGCAGACCACTGAGTTGGCCGCCGAGCCGCGGCCCTGACAGAGAATGCCCCGGCCCCGGGCAAACTGGACGATGTCGTAAACAGTGAGGAAGTAATACTCGTATTCCATCTCGCGGATCAGACCAAGCTCTTTTTCTATCTGGCTCTGCACCTTTTCCGGTATCCCCTGGGGCCAGCGTTGGCTGGCTCCGCTGAGGGTGAGGCTGCGTAGGTATTTGTGCGGTTTCTGTCGGGGGGGAACCACCTCTTTGGGGTATTCGTAGCGCAACTCGTCAAGGCTAAAATTACAGCGACGGCTGATCTCCAGGGTTTGTGCCAGTAGGGCGGGCGGGTAGAGCTGCTGCAGCCGTGGCAGTGGCCGCAGGTAACGTTCGCTGTTGCTTTGCAGGCGGGTGCCGAGTTGCTGAATGCTGGTATTAAGCTGAATGGCGGTGAGGGTGTCCTGCAGTGGTTTGCGCTGGCGGTTATGCATGTGTACGTCGCCGCAGGCGACCATGGGCAGGTCGAGGCTTCGCGCCAGGGTGTAGCGGTGCAGGTAGCGTTGTTGCTGATCCGCCGCCAGGTGGTTGCCATAGCCAATCCAGAGTCGATCCGGGAACAGGGTTTTTAGTGACTGGCCCTGGTCAACCTGCCGGGTTTTTTCATCGATTTTTTCATCGGGTTGTTCGGTGATGTGCTCCGGTAACCACACCGCCAGGCAGCGACTGCCGGTCAGTTTAAGGTCGCTCAACCCTAGCTGATATTCACCTTTGGGGCTGCGCCGTCGGGCCAGGGTGATCAGGCTGGAAAGCTCACCATAAGCACGTCGGTCCGGCGCAATCAGCAGCAGGTGAATGCCTTCCTGTAGCCTGAAACTGCTGCCGATGAGCAGTTTTATGGAATGGTATCTGGCCGCCACGTGGGCTTTAACTACGCCGGCCAGTGAGCACTCGTCGGTAATGGCAATCGCCTGATAGCCAAGTTTGGCAGCCTGCTCCACCAGCTCTTCCGGCCGTGACGCCCCGCGCAGGAAAGTGAAGTTGCTCAGGGTGTGAAGCTCGGCATAGACCGATTGATTAAAGGCCTTAATCATCGGAACAGGCGCTCATCTGAAGAGGCCATCAACCAAAAATACCGTGGATAAACCACGCCTGAGTGAGGCGGTTCTGATAGACCCAGTAGCGCATGCCGTCACGATGGCGGGCAAGGTAATAGTCGCGACAGATCGGCTGCTGCCACCAGTTGCCTTCGATGCGTTCCGGTCCAGTTAGCAGCTGAATGGTGGACGGGTGGATATCTGTCGCGATTGGTTCTGGCAGTAGCCAGAGGGGGCGAGGTGGAGCAGGGAGCGTTGATGCTGCTGTTATTGATCTGCCGATAGTCGGCTGCCAGGCCTGTTCGGGGATGTGGCTATCGGCCAGCGCCAGGGTGTTGACTGCAGCATTGCCCAGGCGGGTGGTGAGGCGGTCGATCAGATCACTGGTTGCCTGTTGTGACCCCAGGGGCGAATCAGGCCGATTGCCGAACAGGTCTTCTTCCTGTGGGAGTGCCAGGTGCAGCCTGGTTACCTGCAGGCGCAGGGTATCGATCGGCGCGGCAAACCGTTGGTTTTCCAGTCGTAACCGGGTGAGGGTTAGAAAGTGGTCGAACCGGTTTTGTGGGCGTGATAAAACTAACTCAATTTGTTCATGGCGAGCGTCGATCGGACGCAGGTGCCAGGTGATCTGCTGGCAATGCAGTTGTCGTCCCTGCAGGTAGCCGCAGAGGGCGATCAACATCCGTTTCATCGGGAAAATCAGCCTTTCTGCCGAGCTGATGGTGTCATTTAGCAGCAGGGTTTCGTCAAATTCTGGCGGCAGGGAGAGGCTCGGTTGTGGGTCGGGTAACTCGCCAGTGACCTGTTTCAGGTAAGTTAAAAACGCTTTGCTAAAACGGCGACCCAGGGCGGCGTGGGGTAAGGGCAGTAAATCCCCCAGGGTCGTAAAACCGCTGGCTCGAAATTGCCGCTGTATTCTGGTTTCACACGGTAGCTGGGTGAGTGGCAGGCCGTTGAGTAACTCAGCAAATAGTGCGGGTTGTTGTAGTTGACCCGTGAAGGGTTCAAAAGCACCAATCAGCCTCGGTTTATCTGTTGAGGCTAGCTGCGTCAGTAACTGCGCCGCTTTGGGCGTCGTGCCCAGGCCAAACCGATAACTGAAAGACTGGTCGGCAAAATGCTGCTTTACCTTCACCAACAGGGCTTTTAGACCACCGAAAAGTTTCAGGCTGTTGCCAATTTCCAGCAAAAGCCAGTCAGGCGCGTGAGTGTTAATCATCGGAGTAAAGCCGTAACAACTGTAGGCAATGCGTTGCAGGGTTTCAGCTTCTCGTTGGGGGGCACGCTCAATGATCGTGACCTCTCCGCAGAGGGCGTGGGCGGTGGCCGGGGTGATGCCAGGGACAATACCGGCATCGATAGCGGCCCGGTTGCAGACCAGCAGACGCTGGTTATCAACCACGGCGGCAGGAGCTGTCGTGGTGGGTTGGTCGGCGCTGCTGTTGAACAGCTCCAGAGGCAGTCGCGGAAAACGGAGACAGAGCCAGAGCATGACAGGATTAGTGCAGCCTGCTGGGAACGGTGCTCGATACGTTGGGGTCGGCAGGAGTGACTTCAGTCGCGACAGCGGAGGTAACCGGAACATATGGGTCGCGACTGAAGTCGCTCCTACGGGGGCGATAACTGTTCGCCGTAAGGATTTGTGGGTGTACCGGTAGCTCTGCCGGTGCAATAGCCGGTTCTGTCAGGGTTTCTGCCAGGTTGAGTTCCACCATCTGTCCGGCCCAACCACCCCGCTGTTTGATGATGGTGACCTGGCAGCCGCGACTCGTGGGCACCAGCCGTAGTCGCAGTGCTGCCGGGGATGACTCAGCAGCAGCACTGCCAGGGCGCATCAGCAGGCTGAGACCCTGGGTTGATTGGGCTGCCAGTTGCAGTTTGCGCAGCTGGGACAGATCGGGTGGCTGCTGGGGCCAGAACAGCAATACCGCGACATCGGCGCGCAAAATTTGCTCGGCTGACCAGAGTTGGTCAGCGGTGGTGCGCGGGTTAATGATCAGTACTTTTTCAGGGGGTATACCAGCCTGCTGTAGCGCCGGCGCATAGGGCAGGTGTGGAGGGCTAATAAAAATTAGCTGACGGCCCTGGGCGCAGAGTTTTTTAACCGCCGGCAATAACAACTGCAATTCACCGCTGCCGGGCTGGTCACCGATGATTTCGCTGAGTGCCGCCGTTGGCCAGCCTCCCTGGTGTAGGGCTCCATCGAGTTGCGCATGGCCGGTCGCCAGGTTATGGCGCGGCTGCTGTGGCGCAGAGGATTGCCAGATATCCGGGCGTTTTAACAGGGTAGAGAGTTTGTTGTTCATGGCATCGGCAGCAAGGTTATGGATGTTAACTGTATGAATAAACAGGTAGCTGTAAATTTATACAGTTATTCGGCTGTTGTCATCTTTTTCCCGAATAAAAGGGTCGGATTAGAAAGTGGGCCCGATGCTTGAATGAGCCTGTGAGCGTAGGGAAAAGCTAAGGTGCTCTGTTGACTGCTCAAAGAGTCAGATGGGGGGTGTGAAAGGCGCTCCTGGTAACAGCTGAATACTGAATTCAGCTTTTAGGCGCTCACCTACTGCCAGGGTTAAACAGCACCCTAACTGCGCCGGAACCGCCGTCAAAGCGACCGGCCAGTCGAAAGGCGATGACTCTGGGGTCGAGTCTTAGTTCGTCCTGTACCAGCTCGGGGAGAACCGCTCGGCCGGCAGAATGGAGTCCCCGACCGTGAATAATGCGCAACCGGTGACAGTGATCGCGGTCGGCCTGATCGAGAAAACGACGTAACTGGCGGCGAGCTTCGTCGACTTTTAGATGATGCAGGTCGAGGTAGCCATCGACGCGGAAATTATCGCCACGTAATGATTTGCTGATGGCGGGTGACTGGCCGGCACGGAGCCAATGTTCCACCAGTGGCTGGGGGGCAGGTTCCTGACCGCTGGGGTGGTTGGGGGTCGGGGGTTCAGGTCGAGGTTTTAGTGTGGGGCGCTCGCTGGAGCGAGTGGTTATCCGGTTCTGTTCGGGTAGCGGCTTAACCCCGGCCATGGCTTCCCGAAACAGCGATTCCTCACTGGCGTCAGGGGCATCACCTGGGTTTTTATTAGCCGGGTGGAGCCGCCGTTTTTTGCCCATGTGCCCTATTGGGTGCCGGTCTTGGCATGATTATCCTGTTCGGCGAGGGCATCGAGGTAGCGTTCCGCATCCAGCGCGGCCATGCAGCCGGTCCCGGCGGAGGTGACCGCCTGGCGATAGATGTGGTCGGCCACATCGCCAGCGGCAAATACACCGCTGATGCTGGTGGCGGTGGCATTGCCCTGCAGGCCAGAGTGGATGTTCAGGTAGCCGTTACTCATTTCCAGTTGATCGACAAACAGGTCGGTATTGGGCCGGTGGCCAATGGCAATGAAGACGCCCATCAGGTCAATATCACGGGTCTGCTGATCGAGGGTGGAGCGGATGCGCATACCGGTGACACCGGCGTTGTCGCCGAGGACTTCATCGAGGGTGTTGTTCCAGAGTATTTCGACGTTGCCGGTTTTGCTGCGTTCAATGAGGCGATCGGCCAGTATTTTTTCTGACCGAAACTTGTCTCGACGATGAATCACGGTCACTTTATTGGCAATGTTGGCCAGATAAAGGGCCTCTTCAACCGCCGTATTGCCGCCGCCGATGACAGCAACGTCCTGGCCTTTATAAAAGAAACCGTCGCAGGTGGCACAGGCCGAAACACCCTTGCCCATGAAGGCTTCTTCGGAATCAAGTCCCAGATACTGGGCGCTGGCACCGGTCGCAATAATGAGTGCGTCGCAGGTGTAGTGACCGGCATCTCCTTCCAGCAGGAAAGGCCGCTGTTGCAGGCGAGCGGTATGGATGTGGTCAAACACCATCTCGGTGCCGAAACGTTCGGCGTGCAGGCGCATGCGTTCCATTAAATCAGGCCCGAGTACCCCCTCGTTATCACCGGGCCAGTTGTCGACGTCAGTGGTCGTCATCAGCTGGCCACCCTGTTCGATACCGGTAATTAAGACGGGTTCAAGGTTAGCGCGGGCGGCGTAAACCGCAGCGCTATAGCCGGCAGGGCCGGAGCCGAGAATCAACAGGCGACAATGGCGGGTTTCAGCCATAAGTTGAAAATCCTTTTATTTAGGTGACCAGGGGTTATTCGGGTGACGTCGCGAAACGTCATTGTCAGGGACGAAACGCGTCGGTTTGCGCCCCTTGCTCAGGAAGTGTGCCAGGTGATTTTATCATCCAGCGGCTGCCGTTCGCTGGTGGGCCAGTCGCAGTTGGGGTAGCCCATAAACAGCACACCGAGGCCGCGGGTACGTTGGTCAAAACCAAAAAAATCGGCGGTTTCGCGGGCAAAAGCGATGGCGCCACTGGACCAGAAGGTGCCCAAACCGTGGGCCGTGGCCATCAGTTGCATGTTCTGCACCGCACAGGCGACGGCGATTACCTCTTCATCTTCAGGCAGGCGTTCACCCTCGTCGCGATGCATACCGATACCGATGGCGCAGCCGGCCTGCTGGGGAACGGCTAACAGACGGTCAAATTTCTGTTGCTGGAACTTGTCCGCGGGGGTGTTATCCCGATACCAGCCAGACATGTATTCGCCCAGACTTTGCTTGCCGGCGCCGGCAAACAGGGCAAAACGCCAGGGTTCGGATAATTTATGGGTGGGTGCCCAGCGGGCCGTCTCCAGAATGTCATCGATAATTTCCTTATCGATGGAGCGGTCGCTGTACTGCATTGGTTTGATGGTTCGCCGTTGCAGAATGGTCTGCCGAACTGCGTCTACTGACATGGTGGTCTTCCTGTTAAATGTTGGTCTGGTGCTGAGCGGGTTGATTCGAAAATATCCAAGCGCCGATCGGAGCGCCGATGGAATTGGCCTGAGTATCGATTATTTTCGGCCAGTGACTTTATGTCCAGTGTTGATTGTTATTTGATGGTCACGCTATGGTTCTGCGGAGCATTGGTTCGCAACCTGGGCCTGTCGTCTTGTTACAATTCGGTCTTGACCGGAGTCAATCAGGAATTAAAAAAATGTCTACATCAGGGACCCGCGAGGGCAGCCTCGAAGCACCTACCCGTCACCCATTAGACTGGCGCGAAGAGTCTTTTTACGACCAGCAGGCGATTAACGAAGAGCTGGAACGGGTATTTGATATCTGCCACGGTTGCCGCCGTTGCGTCAGTTTATGTAAGGCATTCCCGACCCTGTTTGACCTGGTGGACGAATCGTCGACCATGGAAGTCGATGGTGTCGATAAGGCCGATTATTCCAAGGTGGTGGACGAGTGTTACCTGTGTGACCTCTGCTATCTGACTAAATGCCCCTATGTGCCGCCCCATGAGTGGAATGTCGATTTTCCTCATTTGATGTTGCGGGCCAAGGCGGCCAATTTTAAGGCCAATGGTGCACCGCTAAAAAACAAAATGATGTCCAGTACGGATCTGGTGGGTTCTCTCGCCGGTATTCCGGTAGTGGCCGGCGTGGTCAACACGGTCAATAAAAACGGCCTGGCCCGTAAAGGACTGGACAAGGTAATGGGGGTTCACCCCGATGCAAAAATACCCAAATACCATAGCAACAAAGGCCGCAAACGGCTGGCCAGGGTTCAGGACCCGACGCTGGAAGAAGCAGCGGAGAGTACGGATCGCACCACCGGCAAAGTGGCTATCTATGCCACCTGTTACGGCCAGTACAATGATCCGCAGGTGGTCGAAGACCTGACCGTGGTGCTGCAACACAATGGCATTGCAGTCCGTGCGGTGTCTAAAGAAAAATGTTGCGGTATGCCGAAACTGGAACTCGGTGATCTGGAATCCGTCGCCAAAGCCATGGAGGCTAACCTGCCGCCTCTACTGGAAATGGTCGATGCTGGCTGGGACATAATCGCGCCGGTGCCCTCCTGTGTGCTGATGTTCAAGCAGGAACTCCCGCTGATGTTTCCCGAGCGGGAAGACGTGGCCAGAGTGCGCGACGCGATTTTTGATCCGTTTGAATACCTGATGCTACGCCACCGCAAGGGGCTACTAAAAACTGAATTCCCGAATCGCCTGGGCAAGGTTGCCTATCACGCAGCCTGTCATCAGCGGGTCCAGAAAATCGGCCCCAAAACGAGTGAATTACTGCAACTAATCCCCGATACCGAGATCATAAATATTGAGCGATGCTCCGGCCATGATGGCACCTACGGGGTCAAATCGCAGTTTTATGAACACTCGCGGAAAATCTGCCGCCCGGTGGTTAATCAGGTCGATAGCGGTGAAGTAGACCATTACGGCAGTGACTGCCCAATGGCGGGACGCCATATCGAGAACGGTCTGAAGAAAGAGAAAGATAACGACATGCTCGCCGAACATCCGTTAACCCTGCTGCGGCTGGCTTACGGCTGCTAAAGCCGGTTATTTGCTTTAACTGATATTGTGCTCAAGGATAAATAAACCATGCAAAAACTGACCCGTGCCGACCTGTTCTCGCTTGAACAGTATTCGCAGGAACGATCCGAATTTCGCCAACGGGTTATGGCGCATAAAAAGCCGCGGCGCATCGCGCTGGGCGCCCACCTGACTCTCTGTTTTGAAGACCGCCTGACCATGCAGTACCAGATACAGGAGATGCTGCGAGTCGAACGAATTTTTGAAGCCGCCGGTATCGAAGAAGAAATTGCCGCCTATAACCCGTTGATTCCAGATGGTAGTAACTGGAAAGCCACCCTGATGATCGAGTATGACGACGTTGAGGAACGCCACGAGGCGTTGAAAAAACTGGTGGGCATTGAAGATCAGGTGGTGCTTAGAATCGGTAACAACCCTCCCATTCCCTGTTTTCCTGACGAAGACATTGAGCGTAGCCGGGAAGAAAAGACCTCAGCCGTGCATTTTATGCGCTGGGAACTGAGTGATGATGACCGTCAGGCGCTGGCCGCTGGCGAACCGATCATCGCGGCGGTTGAACACCCTGAGTACCCGATTGCGGCCCACGAACTTTCCGGCGAAAGCCGGCAGAGTCTGATGGCGGACCTGGATCTGGGGGATTAGCTCACCGGCAGGGTTTTGCCTATCCAGTTGGCTTGTGGGCAGGAATCTTTTCAGAGGGGCAGGTCACTGTCTGGTAATTAGCGGGTCTAGCATCCCGCCGTTGTCGGATGGTTTTGCCCGCGTAGCGGTTAGTCAAACACCACGGTTTTGTTGCCATAGGTGAGCACTCGGTGGTCAATGTGCCAACGTAGCGCCCGCGATAGCACCAGCCGTTCCAGATCCCGACCTTTTTCCACCAGGTCAGAGACCTGATTGCGGTGAGAAACCCGCACCACGTCCTGTTCAATTATCGGCCCATCATCAAGGGCTTCGGTGACGTAGTGACTGGTGGCGCCAATCAATTTCACGCCGCGATCAAAAGCGCGGTGATAAGGTCTGGCGCCGGTAAAAGCGGGCAGAAACGAGTGGTGAATGTTGATGATTTGCTCCGGGTAATGGCTAATGAATTCACCACTAAGGATCTGCATGTAACGGGCCAGCACTACCGTGTCGATGCGGTGACTGGCCAGCAGCTCAAGCTGCTGTTTTTCCACCGCTGCCTTATTGTCTGAGGCGATCGGCGTATTGAAGTAAGGGATGTCGTTAAAGGTGGCCAGCGCCCGGCAGGTATCGTGATTGCTGATTATCAGCGGTATATCGCATTGCAGCTCGCCACTGCGGTGGCGGTAGAGCAGGTCTGCCAGGCAGTGATCCTGCTGGGAAACCATAATTGCCACCCGGGGTCGACGGCTGGAAACTTCTAACCGCCAGCTAAGCCGAAGCTTTTCCGCCAGATCGGAAAAGACCTCCTCAAAGGTGTCGGCGGTCAAATCAAACCCCGTCATGTCCCATTCCACCCGCATGAAAAACAGGTTTTCGGCCGCATCGATATGCTGGTCGGCATGCAGGATATTTGCGCCGTGGTCATAGAGAAAATCTGCCACTGCAGCCACCAGGCCGCGCTGGTCTGGTGCAATGATCAATAGAGTGGCCGAGCCTTTCATAGATGTTGCCTGTGATTAATTAGCCGTTGAAGGCGTCAGGAGAGGAAATGGGCGCCGATTATTAAAATAGCATCCGAAGCTGTCAATCCGGGGATAATGCAGGCTTGTTATACCTTGCGTTGATTTCCGGGCCCTGTCCGGTAGCTTTCTCAGGTGGTCTGGAAAGGCCGTGCCATTAAGCTGAATGGGATTTTACGCCCCTGCAGAGACTTGATGGCTGATGGGGATGACTGAAAGGTTTTTCGATAATGGCGCCTTGAGAGGCTTAAACGCTTCCGGGCATTGCGCTTGAACAGCAGGCTAAGAAACTAGTGAAAACGAATTTGCCCTCCGACTGGATGGAAATGGCCCTGGAACAGGCCGAGCGGGCCGCGGAGCAGGGCGAAGTTCCGGTCGGCGCAATTGTTGTGTGTGACGGTGAACTCGTCGCCGCCGGGCATAACCTGACCATCACCAATAATGACCCCAGCGCCCATGCGGAGATTGTCGCCCTGAGACTTGCAGGCCAACGACTGGGTAATTATCGGCTACCGGGATGCGACCTCTATGTGACGCTTGAGCCCTGTGCCATGTGCGTGGGTGCGTTGGTTCATGCGCGGTTACGGAATCTCTATTATGCGGCCGACGACCCCAAAGCCGGAGCAGTAGTCAGTGCGGTGTCCCTGATGGATGCCAGTCACTTTAACCACCGGATTCATCATCAGGGCGGGGTGCTGGCGGAGCCAGCTGCCGAGTTGCTGCGCGGGTTTTTTCGCCGCCGCCGATAGCAGTAATGGTCGTCAAACTTCTAGTTTTGATGGGTCTTTGTTCCGCGTCGGGAAATTGGCGCCTGTGGCTGGTGGGTCGGAGTTGAATTCGCCAATATTTTGGTCTTCCGTCAAATAAAATATTTTAACTGTTTGATAAATAAAGAATAAATAATTGGCATAGCCATTGCTTAATCCTGAGCATCGTAACCGATCAGGATAGTTGTAATGGCAGATGAAGAAGCGCAGGTAGAGGAAGGGCAGCCCGCGGATAAAAAATCCGGGGGACGCAACTGGCTGGTGATCGTCTTATCGGCCTTTGTGGGCGTGTTGCTATTGGCCTTTGGTCTGGCTGCAGGCTATATCTTTGGACAGATGAGTGCCCCTAAGGTGCCTATGGCCAGCCAAAGCGAGGCGCTTGCCGACGGTGCTGAGGGCACCGAAGTGGCTGGCGAAAGTGGTTCGGACGAGGAGCAATCCGAGGCGATTTTTAAAAGCCTGAAGCCAGAATTCACCGTTAATTTTCACGACGGACAGAAAGAGCGCTACCTGATGGCAGCCGTGGACGTGATGGCTCGTAGTCAGGAAGTTATTGACCTCGTGGATAAAAACATGCCCGTAGTGCGCTATCAGATATTGCGGGTGCTGGGACGTCAGGATTCGTCGCTGTTTGAAGAGGGCGGTAAAGATCAGCTATTGACCGAAGTGCTCGCTGCCATACAGGAGGTAATCGACTCCCCGGAGGGTAACGTTGAGGCGGTTTATCTCACATCCTTCGTGGTTCAGTAGGGCGCGGTCATGAGCGACGACCTGCTTTCTCAAAACGAAATAGACGAGCTGTTACACGGCGTCGGTGAAGAGGATCTTGAATCCGATAACGCCTACCCGGTTGATGGCCAGGCTCGTCCTTTTGACTTCAACAGTCAGGACCGCATTGTTCGCGGCAACATGCCAACCCTGGAACTTATTAACGAGCGTTTTGCCCGTGAGTTCCGGGTCAGTATGTTTGGGCTGATGAGGAAAACGACCGAAATTTCCGCCACGGGCATTAAGGTGATGAAATTTTCCGAATATTCCCAAAGCCTGCTGGTCCCCAGCAGTCTCAATCTTACGCGTGTTAAGCCGCTCCACGGGACGGCGTTATTCGTCATTGACCCCAATCTGGTGTTTTCTCTGGTTGAGGGGTTTTTTGGGGGAGAAGGACGGTTCCACACCAAGATCGAAGGGCGTGAATTCACCCACACGGAACGACGGATTACCGGAATGGTGCTGGACATGATTTACCAGGATCTCCAGAAAGCCTGGCAGCCGGTTGCTGCGCTTGAATTCAATCTCCATTCCACTGAGATAAACCCCCAGTTTGCACAGGTGGTGACCCCGTCCGAGGTGGTGGTGGTCTCCAGTTTTGATGTCCAGCTCGAAAGCGGTCAGGGCGAACTCCAGGTCTGTTTTCCGTGGGGCATGCTCGATCCGTTACGGGAAATGCTCGACTCAAGCACTCAGGGAGATGGTCAGCAGCAGGATAGTCGCTGGTTTGACGCGCTCAAACATGACATCGGTGAGGCAGAAATCGAGCTGTCAGTCGTCTTTACGGAAACCCAGATGTCGTTGAGACGGTTGCTGGAAATTGAAGTCGGTGACGTGATCCCGGTGGAGATCGATCCCAGTATCACCCTTTACGGCGAGAACATCCCGCTGTTTGAAGGGCGCTATGGCGTGCACGACGGGCATTACGCGTTAGAGCTGGAACGACGCTACCAGGCGCCGGACTTGAATAACGAGCGTGCGCTTGTGGTTAGTAAATAACGGAGAAATCAGGTGAGTGACGAATTGCAGGGCAATGAAGAACAGGGGCAGGAAGGCTTGAGTGATCCGATGCAGGAACAACAGGCTGCCGACGGTGGCGCTCAGGCGGCCGAATTCGATGCGCTTCAAAGCGGCGCCAGTGGACAGGGCGTCGGTGAGAATCTGGATACGATTCTTGATATCCCGGTCACCGTATCGATGGAGCTGGGGCGCACCAGAATGACCATCAACAATCTGTTAAAGCTCAATCAGGGTTCAGTGGTCGAACTCGAGCGACTAGCCGGCGAGCCACTGGATATGCTGGTCAACGGTTGCCTGGTGGCACATGGCGAGGTGGTGGTGGTAAACGACCGATTCGGCGTTCGCCTGACGGATATCCTGAGTCCTAAAGAGCGGGTTAAAACCCTGGCATGAATTCGCGCAAACGAACTTTGCAGGCGCTGGTCGGTCTGGTGGTTGGCGGCTGGATTATGCCGCTGATGGCCGCGCCTGAAACCACTGATTCCACCAGCGCATTGCAAATCGGCCCGGCCGGGGACTATTTGCTAAAAAGCATGTTAATTCTGGTGGTGCTGCTGGCGATCATGGCTTTGTTGATGAAGTTGTTGCGCCGCTATGGACACCTGAAAAAGGTCACCGGTAACCGTATCCGTATTGTCGAGGCGATTTCTCTCGGCGGTCAGGAACGCGCGTTGCTGGTATCGGTGGATGATCGTGAGGTGTTACTGGGTGTTTCTCAGGGCCGGATAGCGCCGCTGCTGACGGTCAGTGCCGGACCATCACAAGTGACCTCGACGGCGGATCCCGCACTTTCGACCGGTTCAGGCTCTGATTTTGCTGACCTGTTAGCGTCGGAGCAGGATTAAATGAGCCGTGTCAGCATAAAGTTAGGCGTGGTTTTACTGACCGCTTTGGCGGGTTTTTCGGCCCCGGCGGTCGCCGACCCCGGACTGTTGCCACTGGTGTCAGTGTCCAGTAATCCGGCGGGTGGTCAGACCTATACCCTGAGTTTGCAAATTCTGCTGGTGATGACGGCGCTGACCTTGTTGCCGGCGCTATTGATGTTGACCACTTCTTTTACCCGGTTTGTGATCGTGCTGGCCCTGTTGCGCCAGGCGATGGGAACCGCACAAACACCGTCCAATCAGGTTCTGCTGGGCATTAGCCTGTTTCTGACGTTGTTCGTGATGGGCCCTGTGTTTGACCAGATTTATGAGCAGTCGGTAGCGCCCTACATGGCCGAGCAGATTGAGGCAGGAGAGGCGTTCGAGCGTGGCCAGATACCGTTGCGTGAATTCATGCTTCGCCAGACCCGAGAAAACGACCTGAGTCTGTTTGCAGAAATGGCGGGTGAGTCGGCGACTATCGCCGGCCCGGTGCCGCTAAGGGTACTCATCCCAGCGTTTGTTACCAGCGAACTGAAAACTGCCTTTCAGATCGGTTTTGTCATGTTCATACCCTTTCTGATTATTGATCTGGTGGTAGCCAGCGTGCTCATGTCCATGGGCATGATGATGCTCTCCCCAGTCATTATTTCGTTTCCTTTCAAACTGATGTTGTTCGTGCTCGCCGATGGCTGGAATCTGGTCATGGGTATGCTCGCAAACAGTTTTGTTACTTAACGGGCGTGACTGACCATGACCGATATTGAAGTCGTTCACCTGGTACTGGAAGGCATGCAGGTGCTGGTGATGATCTCCATGCCAATGCTGGTCAGCGCAATGCTGGCCGGGCTACTGATCGGTATGTTCCAGGCGGCGACCCAGATCAACGAGGTGACGCTAAGTTTTATTCCCAAGTTAATCGTCCTGTTGCTAGTAATGGTGATTGGCGGACCCTGGATGCTGGGCCTCATCGTTAATTACACGCGGCGTCTGTTCCAGAGCATTCCAGGACTGATCGGGTGACAGCGGTTTACACCTTTGACGCGTTACTGAGTCAGGGGGTCAGCCTGTTATTGCCACTGGCGCGAATTAGCGCCTTTGTGGTGGGTGCGCCGATGATCGATAGCAATACCATCCCTCCTCAGGCCAAAGTGCTGATTAGCGTTTTCCTGGCGATAACGGTGTTGCCACTCATTGATGCGCCGCCGGCCATTGGCTGGAATTTTGGATCGGTCCTGCTGTTGCTCCAGCAGATGATTATCGGGTTTGCCATGGCGCTGGCGCTGCGAGTCGTGTTCGGCGTGATTCAGGTCGCTGGCCAGATGATTGCCCAGCAGATGGGTTTAGGTTTCGCCGCCCTGCAGGATCCGCAAAACGGAGTCCAGGTGCCGCTGGTCAGTCGTTTTTATAGCGTGCTGTTGATATTGCTGTTTTTAGCCATCGACGGGCATCTGGTGGTGATTGAAATACTCGCCGGGAGCTTTACCAGCTGGCCGTTATCAGCGGGTCTGCCGCAGTGGTCGATGTGGGAACAGTTTATTCACTGGACCGCCATTATTTTCAGTGGTGGTTTGCGCATGGCCCTGCCAGCGGTGGTGGTGTTGCTGATGGTTAACATCAGTTTCGGCGTCATCGCCCGGGCTGCCCCGCAGCTCAATATTCTCGTGGTGGGTTTTCCGATTTCGTTAATGGTCGGTCTGGTGATGATGCTCATCACCGTCGGTCCGGTGTCGAAAATCATGATCGAGTTTTTCACCGAAGCGCTGATGGTCATGCGCGGACTGGTGGGCGGCTAACATGGCCGACGAAGATCTCCAGGACAAAACAGAGGAGGCGACTCCCAAGCGCCGAGAGGATGCCCGCCTTGAGGGGCAGCTTCCCCGATCCCGTGAGCTTAATGGCTTGATGATGCTGCTGGCCGGTAGTGCCGGTTTGCTGGCGGTTGCCAGCTCCTGGGCGGACCACTGGAGCCAGCTCACTGCCAGCATCTGGCGGGCGGAGGTGGTTCTAAATATTAATCCGGTCGATACGGTGCCCTGGCTGACGTCACTGCTGGTCGACGCCTTCTGGCGAATGGGCCCGTGGCTGGCGTTTATGTATCTGGTGGCCTTTACCGCACCCCTGCTGCTGAGTGGCTGGTCATTCAGCGTTAAAGCCCTCGGTTTTAAGTTCAACCGGCTCAGTCCTGCCAAGGGGCTTAAGCGGATGTTCGGTGTTCAGGGGCTGGTGGAACTGGCCAAGGCCCTGGCTAAATTTGCGTTGGTATCGGCAATTGCGCTGGTAGTTTTCAAATCGCTGGAAACGGAGGTGCTGGGGCTTGGTAATGAGTCCATAGAGTCCGGTATTGCCCATGGCGCCTGGTTAGTGGGCATTACCTTTTTGCTGGTCAGTTGTGCGCTGATCCTCGTGGCGGCGGTGGATGTGCCGTTTCAGATCTGGCAACACCGTAAAAACATGCGCATGAGTCGTCAGCAGGTGAAGGACGAAAACAAGCAGACTGAAGGTGATCCGCAGCTTAAAGCCAGGGTGCGTCAGGTACAGCGGGAAATGGCCCGCAGCCGGATGATGGCAGCCGTACCAACGGCGGACGTCATTATCACTAACCCGGAACATTACGCGGTTGCTTTTCGGTACGACCAGCAGCGCATGATTGCGCCACAGCTGGTGGCGAAGGGTATGGATAACACCGCGGCAAAAATTCGTGAAATTGCGAAGGCATCAAACGTGCCGATTGTGCGTTCGCCGTTGCTTGCGCGGACGACTTACTACAGCACCGAAATTGGCGAGGGTATTCCCACGGAACTTTACGTTGCGGTGGCGCAGATACTGGCCCACGTCTATGAGATTTCAGATCGCATGACCGAACTGCCTGCCGGAGCAGACCAGGCAGTTCCCCCGGCGTACGCCGAAGAGATTCTTGGTAAGCGAGGCAAATTATGAGTATTACGCAGCGGTTGCTGGGTATGGGTGTAGGTATTCCGTTGCTGCTGATGCTGATGCTGGCGATGCTGATTTTGCCGCTACCACCCTGGCTGCTGGATTTGCTGTTTACCTTCAACATTTCGTTAGCCGTTGTTGTCGTCCTGGTATCGGTCTACATACAGCGTCCCCTCGATTTTGCAGCCTTCCCGACGGTGATTCTGGTGGCTACTCTGTTGCGGCTCGGTCTGAACGTGGCCTCCACGCGTATTGTGCTGCTGGAAGGACACGCCGGTGGTGATTCCGCCGGGCAGGTGATTAAGGCGTTTGGTGATTTTGTGGTCGGCGGCAACTATGTGGTCGGACTGGTCGTGTTCATCATTCTGGTGCTGATCAACTTCGTGGTTATTACCAAAGGCGCCGGTCGTATCGCCGAAGTGAGTGCCCGTTTTACTCTCGATGCACTGCCCGGCAAACAGATGGCGATCGATGCGGATCTGAACGCCGGTCTGGTTGATCAGCAGGAAGCGAAGGAGCGTCGGGAATATTTGTCGCGGGAGGCCGATTTTTACGGGGCAATGGACGGGGCGAGTAAATTTGTCCGGGGCGACACCATTGCCGGGGTGTTGATTACGTTTATCAATATCCTCGGCGGCTTTATTATCGGCATGACACAGCACGACCTGACCGCTTCCATGGCCGCTCGTAACTATACGCTCCTGACCATTGGTGATGGCCTGGCGGCGCAGATACCCGCGTTGCTGTTATCGACCGCGACGGCCATGGTGATTGCCCGCGATTCGAGCGCCCAGAATATCGGCGGCGAGATTCTTTCCCAGCTGGCTAGTAATCCGCGAGTGCTGGCGATTACGGCCGGGGTGATTGGGGTGATCGCCCTTATTCCAGGCATGCCGAACCTCTCCTTTTTCATTCTCTCGGCCGTGCTAGCCGGCGCAGCCTGGCTAATACGCCAGCAGGCGGCCGAGCAGCAGG
The DNA here is from genome assembly GCA_913060775.1 of uncultured Gammaproteobacteria bacterium. Taxonomy (GTDB): domain Bacteria; phylum Pseudomonadota; class Gammaproteobacteria; order Immundisolibacterales; family Immundisolibacteraceae; genus QNFC01. Next base: position 2,703 of record CAJXVN010000025.1, on the reverse strand, counting down.
ATGTGGAGCCGCCGGTCGAGCAGATGGCCGTCGCCGAGGAAGAACCGGACGTTAGCTGGGACGACGTTGCGCCGGTGGACGTGCTGGGCCTTGAGATTGGATACCGTTTAATTCCGCTGGTTGATAAAGACCAGGGCGGCGAGCTCATGAGTCGTATTCGCGGAGTCCGGCGAAAATATTCTCAGGAACTGGGCTTCCTGATTCCGTCCGTGCATATCCGCGACAATCTGGAGCTAACCCCGGCCGGTTATCGCCTCTCACTTCACGGGGTCGAAGTTGGCGCCGGCGAAGTGTTACCGGGTCGTGAAATGGCGATTAATCCGGGTACTGTTTATGGCGATGTGACCGGTATCAAAACCGTTGATCCCGCTTATGGCCTGGAGGCGCTCTGGATCGAGCCTGAGGAGCGCGAACAGGCACAGACACTCGGTTACACGGTGGTTGATATCGGTACCGTAATTGCCACCCATTTTAGCCGCGTGATTCAGGATCATGCCCAGGAGCTACTGGGCCGGGAAGAAGTGAGTCGTCTGCTGGACAAACTGGCAGAAGTGGCGCCCGCCGTTGCGACCTCGCTCTCGCCAGAACCCCTGCCCCAGGTGATCGTGCACAAGGTGCTGCGCAATCTGCTGGAAGAACGAGTACCCATCCGCGATATTCGGACCATTGCCGAAATTCTGGCGGAGGTCGGCCAGCAGAGTCAGGATGCTGACGCGCTCACCTCTGCCGTCAGGGTTGGGCTGGGACGCTCAATCGTGCAGCAGCTCTGCGGTACCCATGAAGAAATAGCGGTTTTAACCCTCGAACCAGAGTTGGAACGCATATTGCTTAACTCATGGGGAACCACCCAGGGAACCGGATTTCTGGAACCTGGACTGGCGGAGCAACTGAGGGATGGATTGGCAGCTGCGGCGGAGCAGCAGGAATTACAGGGTGGCAGTCCGGTGTTATTGGTGCCACCGGAGATCCGTAAAGCGATTGCCAATTTTGTGAAACATACGGTAGCTGGTTTGAGTGTACTGGCCTACAACGAGTTACCGGCCCAGCGGCAGGTAAAAGTAGTGGCGACAATCGGTGGATAAAGCTGAACCATGAAAATAAAACGATTCATAGCTGAAAATATCAGTGGGGCAATGGCCCAGGTACGAGCAGAACTCGGGCCTGAGGCGGTTATCCTGTCCAATCAGCAGCGGGACGGGCAGGTAGAAATTGTCTGCGCGATCGACTACGACGAAAGTCGGCTGGTCGGCGGCCGTGGATCTGAACCTGCGCAAGCCGGTGGATCGAAAGATTCGGCCGCTAATCGATATCCCGGTGGCGATGATCCGGTGGCCGATGGCGGTTTTAATCTAGCCCAGTCGCGTGCCGTGGGCACCAGCCTGCCCAACGGCGATTCCAGTCACCGACCCATTAATCACGCAGTTAACGCTCCGCAGGCTGGCGGGCAATCCGGCCTGGGCAGCGATGCGCCACTAGTCGAAGAAATTCATCAAACCGTCGAGTCGCTTCGGGATCTGATTGAACATCAGATTCTGGACATGGTCTGGGCCGGTGCGGCCAGCCATCAATCAAACACATCGCTGGCGGTTAGAAAGTTACTGGAGGCAGGTTTCAGTGCTGAAACCAGTCGCCAGTTAATGGCGGATATTCCGCCGGGGTATAGCCGAGAGCGAGCGCTACAACTGGCGTTAACCCTACTCAGGCGCAAGCTGCCAACACCGCAAAACACCTTCCTCGAAAATGGCGGGCGGGTGGCGGTCATTGGGCCTCCGGGAGTGGGTAAAACCACCCTGGCGGTTGGCCTCGCTGCCCGGTATGCCCGGAGTCATGGCGTGGCCGAAGTGGCCCTGGTGGGGTTTGATAATCAGCGGGTCGGCGCCCAGGAACAGTTGCGCATGTATGGCCAGTTACTGGGCATGCAGGTTCATATCGTTCAGCAGGCAGCGATGCTCTCGGATACCTTGCAGAACTTGCGCCACAAATCACTGGTCGTTGTCGACACCGCTGGTTATGGCAGCGCGGATCCGGCGTTACAAACTCATCTGCGACTGTTGATGGGCCTCGCGGGGGAGGGGCTGGAAACGCTACTCGCATTGCCGGCCTATGGTTCACCAGCGTTTTTGCAATCCGCCGTACGCAACTACCGCATATCGCTGCCCCAGCGTTGTGGTTTGACTCATCTGGATTCATCGAACCAACCCGGTGTGGTGATGAGCTGCTTGTTAGAAAATCAGTTGCAGGCTGAATTGAGCGGTCACGGCTCTCGGATCAGTGAAGATCTGGAACCCTTCGATGCGGGGAGGCTGCTGGCACGATTCCGGTCTGATTCGGGATCGATAGAAACGATTGCGTCAGCACCGACAAGCCAACGCCCCGGTCAGGGACAGGACCGGACGGCGACAACGCTGCCGGATTCAAATTTTCGGGATCCACCGTTATTCGGTGACTCAAAGGCCTCTTACAAGAAGGATGGAACTCATGCTGGTTGAGCAAAACAGTGATGTGATCAAGCCGAGTCGGCTACCTAGCCCAGTTCGCGTTATTGCGGTAACCGGCGGGAAGGGCGGTATCGGAAAAAGCAGCATTTCTATCAATCTTGCGCTGGCGCTGATTGCGACGGGTAAGCGAGTCATGCTGATGGATGCTGACCTGGGGCTGTCTCTTATACACATCTCCGAGCCCACGAGACCTCTCTACATCTCG
>CAJXVN010000024.1 GCA_913060775.1 uncultured Gammaproteobacteria bacterium | reverse complement strand
TTTAGTGACCCCGCCTGTGTCATCGTTAAACACGCGAATCCCTGCGGTGTGGCCACGGCAGAAACTCCGGGTGCCGCTTACGAGCTCGCCTATAGCACGGATTCAACGTCCGCTTTTGGTGGCATTATCGCGTTTAATCGTCCGATTGATGCCGCGCTTGCCCGGTCCATCATTGAGCGGCAGTTTCTTGAAGTGCTGCTGGTTCCCCAGATGAGTCCCGAAGTTGCCGACGTGTTTGCTGCCAAACCGAATGTGCGGGTACTGGTCGGTTCGCAGCAGTTGCCGGAAGACAGCCTGGACTGGAAACGGGTCAACGGAGGGTTGCTGGTGCAGAGCAGTGATACCCTGTTGCCGACTGCCGACAAGATTAAAGTGGTGACCCGGATAGCACCCAGTGACCAGCAGCTACGGGATTTGCTGTTTGCGGGTACTGTCGCCAAGTTTGTTAAATCCAATGCCATTGTTTTTGCCAGTCAGGGTCGAACTCTGGGTATCGGTGCGGGTCAGATGAGCCGGGTCGATTCCACGCGTATTGCGGCCCTGAAAGCGGCTGATGCGGAGCTGGACATGGCCGAGGCAGTGGTCGCCAGTGACGCCTTTTTCCCGTTCCGAGATGGGATTGATCGCTGTGCAGAGGCTGGAGCACGGGCGATCATTCAGCCGGGCGGGTCAATGCGCGATGACGAAGTGATCGCTGCCGCCGACGAGCATGGTATTGCCATGGTGTTCACCGGCGCCCGTCATTTCCGTCATTAAGTCTTGGTCCGTATCAAGGAAGCGAACATGCACGTATTGATAGTTGGTGGTGGCGGTCGTGAACACGCGCTGGCGTGGAAGGTTGCCCAGTCTGATCGGGTTGACCGCGTTTCGGTTGCACCCGGTAATGCGGGGACGGCTACCGAGCCGGGGGTGCAGAACGTTGCCATTGACGCTGAAGACATTCCTGCGCTGATCGAATATGCGCAGCATAACGATGTTGATCTGACCATCGTCGGTCCTGAGGCACCACTGGTTGCTGGCATAGTCGATGAGTTCGTTCAGGCCGGATTGCGCTGCTTTGGACCGACAGCCAAAGCCGCTCAACTGGAAGGTTCAAAAGCCTTTACTAAGGATTTTTTGCAGCGCCATCAGATTCCCACCGCCGCTTATGCCACTTTTGACGATGCCGATGCTGCACGTGACTATGTGCGCCAGCAAACCGGGCCGCTGGTGGTTAAGGCCGACGGCCTGGCTGCCGGGAAGGGGGTGGTGATTGCGGCGGATCAACAGGCGGCGCTAGACGCGGTGGAGCAGATGCTCGAGGGCGGCGCTTTTGGCGCAGCAGGTAGCCGCATCGTGGTAGAGGAGTTTTTGCTGGGTGAGGAAGCCAGTTTTATAGTGATGGTCGGTCAGGGTGAGCCGGAGAATCAGATCCTCGCGCTGGCCAGCAGTCAGGATCATAAGGCCCGCGATGCCGGTGATAAGGGTCCGAATACCGGTGGTATGGGGGCTTATTCTCCGGCACCGGTGGTAAGCGCGGCGATGTACGATCGTATTATGGCCGAGGTGATTGAACCTACCGTGGCGGGCATGGCGGCAGAAGGCGCTCCCTACACCGGCTTTCTTTACGCCGGCGTGATGATCGATGCCGACGGCGTCCCCAAGGTGCTGGAGTTTAACTGTCGTTTTGGGGATCCGGAGACTCAGCCGATCATGATGCGTCTGGAGTCAGACCTGACCGATTTGTGTGACGCGGCGATTGACGGCAAGCTGGCCGCGCAGTCAATTCAATGGAGTGGGCAGTCTGCCCTTGGTGTGGTGCTGGCGGCTGGCGGCTATCCCGGTAGTTATGCCAGAAATGATCAGATCAAGGGGCTGGCCGATGCAGCGAAGGTGCCATCGGTGAAGGTATTTCATGCCGGCACCGCGCTGAACGAGGAGAAAGTAGTGACCAACGGCGGTCGGGTACTCTGCGTGACAGCGCTGGGGGATTCGGTGGAGCAGGCCCAACAGAAAGCTTATACGGCGGCCGAGTTGATTCGGTGGCCTGGTCGTTTTTTTCGTGAAGACATTGGTTACCGTGCGGTGGCCAGAGAACAGGAGAAGTAACCCGTGGAAGAAAAGTTTGTAGTAGTCATGATGGGATCCAAATCGGATAAAGCGGTGATGGATAAGGCGCTCGCAGTGCTGGACGATTACGGTATTCGTCACGAGTGCCGGGTGTTATCCGCCCACCGTACGCCGGCTGAAACGCTCAAATTCGTAGCGGATGCTGAAGCGCGTGGTGCCGGGGCGTTTATTGCTGCCGCCGGCATGGCCGCTCACCTGGCAGGGGTGGTCGCTGCACATACAGTGAAACCGGTGATCGGCGTGCCGATTGCGTCCGGTGCTTTACACGGGCAGGATGCACTCCTGTCGACGGTAATGATGCCGCCGGGCATTCCTGTGGCGACTGTCGCCATTGATGGTTCAAAAAATGCTGCTCATTTAGCGGCGCAAATTTTGGCCGTTGGCGATGCTGAACTGGCAGGTAAAATACGGGAGTTTCGCCAGCGTGAGCGTGAGCAAATTCTGAGTATTAGCTAAGCCAGGATGGTTTAGCGAGTTATTGCCGACACCTCTTATTACAGGGACACGCCTATGAATACCTCCGCCTTTAGCCTCGATGACAAATACCGCCTGGAAGCAGGTGAAGTTTACGCAACCGGGATGCAGGCGCTGGCGCGGATGACCATCGACCGGCATCGAGTCGATAGTCTGGCGGGGTTGAATACGGCGGGTTTTGTTTCCGGTTACCGGGGATCGCCCATCGGTGTGCTTGATAAAGCCCTGTGGGAGGCCAAGCAGTTCCTCAGCGATGATCGCATTCATTTCCAGCCGGGGGTGAATGAGGATCTGGCGGCCACCGCCATACTCGGTACTCAACAGAGCGATATATTCAAAGGTAGCCGCTACGACGGTATTTTCTCGCTCTGGTACGGTAAAGGCCCCGGGGTTGATCGTAGTGGTGACGCGTTGCGCCACGGTAACTATGCCGGTGTGTCCCGCAATGGCGGTGTGCTGCTGGCAGTGGGTGATGATCCGGTTTGCCATTCTTCCACCGTACCGCAACAGAGTGAATCGGTGCTGGCGGCCTGCAATATTCCGGTTTTTCACGCCGCCAATCTGCAGGATGTCTATGATTTTGGGCTGCTGGGTTGGGAGCTGTCCCGTTACAGCGGATTCTGGATCGCGTTGAAAATGGTGACTGACGTCGCCGAGTCGTCGCAGATTATTCGGGTGGATTCTGCGCGGTCGAAGTTTGAGTTTCCGGATGCGCCGTTACCCCACCCGGAGCAGATGCATATCCGCTGGCCAGATAAGGCGATGCAGATGGCTGAACGCATGGCTACCTATCGGATGCCAGCGTTGCAACAGGCGCAACGGGCCAACCATTTTGACTACGAGACGATTCGCAGCCCGAAACGGCGGTTTGGAATCATCGCCGCCGGCAAAAATTACACCGACGTGTGCCAGGCACTGAGTGATCTGGGGATCAGTGACCAGGTTGCGATGGATATCGGGCTAAGCGTTTACAAGGTAGGCATGCCCTGGCCGCTGGAAACTCAGGGAGTAGAAGCGTTTGCCCGGGGCATGGAACAGTTGCTGGTGGTTGAAGAGGGACGGCCGTTTCTTGAGCCTCAGGTCAAAGATGCGCTTTACGGTATGGGTCAGGGCGAGCGGCCGGAGATTCTGGGCAAGCGTAATGCTGCCGGAATCGAACTATCGCCGGGTTTTGGCGAATTGTCCGCCGCCGAAGTGGCGGAGTTAATTGCCGAGCAGATTAAATCGTTTCATCACACGGATCAGGTTAAGGCGCGCCTGGCGCTGATCAGGCAAAGCGAGCAGATGGTGGTGGCGAACCATAGCGACGTGGAGCGCACGCCGCACTTCTGTTCTGGCTGTCCGCACAATACCTCCACTAAAGTGCCTGAGGGTAGCCTCGCGCTGGCCGGCATTGGTTGCCACTTCATGTCGCAGTGGATGGATCGTAACACCCTGACCTATACCCATATGGGTGCTGAGGGCACTACCTGGGCCGGGCTTGGGCACTTTAGTGATTTGCCCCATCTATTTACCAATATTGGTGACGGCACCTACTACCACTCGGGGCTGCTGGCCATTCGCCAGGCGGTGGCTTCCGGGGTCAATATTACTTACAAAATTCTTTATAACGATGCGGTGGCCATGACCGGTGGCCAGCCGGTTGACGGTCCCATCAGCGTACAACAGATCAGTTATCAGCTATACGGGGAGAACGTTAAGCGGATTGCCCTGGTAACCGATTCGCCGGAGAAATTTGAACTTAAAGATTTTGCTCCGGGGGTGACCCTGGACCACCGCGATGAGCTGGATCGGGTGCAACGAGAATTGCGGGAGCTGAAAGGCACCAGCGTGATTATCTATGAACAGGTCTGCGGCACTGAAAAACGGCGTCGTCGCAAACGCGGGAAGATGGTCGACCCTGATAAACGGGCGGTTATTAACAGCCGAGTCTGTGAAGGCTGTGGTGATTGTGGCGAAAAATCCAACTGTCTGTCGGTGCAGCCGCTGGATACGGTATTTGGGCGGAAGCGAAAAATTGATCAGTCAGCCTGCACCAAGGATTTCTCCTGCGTGAAAGGGTTCTGTCCCAGTTTCGTGACTGTTCATGGTGGCGAGTTACGTAAGCCAGAAAGCGGAGCGGAACTGACCGACGCGGCGCTGCAACCACTATTTGACTCCCTGCCTGCCCCTGAGGTTGTCCAGGGTAATGGCGCTTACTCCATGCTAATCAGTGGTATTGGTGGCACCGGCGTGGTGACGACCAGTTCACTGTTGGGTGTGGCAGCGCGTCTTGATGGCAAGGCCTGCCGCGTGCTTGATGACACGGGTCTGGCGCAAAAATTCGGTGCCGTTTATAGCCATCTGACGGTGGCTGATAGTGATGATCAACTGCATTCGCCGCGGATTGGTGCGGCTAATTGTGACCTGCTGATTAGTGCTGACCTGTTAACCGGTGGCGCTGATCGTGCCCTGTCGCGGTTAAAGCCCGGGCTCAGCAAGGCGGTGGCTAATCGCCACGAAACCGTGACCGGCGCGTTTACACTCGACCCGGAATCGCGGGTGCCGGGAGACCAGCTGGTTAAAAGTCTGCAGAATATCTGTGTCGACGGTGGTGTGACTGTTTGTGAAGCGACCGAGCTTTCCCGGCGGCTTATTGGTGACACCATCGGCGCCAATAGCCTGCTGATGGGGGTGGCCTGCCAACAGGGCTGGTTACCGGTAAGTGTTGAGAGTATTGAACGAGCCATTGAACTCAACGGCGTCGGCGTAGCAATTAACCTGCGGGTGTTCCGTCTGGGGCGGTTACTCGTTCATGCGCCCGACCAGATAGCTGGCCTGATTAAGGTGGGTGCGAGTGATCAGGCAGCCCTGTTAGAAGGTAAATTTGTGACCAGCAGCGAACAAAGTCTGCCGGAACTGGTTGAGCAGATGGCTGCAGAGTTGACCCGTTATCAAAACAAACGCCTGGCTAAACGTTACCGAAAACTGGTGCAACGGGTGGAGCAGGCCGAGAAGGACTCGGCCGCAGGCATGCAGGGATTGGCGCTGGCGGCTGCCCGCTACTACTACAAGCTACTGGCGATTAAAGATGAGTTTGAAGTGGCCCGTCTCTATACGGATGGCAGTTTTGCAGAGCAGCTAGCGGAAACCTTTACGGGTGATTATCAGTTGCGTTTTCACCTCGCACCGCCCCTGCTGGCAAAACGCGATAAGCAATCCGGTGAGTTACAGAAGCGAGAGTTTGGTAGCTGGATGATGCCCCTGCTTAAAGTAACCGCGGCCATGCGCGGATTGCGTGGAACGCCACTGGATGTTTTTGGTTACACGGCGGAGCGCAAGCAGGAGCGTCAGCTGATTAAGGATTATCAGCAGCTAGTGGCGGAGGTGATCGAAGGGCTCAATCATGATAACCACCCGCTGGCGGTGGAACTGCTGTCGTTACCGGAGCAGATCCGTGGCTATGGCCACGTGAAAGAGGCGAATCTGGAGCAGGTAAAGGAGCGTTGGCAGCAGTTGATAGAGAGCTGGCGATTTCCCGAAGAAAAGGCGGCCGCCGCCTAATCCGGAGGCTGTGGATGCTGGCGCTTCAGGCAGGGTGTATCGACGCTGCGCCGGGAAACCCTACTGAACGCCAGGGTCATCACCGAGTTTGCCTGCGGCGCGCAGGGCTTCAACGTCTTCGTCCAGTGCGCTGAGTCTTAAAGTTGGGTTGGTGAGCTCCAGCAGCCACTGTTTTCGCGCCGGCGACAGGGGTAACGATTCTGCCAGGCGATAGCCGATCCAGCTCGCATCCTTGAGCAGGTCAGGCTCTATTTCTATCTCGTGTTGTTTGATGAGGTTGGCAATAATGTCTACCAGTGGCTGGTGTTGTTCGGCGATACCGGTAGTTGGCTCTCTTTCGAGGTAAACCGCCTCGCCGGTGATTAGCTGGTCGTCACCGATGGTACTGCTGAGTACCTGCAGCCGCCGATCGCCTTCACAGGTGATCTGCAACATGCCGTTTTGATCGTCCCAGTCAATGACTTTTACCAGCGTGCCGATGGAATGAAAATCGGCGGCCTGGCCCGCCTCACGACCACTTTTGATCAGGCAGATAACAAATCCGCGGTCATGTTTCAGGCAGTCGGAGACCATCCGCAGGTAACGGGGTTCAAATATTCGCAGGGGCAAAAATGCACCGGGGAACATGACCGTGTTTAGCGGGAAGACCGGAAACTTGAAATGCACGGGTTGATTCATTGTTGGGCTGCCAGGGTGTTTGCTAATAACTGATGGATGTTGCCAAAACCGCCGTTACTCATAATCAGCACCTGGTCGCCAGGCTTGAGTCGTGATTTTATGCGGTTCAGGGTTTCATCAACGTCTTTGGTCAATACCGCCGGCACCGACAAGGCAGAAATGACGGTTTTAGGGTCCCAGTGAATATCACCGCCGGCGTGGAGGATGACTTCGTCGGCGCCGGCCAGTGCCGCAGCGAGGGTTTTTTCGTGGGTCCCCAGACGCATGGTGTTAGAGCGCAAATCGACCACCGCCAGAATCCGCTGGTTCTGGACCCGCGAGCGGAGTGCGCCGACGGTCAGGCGAATGGCGGTTGGGTGGTGTGCGAAATCGTCGTACACCACCGTATCGCCATCGCGGTAACTCTCTTCCAGACGGCGTTGGGCGTTAACAAAATCGGCCATTGCAGTGGCGGCCTCGGCAGGCTCGATGCCAATGCTGGCCGCCGCCGCGATCGCCGCCAAGGTGTTGGCCATGTTGTGTTCGCCAAACAGAGCTGATTTCACCGTAGCGACTATCTCACCGTGGTTAAGCACAGTAAATTCGCTGCAATCACGGTTAAGGGGGTCGGCCTGCCACTGCTGTGCTGCGCCGAAGGTCTGGACCAGGCTCCAGCAGCCCATTTCCAGCACTTCTTCCAGGCGTTCATCAGCGCCGTTAACGATCACGGTGCCGCTGCCGGGTACCGTGCGTAGTAGATGATGGAACTGCTGCTGAATGGCCGGCAGATCAGTAAAAATATCGGCGTGGTCAAATTCCAGATTATTCAAAATCACCGTCGTTGGCAGGTAATGAACAAACTTGGAGCGCTTGTCAAAAAAGGCGGTGTCGTACTCGTCTGCTTCAATGACAAACAGGTCGCTCTCACCCAGTCGTGCGGAGACGCCAAAGTTGCCCGGCACCCCGCCGATTAGAAAACCGGGTTTGCGGCCCGTAGAGTCGAGCATCCAGGCGAGCATGCTGCTGGTGCTGGTCTTGCCGTGAGTGCCGGCCACAGCAAGCACCTTGCGGGAACGGAGCACGGACTCCGTTAGCCATTGAGGGCCAGAGGTGAAGGCCAGCCGCCGGTCAAGAATTGCCTCAACCAACGGATTGCCGCGGCTCAGGGCGTTACCAATGACACATAAATCCGGTGCCGGTTCCAGTTGGTCAGGGTCCCAGCCTTCGATCAAATCGATTCCAGCCTGTTCCAGCTGGTCACTCATGGGTGGATAAACGTTGGCGTCGCAGCCGCTGACGGTGTGGCCAAGCTCGCGGGCAATTAAGGCCACGCCGGCCATAAAGGTGCCACAAATCCCCAGGATATGGATATGCATCGGGTTAACGTCCGTATTTGTCCTCAAAGCGGACGATGTCATCCTCGCCCAGATAGCTCCCGCACTGTACCTCAATGAGAATCAGTATGTCGTCGCCGGTATTCTCTAATCGGTGTTTGGTCTCGACAGGGATATAGATTGACTGGTCAGCTGTGAGTGTCACGCGTTGATCGCCACAGGTGACTTCAGCGCTGCCCTGAACAACCGTCCAGTGCTCAGCGCGGTGATGGTGTAATTGCAGCGACAGTAGCTGCCCCGGATTGACCGTAATGCGTTTAACCTGGAACCCCGGTCCTTGATCAATGCTGCGGTAACTGCCCCAGGGACGGAATACCTCGGCATGGGTGTCAACTTCGGGCCGCTGCAACTGTTTGAGCTGGTCCACGATTAATTTAACGTTCTGACTTTGCGTTTTGTCCGCAACCAGTACAGCGTCTTCAGTTTCTACCACCACCAGATCGCTAACTCCGACCCCGGCAAGCAGGCGGCCCGTGCTATGAAAATAGGAACCCTGGACCTGCTCGAGTAACACATCCCCGACGCAGGCATTTCCCTCAGGGTCACGAGTGTCGACGTCCCACAGAGCCGCCCAGGAGCCGATGTCGCTCCAGCCTGCGTCAAGGGGGATCACCGCGCCGTGGGCCGTTTTCTCCATTAACGCATAATCAATAGAATCCGCCTCGCAACCACTAAAATGCTGCTCGTCGAGGGCAATGAACTGACTGTCACGAACGGCAGAAACCACCGCCTGCCTGCAGCTATCAACCATGCTCGGCGCATGCTGTTCCATTTCGGAGAGGAGCTGACTGGCGGAGAAAAGAAACATGCCGCTGTTCCATAGATAGTCGCCATTGGCCAGATAGCTTTCGGCAGTGGGCAGGTCCGGCTTTTCGACAAACTGGTGAATAGCAAAGCCGCTACTGGACGTTAAGGTATCGCCCCGTTGAATATAACCATAGCCGGTTTCGGGATGGGCAGGAACGACCCCAAAGGTCACCAGATGGCCGGCCGTTACCAGTTCGGTCCCCTGGGTGACAACCCTGCAAAACTCGTCAGTATCAGTAATCAGGTGGTCTGCAGGGAGTATTAGTAGCTGGGAGTCAGGGTCGATTTCATTGGCTACCAGTGCCGCTACCAGAGCAGCTGGTGCGGTGTTACGGCCGATCGGTTCGAGTATTAACGTGGCATTGTTAATTCCCGCGTCCAGTAATTGCTGGGCAACAAGAAAACGGTGGTTTAGATTGCAGACTAAAATCGGAGCAGAGAGGTCTTTTAATTGCGCTAGCCGGTCAAGAGTGCCAACTAGTAGACTCTGATCGTCCTGTAGGGTCAGTAGCTGTTTAGGAAAGGACTCCCGCGACAGTGGCCAGAGTCGGCTACCGATGCCGCCGCAGAGAATTACAGGTGTCAACATTGTCTTGGCAAATCCTTTTCACGGTATTCGTTGGTTGGGGTGGGCATTATCTTAAAGGAAACTTTGCATTGAAGGTCTTAATCGGTGAGCAAGCGGACTGGTCACTAGCCGTTCACGCTGGGCTGACAGACCTGCCGGGTTTGCCTGGGCTGTCGTTCCCACCCCGGTGCGCTGACAATGTTCATATAGATAGCAAGAAGGACGTGGATGGTGTTACTGCTTTTTACAACTTGATTATTCGGCCTGCGTGGGTATTAACCCATTGTTATTTAAAGAAAGGTTGGTTATTTTATCTTGCTAACAAATGGCGGGTGTTAAAAAAAATGACACCACAAAAGAAAAACCGATGTTGCAATTAAGATACTGAAATTAAAGGGAAAATATTGGTCTTTAACCGTTGCTCGGTTACGATTAACCTGGCTTGGCGTATTACCTTGAATAAATTATGAGAAATTTTACACTTTCGTCGGTTTCCAACAGTATAAAAAATATAACTTGTTGATATTAAATATAAAAAAAAGTTGGCACCCCTTTTGCTTTGTAGTTTGGCGAAGAGAATTAACTCTGCTCTGGTGTTACGACCAGGTGTTCACTAAAACTTGTTAAAGAAGGAAATAACTATGAATAACTTATCCAAAATTTTTGCGGCAGGGTTGATGTCCTTTGCTTCGGCTGCTGTCTTTGCTCTGCCGACCGGCGGTGGTAGCGTAGGGTTTTCTGGTAATAGCGAGCCTTTTACCTGGGATTCTACTGCTGATTCCTTCGATTTTGCGGATGGGGTAGTTAACGGCTTTGTTGACAGCGCTGATGGTAGCTTTGCGGCTGCTTTTCCATTGGGCTCAGATGCAATTTTCTCCGATTTTTCTTATGCGCTTCCATTTACTGGCCCTACCTTGATCTGGACCAGTAACGGGATCGAGTTCTCGTTAACCACTTTGACCGCCGTCGTTGAGCTTGCAAACGGTGTGATTCTGGAAGGTACTGGTTTGCTGTCTGATGTAGGTGGCTCTATCACTGCCGATGCTGTGCTGTCCTTTTCAGCGAATGGTCCTACTGCGTTCAGCTGGTCTTCCACCACGACTGTGCCCGAACCTGCTCCGTTGGCGCTGCTCGGTGTTGGATTGATTGGAATCGCACTAGCTCGCCGCAAGCAGAAAGCGTAAACGCCGGTCTATTTAATTAGTCCGAACGATTAAAAGCCCCGGCACCATCAGGTGCCGGGGCTTTTTTTATGCCTATGATTCTATCTGCTGCTGGCGGTAAAACCGTCGCTCTATTGCAGGAGAGTGTGGTTGTCTTACCTTTGTCTAGGGCCTGAGCCTTCGACAAAATGAGCGTAAGGGGAATGCAGAGTGTGATCCCCAGGGAAGTCTGCGTAAAATTTTTTGGCTAGAGTATGAGGGCCAGAGGATGTCGTTCGCTGTTAACACTGAGCCTTGTCGAGCCAGGTCTGGCACTGGACCAGCCTTCTCGAGGATTGCAGGGTAAGCATGGATTCAATACTTTATCCCGAGGCGACCGGGCCGAACAACGAAGTTCTCTAAGCAGCGCTGCAGGGATTGCTTCGGCAAGTATTGGGTAGAGCGGGTTGTTACACCAGAAGTTGGCGATAGGATTTGTGTGCATAGCCGTGGTATGCGGTATCAGGCGCCCAGTAAACACGCACTAATTATGCCAGGTGCTTCTAACGTAAATACTTTTCGCCAGGCTGTGCCTCGATTTATTGGGCCAGTACGGATGTTTCGCTTGAGACGATTACCGGTGTCCTCAGGCGCGAAGTCATGGAGTCATTGTCGCTCAATCCGTTTTTTGAGTGCTTGCGCCTGTTCACGCTCCTGAAAGTTTTGCCCGCTATTGAGGATCGGTTTAAGAGTAGCAAGGGAATTACGCGAGTCACCTTGTTGATAATAAGCTTGCGCCAGATGAAACCCAATTGAATGTATCTGTGTACCTTGATAGGCGCGTTTTAGTAATGAAATTGCCCGCTTCAGGTCCTGTTTTTCGGTGACCAGCAACCAGCCAAGAGTGTCCATCAGCAAAAAATCACCGGGAAACTGTTTATGGCCTTCCTCGGCCAGAGGTAGCGCCCGGGGGTCGTTGAGTTGTTGGTAAACCCACGCCAGGTTGTTGTAGATGTCCGCTGTTACAACCTGTTGGTCAATGAGGTGCTGATATTCGCGAGCCGCAGCGTCGAAATTACCCCCAAACAACTGCATGGCAGCCAGTTCAATCCGGACTTGCTTATGCTCAGGGTGCGCGGTCAGCCAGCGCTCGGCAATGTCGATCGCCTCAGATGAGTTTCCCGCCTGTTGGGTAGAGGCGGTTTGCAGCACGACAAGTAGTTCGGAGGGTTTTAGGTCCACTGCGTTAGAATAGTGCTTTGCTGCGGTCTGGTAGTCCTGCTGGGTTCTTCTTATGCCACCGAACAGTGCCTCACTGCCGGCCTTATCCTGTGTGACTTCCAGATAATTATCAGCGACGGCCAAAGCCTCGTCATTGTTGCCTAATTGGGTCTCCAGGGATATGAGTTGGGCAGTTATTTTGTAGGAGCTGGGGATCAGTTGATGGGCCCGGCGCATCGGGTCAATGGCTTCGTCGGGTCGGTCAAGTTTAGATAGTGCAATCGCCAGGGTTAACAGCGCATCGGCCGAAGTAGGATCATCTTGCAGGATCGACCGGAGTACCTTAATGGCCGAGTCTGGGTTCCCGGTTACAATCTTTTGCTGCGCATCAGCAATGCGTAACTGCGGATTAGCAGGAAATGCTGCTAATGCAGTAGCGAGTACTTTGGCGGCTTTGTCGGTTTGGTTGTACTGCCGATACAGCTTCACAAGGGTGATTCTTGGTTCGGCGTTGCTTGGATTTGCTGTGATCGCTTTTTGCAGATACTTTGCAGCCGAGTCAATATCCTGTTTGTCAGCCGCTATTTTTGCCAGGCCCGCCAACAGGGCATAGGAGCCAGGAGAGTTTTCCAGTGCCTGCCTGAGAACCTTTTCTGGATCCTCGAGGGTGGTAGTGGAGTCGTGTAGGTTGATCAGGTTAAGTGCGCTGCCAATTGCATTAGGTTCGAGTGTGATTGCCGTTAGAAAAAAACTACTGGCATCCTCTGGGTGATTTGAGAGCTGAGCGATGATTCCGGCAAATTCATTAAGGCCAGCGTTGTCAGGATTGCTGTCGAGTAATTTGAGCACCCTGGTAAAAGCGCCGGCCGTGTCGCCGGTATCTACCATCTGCCGGATCGCCCGAGCTTCGTCGTTGATGAGTCCGGATTGTTGTCCCTCAAGGGACGCAATCAGGTTTTCCATAGGAGCTGGAAAGTCGTCAACCAGTTCGCCGCTTTGCGTCAAATCAATTGAATTGCCTAACGTCTGTGACACGTTTTGCAACTCATTCATAATTTCCTGCAGCGAAATATCATCGGGAGCAATTTCTAGTCCCGAGCGCAGGGTCTGCGAAGCTCCACCTGGGTTGTCGAGCTTTATCTGGGTCGCGGCCAGCAATTTTCGTGCTGCCGTGTTGGAAGGGTCGTCGGCAAGCACGCTGGCTAGATACATGTTGGCTTGCTCGGGATTGTTAAGTCGATAGGCGGTGATACCGGCCATTAGCTCCGATGGTCGGTGATTGGGGATCCTGGTGAGTGTAGCGAGTGCGTTTTGATAAGCCCCATCGTAGTTTTTTTCATTGAACTGAATCAGTGCAGTGAAATAAGTGACTGCCGGATGTTCGGGAGCCGCCGTTTGCAATTTGGCAAGCGTTATTTTGGCATTGTCGAGGTCGCCAAGCCCCAGATAACCGCCCAACAACTTCAGTTGGGTACGTATCGCTGACAATGACGTCCCTTTGACAGAGGTTGTTTCCAGAGCGTCAACGAATGCGTCCACCGCGTCGGCAAACATTTTTTCATTAAGTAGCAGTGAGCCTAACTGATCGTGCACACGGCTACTGGTAGGGGCCAGGTCGACCGCCCGACGTGCAGCACGAATACTCGCGAATCGTTTGCCCTGCGCAAGATAGATTTTTGACAGAGCGACGTGTAGATCAGGTGAATCGGGAAAGGTTGAAACGGCCTTCTGCGCAATTTGGTTAGCCTGGTTAAACTCACCCAGGCCGACCAGTGCAATGGCCTCCATGGCTGTGGCCCGTGCAGAAAACTCATCGGAAAACGGCGCTGCAGTGATCGTATTCTGTGAAGCTCCATATTGTTCGAGCTGGATTAACGCATCGGCATAAGCCAGGCGGCTAGGTTCATCCGATACCGGTGTGCCAATGACTTGCTTGAGTTTTTGTGCAGCGTCAGCGTACGTTTCTATTTCGTAATAAGCTAAACCAAGTAACTTTATGGCCGATTTGTTATCGGGAGTGTCGTTAAGAATATTTTTTAGCTTTAGAATGGCTGTGGCGTAATGTTGCTGACTGAGCTCCGCCTCAGCAGCCGCGAGGCGCTCCTCAGCAGTCTCGCTGGTGCATCCCCCAACGTTAGCAAACGTTAAAATCAGGGTGGCTAGTAAAAGGTTTTTAATGTTTTTTAATTGGAATTTCATTGAGTCAAACCCTGAGAATTCTCGGTGATAGCAATATCCGTTTGTTGCACTTCAAATTATTTTTCCACATCAAGTATAGCCTATGGTCGAGGCGTTTTTTGGGAGGTGATTCTGCCAAAAATATGCTCGAAAGCTCATGATTAAGTCGGTGTTATTGGCTATCAAATTTGCGCCGCTATTGCTGGTTTATGCGGCCTTTTTAGTTTTTAACCACGAATTTGTTAATCCGTTACTCGCTGCCTGGTGGAGCTCGCATGAGGCGAGTCAGGGTTTGCTCATTGTGCCTGTAGCGATTTTTCTGACTTTTCGTCAGTTGGATCGGAGGCAGGATTTTCGACTGCAACCCAGTTTTGCGAGCGTAACTATGTTTGTTATCGCAATTGCCGGCATGCACCTGGGTAGGTTGGTCAATATACAACTGGTTGAGTTTAGTACCATCGTGGTTGCATTCATCCTGATACCCCTGGCTCTGTATGGCGTGCGCGCGCAGGAACACGGTGGCGCCAAAGAGTCTTATTTCCCGGCACTCTATGGTTTGCTGGCACTCCCCGTTTGGGACTTTAGTAACGACTTATTTCAACTGGGATCGCTCAAGGCCACCGAGCTCCTTCTGGGATGGAGCCCCATTCCTCATTATGTGGAGGGTTTCCGGATAGAGCTTGCCAGCGGGGTGTTTGTTGTCGATGCAGGTTGTTCAGGACTGCGTTACATGGTGAGTGCTGTGGCCATATCGTTGCTGTATGCTTATTTATATTTCAGCACCCTGCGAGCTCGCCTGGTATGCGTGGGTAGCTTGTTGATGCTGGCGTTGCTTGGAAATTGGCTAAGAATTATTTTGATAGTAATCATCGGCTATTCAACCGACATGCAAAGCCCTTTGGTCAATGATCATGCAACATTCGGTTGGGTTATTTTTGCGATCATGCTCGCGGGCTGGATGATATTTATGAACAAGTATGAACAGCCTGAGTAACATGGGTACGCCGATCCAATCGGCCACCGGGTGGCAGAGGGTTAAAGGGTGGGCAGCGGTCTTTATTTTGTTGTCCAGCATTATTGTGAGCGGTCCGTTAATTGATACCGTAATTAAGGCTCGCGCATTTGTACCCATTGCCGACGTCCCGCCGCTACCTGGGTATCAACAGATAGAGACACTTCCTCCGCCATTTGAATTGCACTATCCCGGTGCTGCCAAGGTGTGGATGTATAGCCTGCAGGAACACACGGGGGTTTACGTTGTCGCCGTTTTCTATCAGCGAGAGGTACAGGGCAGCGAGTTGGTTAGTTCTGAAAATGGGTTCCTGGAAAAAGATCGCTGGCGGCAGCGATCTGCCGCTAACGTTCTGGTGGGTGGCGAATACGAATTCCGGAAAGTAGTGCACCAGGCGGAACCGCAACAAACGGTTAATATTTTGACTCAGTATCGTTACGCTTCCTTGGTGGAGGCAACCAGTCCGGTAAAGGCAAAAATTATTGGTCTGCGCGATGTGCTGATGGGGAGTAATGGTTCTGTGCAAATTAGTATCTTAACTAGGGGTAATCGATTGGGGGATGAAACGGATTTAAATCCTGCCTGGATGCAGGCGCTTGTTCTAAAAATTGAGGACCAACTTGCCCCCGTCCGGTGATGAAACCCATGCGGGGACCTCGAAAATTGCGCAACTCAAAAGGTTCCCATGTCCTTTGCCTGTTCTCTAGCAGGCGATCCCATAAAATCGATTGCGGATAGCAATATGCGAATCCTCTGGCTTTCTCACATCGTACCTTACCCTCCAAAGGGGGGGGTTCTTCAACGTAGCTACCATCTATTACGGGAAACTGCTTTACGCCATGAAGTGACACTCTGCTCCTTCGTGCAGGAGCGACCTCTTATTCAGTGCTTCGGGGAGCTCAATGCTGGCTTGGCTGAATCAAAAATTGCGCTGGAAGAACTCTGCAAGGTGGTTCATTTTTTACCCATTCCAATGGAGGCTCGTTACCAAGGAATGGCGCGGCTAGCCGCTCGCAGTCTTTTTAGTAAACATTCGTATACCCTTAACTGGCTGCATAGCAAGGCTTATGAACAGACTCTGGAAATGATCTCAGCGGACAGTTTTGACCTGGTCCACGCCGATACTATTAGTTTGGCGCCTTATGCACGCCATTTCTCTAATATTCCAACAGTGTTGGACCATCACAATGTTGAGTCCCAAATGATGCTGCGCCGAGCTGAGAAGGAGCCAAATTTATTGAAGCGCAGCTATTTTCGTTATGAGGCGCAAAAGATACTCCAGGAAGAGCGCCATTATTGCCCTATGTTTGAAAGTAACATTATGTGCTCTGACCTGGATGCTGAGCGTCTGGGCGACCTGGTACCAGCCGTTCAAATGGATATCGTGCCAAACGGGGTAGATATAGAATATTTTTGGCCAGACACCCAGAAAGAAATCGCCGGTAGGTTGGTTTTTGCCGGGCGCATGGCAGCTTATACGAATCGGCAGGCGGCGCTTTTTATCGTTGATGAGTTGTGGCCGTTACTATCCCAGCAACGTTCCGAAGTTACATTTGACCTAATTGGTGGGCAACCGCCTGAGCAAGCCGCAAGCCTTGCGGGGCGAGACCACCGGTTCAGGGCTCCTGGTTTTGTTGACGACGTTCGCCCATATATCGCCCAGGCCGCCGTTTACGTATGTCCCATTACTGATGGCGGCGGTACCAAGTTAAAAGTGCTCGACGCGCTGGCGATGGGAAAAGCCCTTGTTGCTGACCCGATCGCATGTGAAGGCATCGATGTTGTAGATGGGGAGTCGGTAAGATTTGCGACAACGCCGCAAGAATATGTCCAGGTTATTAGCGAGTTGCTGCAAGACTCCGCTCAACGGACCAGACTTGGTGCCGCTGGCCGACAACTAGTGGAGCAGCAATATAGCTATGTAAGTATCGGTGAAAAATTATCGGGTGTTTACGAAGGTTTGCTCGGACTGCCGTGAGTACTAAATGGAACTCGCTTTAGCCACCAACCATAAGAGCAGTTGAGCCAGCCATGAGCAAATACTAAGCCTACGGCAAGAGGACCCTCGTTGTAGACAAACCTCGCAATCTCTGAGCTATTTAAGTACGTTTTCACTGAAAATTTGAATCTCTTGAATCACCTATTACTTCGTTTAAAGTTAACCAGTGCTAATTAAGAAACACTGTTTGGGAAGTCAGACGAAGACCTTGTGCTGAGTCTGAGGCGCGGGTGTCCTGGCAAAATCTTGTCGTCTATTTGTATTTAGGTTCTCCGCTGTCAGCGGCAGGAAGTTGTATTTTGGGACTAATCGCCAATGTATTTGTCTGGAAGTTATTAAAAAATGAGTACTAATACTCTTAAACAAAAAATCGTTTCTGGATTTGCATGGCAGAGCGCTACCAAGCTAATAATTCAGTTGTTCTCATGGACAACAACTATATTAGTTGCGCGAATTCTGGCGCCCGAAGACTATGGCATTGTTGCCATACAGGGAATATTCACGGTAACTATCGGTATGGTTGTGGATATGGGTGTATCGCGAGGACTGATACAAAAAGATTCGGTTACCGAACAGGAGATAGACAGCCTCTTCTATTTTTCGCTGCTAATGGGAGTCACCGCCTTTAGTCTTTATTACCTGGTAGCTCCTGTTATTGCCGGGTTTTATCAAATACCTGAGCTTGTGGATATATTAAGAGTTGCTGGGCTAACGTTTATATTCGGTTCGTTAAAGTCGGTGCCGGTGGCGATCACCATGCGTGAAATGGACTTTAAATACCGATCACTTGTAGAGCTAGGTGGTGCGTTCGTTAATGCCGGCAGCTTACTTGTTATGGCCATTTATGGTTTTGGTGTTTGGGCATTGATTTTGTCAAATTTACTTGCATACCTGGCTACGACTGTAGCGTATTTTCCAATTATGAAAAGAATACCAAAACCACGACTAGTTATTCGTGAGATAACCGGCGTAATTTCATTCGGCTTTAAGGTAATGCTCACAGGGGTAATGTTTTCGTCTTACATGAAAGCCGATATTTTCTTTTTAGGAAAAATAGGGGGGGATAAATTAACCGGATTTTATTCAATGGCTATTCAGTTAGCGACGATCCCATTAGACAAAATAGGTACAATTTTTAACGAAATAACATTTCCTGCAATGTCTCGGATTCAGAACGATAAAAAGGAAGCCAAACTAATATTCCTGAAAATGCACGAGTACTTGTTGACTGTTTCTCTGCCACTATTGATAGGGCTATTTTTCGTGGCCGAAGATTTTGTGCTGATTTTGTTGGGCGAAAAATGGAGCCCCGCTATCGCACCATTAAAAGTTTTTGCATTGATCAATGTTCTACGGTTAAGTGGCATGATTATGATTCCGGTTTTGCAGGGTTTTGGGCATCCAAACAAGGTATTACGCTACAGCGGATGGTGCCTTGCTCTTTTGCCTGCAGCTTTCATGTGGGGAGCCTCTTATGGAATTATGGGAGTAATGTTAGCTTGGGCCTTTGCGTATCCGTTGGTTTATTGTTATCTAACCATAGAGGCGCTGAAGGTGCTAGAGATAAGCTGGAGGGATTTTTTAATGAGTTCATCGAGGCCAATAGTATGTGTTGCTATAATGGGGCTGTTTTTGTTGTTTTTTTACACGTATTATATTCCAATATGGGCTGTTGAATTGCGGTTTCTTGTGGCCGTTTCTATCGGAATATTCGCGTACGTATTAAGTTATTTTCTGTTATATCCGCGTCAGTTTGCTGAATTGACAGCCGGGTTAAAGCAATTGAAAAAATCCTGATTATTTGGGTTTTATTTCTGTCTTTAAGGACCTAAAAATTTAAATGAAAATTTTCTGCCCTTGAGTCGTTCATTTTAAATAGCAAAATTTACACTAAAAATCCTGGATATTTTTTCTTTATGAAAACACACACACTAATTTTGGTGTCTCGAGGCCCCAAATATGATCCAGTTCGCTATTTTCGGTCGCGCCTAGATGCTATTAAGAGGGGTTATCAAGGGTTCTTGGTAACGTCATCGCCGACGCCTGTAAAGGAAATGGTTGGAAGTTTTATAGTGATAGCTAAGAAGTTTTATTCGAGCAAAATGGTAGAATCAATTTCTTTTTTATATGGGTGTGTTAGTTTAAGGAATGAAGTTAAGAGAAATGGTGGCGAAATAGATCTTATTGTTTGTTTTGATCCAATTAGATCGGGTATTCTGGGATTGTATCTGAAATGGTTGTTTGACGCGAAGCTAGCTGTGGAAATTAATGGAATTTATGAAAGCTATATTAATTATAGCGACTATAATAATATTTTTTTGGCAAGGGTGAAGGGCCAGATCTATAAACGTATCGTTTCTTTTGTGGTTAATCGGTCGGATGGAGTTAGATTATTATTTGATGGGCAAGCAGATAGTTTTTTAAAGCCTGGTTCAGATTTTCCATTGGTAAGGCAGTTCTCTGAGTTTGTTGATATCGAGCCATTTCTATTGTGCCCAAGTGATTTGTCAAAGAAAAGAGTATTGTTTGTCGGTTACCCCCATTTCTTAAAGGGAGTGGACATACTAATTGAAGCTTTCTCAATGTTATTTGAAGATTTCCCTGATTGGGAATTAACTATCTTGGGATGGTATCCGGACAAAAAAGTAATTGATGATGCATTAAAGGGAACTCGCAATATTGTTTACCATCCTCCAGTGAAGGAAGCTGATATGCCCGCGCAGATGGCGGACCACTCAATATTTGTTTTGCCTTCCCGTGTCGAGGCGATGGGTAGGGTCTTGGTGGAGGCAATGGCCACCGGTACGGCAAGAGTTGGGGCAAATTGCGGAGGTATTCCAACCGTAATAGAGGATGGGGTAGATGGATTCTTGTTTGAAAACGGTAGTGTCATTGGTCTTGTCTCTTGCTTGCGACGGTTGATGGATTCGGAGGAACTTAGAAAAAATTTCGCTGAAGCAGCAAAAAATAGAGTGGTCAATGATTTCACTAAGGAAAATTATCTTACGAACGTCACGGAATTTTATAATAGTGTCATAGAAAATGGAGGCTAATTTTTAAAAGCAGGATTTCGTTGAACATGAGGTTTCCAGATGGATGGATCTTCTGGGGTTTTCAGGTTCGCGAGTGAAGAAACTATGCATCGATGATGCGGGTTATAGGATGCGTAAGAAGTTTCTAACACTGTTCCAATTATTCAAGATACTGTCGTGATAAATTTAGCAAGCTAGTCAGATGCCGACGCCAACATAGATTTAGAGCGCTGCTGCTGGTTTGAAGGTCGCCACCAAACCCTAGTTTAAAACGATTGATGGAGTTGTGGTTACCTGATTCAATCCAATATCCGCCCAGATCATAACCATGGAAACCAGTCTCTTTCGCCAGCTGTATGGCTTGCCAGTGCAGGGCGTGCTGGAGCGGCAAACCTCGGTGATCGGGGTGCCCTGAAGTGTAGCCCCACTCATATACAAGGTTGCGGCCGCCACTGACTAGCCCGATGCCGGCCACTAATTTGCCGTGCCAATGGGCCTGCAGTGCATAGCCGTGTGGGCTGGCCGCAAAGGTGTTTATCAGGGAAGAAATATTGGGTGGCGGTTGAATTGTTTTTTCGCTCATTGCTCGGACATAGCATTGACTAAAATCTTGGTAATCAGCGGACCCAGATAGCTGGGTGACTGTAATGCCCAAACGCTCGGCTTTATTGATCTGTGTTTTTAACGATCTGCGGAATCCTGCTCGAATGGTCTCCAAAGGCAGAGTAAGATCAATGGTTAGAGTGTTGCCGTAGTGCTTGTCATCATGGTGGGCGCGCTCAAAACCCAACTCAAAAAGCTGATCGGTCAACTGTTTACCGGGTTCTGCAAAAACAAAGGGATGTAAGGCAAGATAAAGCCCGTCAGGAGCTAATACGCGGATAAGGTCCGCAATGTGTTGGGGTAAAAATTTCGGGTTTTCCACCACCGGACCGCGTTCACCAAAATATTTGCTCAGTCTAATAACTGTCTCTTATACACATCTGACGCTGCCGACGAAGAGGATAGTGTAG
>CAJXVN010000023.1 GCA_913060775.1 uncultured Gammaproteobacteria bacterium | reverse complement strand
CTATCCTCTTCGTCGGCAGCGTCAGATGTGTATAAGAGACAGGACCTGATCGACGAAGCGGCATCGAGGCTGCGAATGGAAATTGACTCCAAGCCTGAGTCGATGGATCGTCTGGATCGCCGTCTGGTGCAGTTGCAGATGGAGCGTATGGCGCTGGAAAAAGAGAGTGATGACGCCTCTAAAAAGCGACTGACTGGTTTGCAGGAAGAGATCGATCAGTTAACCCGTGAGCTGGGGGATCTGGACGAAATCTGGAAAGCTGAAAAAAGTGCTCTGGAAGGTTCGAGCAATATCAAGGAGGCGATTGAGCAGCAGCGTCTGGAACTGGAAGCTGCCCGCCGCGCCGGTGACCTGGAAAGAATGTCAGAAATTCAGTACGGAAAAATACCCGAACTTGAGGCCAGACTCGAACAGGCGGTTGCCGGCGAAGGTCACGAAAACCAGCTGCTGCAAAGTGAGGTGACTGAGGCCGCGATCGCTGAGGTGGTATCCCGCTGGACCGGTATTCCAGTCGCCAAGATGCTCGAAGGTGAGCGTGACAAATTGCTAAAAATTGAAGAGGCCCTGCACCAGCGGGTAATTGGCCAGGATCAAGCCGTTAGTGCCGTGGCCAACGCCATTCGTCGCTCTCGGGCGGGTCTTTCCGGGCATGAACGTCCGGTGGGCTCTTTCCTGTTTCTGGGTCCCACCGGGGTGGGTAAAACGGAGCTGTGTAAGGCGTTGGCGGAGTTTCTATTTGATACCGACGATTCCATGGTGCGTATCGATATGTCCGAGTTCATGGAGCAACACTCCGTGGCACGTTTGATTGGTGCTCCCCCAGGATATGTGGGTTACGAAGAGGGCGGTTATCTGACAGAGGCCGTACGCCGCCGGCCTTATTCGGTGATTCTGCTGGACGAGGTCGAAAAAGCCCATCGTGATGTGTTCAACATTCTGCTGCAGGTGCTTGATGATGGCCGACTGACCGATGGCCATGGCCGCACGGTGGATTTTCGTAACACCATTATCATCATGACCTCGAACCTTGGCTCGGATCGTGTGCAGGAGCTGGCGGGTGAAGATTACGACACCATGCGCGACGCGGTGATGGAAGTCGTTCGCGGCCATTTTCGGCCGGAATTTATCAACCGAGTCGACGATGCGGTGGTATTTCATGCCCTTGGTCATGAGCATATTCGCCGGATCGTGGATATCCAGAGCCAGCAATTGCGAGAGCGCCTGGCCGAGCGAGAGATCGGTCTGGAGCTCAGCGATGAGGCCCTTGACTGGTTGGGAGATACCGGGTTTGATCCGGTTTATGGTGCCCGGCCGCTCAAGCGGGCGATCCAGCAATACCTGGAGAACGGCCTGGCTGAGAAAATTCTCGGTGGTGAGTTTGGGCCGGGAGATACAGTGGTGGTCAAGCTGGACGATGACAAACTGCTGTTCTCGAAGGAATGAGTAGCTTGCGTTGAGATGAATGGTTCGCCCACTAAAAAGCCGGTAATTACCGGCCTTTTAGTGGGTTTTGTTGGCTAATTAAACAGGATTATCGCTGCTCAATCGGCGAGTAGGGCCGAGGAACGGCGCCGGTATAAATCTGCCGAGGACGTCCAATTTTGGAATCCTGGTCAAGCATTTCTTTCCACTGGGCTATCCAGCCCGGTAGCCGGCCGATGGCAAACATGACGGTGAACATATTGGTGGGAATGCCGAGGGCGTGATAGATGATCCCCGAGTAGAAATCGACGTTGGGGTAAAGCTTGCGTTCAACAAAATACTCATCTTCCAGGGCCACTTCTTCAAGCCCCTTGGCAATATCGAGCAGGGGGTCGTGGACACCGAGTTTGGCCAGGACTTTGTCGCAGGCGACTTTGATGATCTTTGCCCGTGGGTCAAAGTTTTTATAGACCCGGTGGCCAAATCCCATGAGCCGGAAAGAGTCATCGGGGTCTTTCGCTTTGGCCAGAAATTGCTTGTAGTCGCCACCGGCCTCGTTGATGGTCTGGAGCATTTCCAGTACTGCCTGATTAGCCCCGCCGTGTAACGGACCCCAGAGTGCCAGAGCGCCGGCGGAAATAGCGGCAAACATATTGGTGCGGCTGGAACCTGCCAGGCGGACAGTCGAAGTGGAGCAGTTCTGTTCGTGATCGGCGTGCAGAATGAGGAGCAGGTTCAGTGCCTGCACGATATCTTCATCGACCTCAAACTCTTCCGAGGGTACGCCGAACATCATGCGCAGGAAGTCGGCGCAGTAGTCGAGCCGGTTATCGGGATAGAGCAGCGGCTGGCCGATTGACTTTTTATAAGAGTAAGCGGTTAGGGTCGTCACTTTGGCGATGAGCCTGGCGATCGACAGGTTAATCTGTTCCGGGGTCTGGTCGGTGTCGGACATTTCCGGGTAAAACGCCGACAGGGTGGTGATCATCGACGACAGGGTTGCCATTGGATGAGCGCCCGTCGGGTAAGAGTCGAACATCGCCTTCAGATCTTCGTGAATAATCGAGTGGCGGGTAATGGTGTCGGTGAAATTTGCCAGCTGTTCGGTGCTGGGGAGCTCGCCATAGATGAGCAGGTAGGAGGTTTCGAGGAAGGTGGATTTTTCAGCGAGCTGTTCGATCGGGTAGCCGCGATAATGCAGGATGCCTTTTTCGCCATCTAGGAAGGTGATATCGCTCGTACAGGAGGCTGTATTGACGAAGGCTGGGTCGATGGTTACATAACCGGTGGTGGCACGTAGCTTACCGATATCAATTGCCTTTTCACCTTCTGAGCCAGTAATTACCGGAAAGTCGTGCTGACTTCCCTCGATTTCAAACGTTACATGTTCTGAATTCGACATCTTCCTTCCTTCGGTTCAATGTCCGGCGGTAATGGCCTGGATCGAGTGTTTTAACAGGGTGAGTACAAATCCGGGAAACTGGCGCGCTTTTAACTGGCCGCGAGCAGATCGACCGTGAAATAACAGCAGGGTTTTTGGTTACGCATTGGGCAAGACCATCGTTGGTCCCGGCTGACCAGTCTCGGGTTGCAAAGGAGTGCGATTCTACCAGTAGACCAAGGTCGCTCACAATCGGTCACCCGTCGATCGGGAAGGTTGACTGATGGCCTTAAAAGTGAGCTCGCTGCCGGGGCCGATTATCGCACTTAACCGACTTCAGATTGATTGCGACCCTTGTCTTTTGCCTGATAGAGCGCCGTGTCTGCCCGGTGCAGGACATCCTCAGCTGTGTCACCGTCGGCGAAGGTAGAAACGCCACAGGAAATAGTGATATGGACGGCTTGCTCCTGGAACCGAAAGTTCGTTTCCATTACCGCAGAGCGTAGTTTTTCAGCGACCTCAAACGCGGCCCCCGGTTCGCTGTCGGGCAACAGGGCGACAAACTCTTCGCCGCCAAAACGAGCTAGCAGGTCATTTTCTCGGAGTGATTTCCGTAAAATTCGGGCGATCGAGATGAGTGCTGCGTCGCCTGCCTTGTGGCCAAACTGGTCATTGATTGTCTTAAACCAGTCAATATCGAGAAAAATGAGTGATAACGGCCGACCGTAACGTTGCCAGCGTTCCTGCTCCTGAGCCAGTAGCCTGTTGAATGCCCGGCGATTGGCTAGTCCAGTAAGGGGATCACGGCTCGCTTCCTGCTGTTTCTTTTCAAGCGATTTTCTTAAGGTGTCAGTTTCCTGCTTGAGTTCGGCCACCTGCCGTCCGAGTTGCTGGCACTGTTCCTCAGCGCGCCGCAAACGGGGAACTTCTTCCTCTACATAGCTATTAACCTGGTTGCGGATCTGCTCGACGCTGTCGCCAAGAATAGCCCGTAAAGCAGGCAGGGACTGAGTAGCGTCAGCCTCCGTAACCAGAGCAGCGATTCGTGTCTGGATACCCTGTTGCAGGTGATTACTTGCCTTGCTCTGCTGTTCCCGGTCATTTTTGGTTGAGTCCAGAAATCCGATTAATTCGGTTAACCGTTGCCAGGTGCTATTAAGGAACTCTGCACTTTGCTGGCGCTCCTGTTCAATTTTCTGGTGGACGGTGTCGGCCAGAGCTGCAAACTGTTCGAGGGCCGGTAGCAGGTTATTCAGGTTGTCGCACGTCTGTGCACGACTGGTGGCTGCTTCAAGCTGGGCGTCCAGCTCAGGAAATTTTGGCAGGCTTTGCACCATTTCAATGAGTAAAGCACTGATAGCCGGGTCGAATGGTTGCTGTGCTAGTTGCCCTGAATGGCGCTGAACGACCTCGTAAAGGCGATTTAGCTGGTGCGCCGGTGAGCAATCTTCCGGGTCGGTGCCGAGGATTTGTTGTTGGCTGCCTGGGTCAAGATTCAGGTGGCTGCAAAAATTAGTCAGTACCTGCTCAAACTGCGCAGGGTCGTAATCGGTGGCCGAATGGCCGGTGTTGCTGGTTTCGGAACTGGTAAGCCCGTTATCAAATTCAGGTAACTGGAAACAGAAGTCGTTGACCGCGGTGGCGATGGATTCAGCGTTACCGTCCCCAGAAAGTGCGCGGGTTAACGGTTGTAGCGTTGCGTCATCGACCAGTGAAAATTCCTGGATTACCTGGCTGAGACGGCTGATGGCCTTTTTCCAGTCCGATCCTTCGCGGGTGTGGTCACTTTTTAGATGGTCATATTCGTTAACCAGATCGGCATAACGCGATTTCCAGTCGGTTTTTTTAGGTGGAAGGTTCGCGGGGTCAGTTGCCATGTTCGGTAAGGCCATTGGGATTTAGGTGGATTACCGTTTGTTAACGACCGGTGTGGTTGTTTCTTTATCGACAGTGATGAATTGGTCGATAAGGTTCGTGTGGTTAAAAACCTCTAAAAACAAATGAACAACAACGTTAGAGCGGAAGTAGCGATTTCACCTGTTTGGCACGCATGACAATAATTTAGGTTTTTATATAAATGCTTTCTAATAGATGATATTATTTTTCGCCAATTTACAGTGAGTTAGCGACCAGTAGGGTTCAAGGCTGCCCTGTTATTTTTTGAAAGTTAAATGTTGCGTTATACGCGGTGGAGTCAGTTGTGGAATTAACCGGTGCGGATATTCTTGTTCAGTTTTTGCAGGACGAGGGCGTCGAGTTTGTTTTTGGATACCCAGGCGGAGCGGTTTTGCATATTTATGACGCCCTCTATCAGCGTGGGGGTGTTGAGCACGTCCTGGTGCGTCATGAGCAGGCAGCTACCCACGCGGCAGATGGGTACGCCCGTGCCACCGGTAAGCCCGGCGTCGCCCTGGTGACCTCAGGACCCGGGGCCACTAATGCGGTCACCGGCATTGCGACTGCGCATATGGACTCGATTCCGATGGTGGTGATAACCGGCCAGGTCGCGACGCCTCTGATCGGCAACGATGCTTTTCAGGAAGTGGATATCGTGGGCATCAGTCGTCCCTGCGTGAAACATAACTTTCTGGTGAAGGATGTAAAAGATCTAGCGGTGACGCTGAAGAAGGCGTTTTATATTGCTAATTCTGGTCGGCCCGGTCCCGTTGTTGTCGATATTCCCAAAGACGTTACCGCTGCCAAGGCGCACTACGAATACCCGCAGAGCGTGGCTATTCGTTCCTACAACCCGGTGAGCAAACCGCATTCAGGGCAGGTGCGTAAGGCAGTCAATATGCTTCTCCGTGCTCGCCGACCGATGATTTATACCGGTGGCGGGGTGGTGTTAGGAAACGCCTCAGAGGAGCTGACCCAGATGGTCAGGCAGCTGGGATTTCCAATAACCAATACGCTTATGGGCCTCGGCGCTTATCCGGCATCGGATCCCCAGTTTCTGGGTATGTTGGGGATGCATGGCACCATGGAAGCGAACATGGCGATGCACGAATGCGATGTGTTGATGGCCATCGGTGCGCGGTTTGATGATCGTGTTACCGGCGAACTGGATAAATTCTCCCCCTCCGCAAAGATTATTCACGTCGATGTTGATCCCGCCTCGATTGCTAAAAATGTCCCGGTTGACGTGCCGATTGTCGGTGAGGTTGGCGAGGTGCTGAAGCAGTGCATGACCGAGCTCGATCAGGCCGACCGTAAAGTTGATCCGGAGGCCCTGTCCGCCTGGTGGAGCCAGATTGATGACTGGCGCAGTCAGCAATGCCTCGCTTACGAGGCGAGTGATGAATTCATCAAGCCTCAAATGGTGCTTGAGACACTGCACCGTCTGACCAATGGCGACGCCTGTGTTACGACCGATGTGGGTCAGCACCAGATGTGGGCGGCTCAGTATTATGGCTTTGATAAACCCAGACGTTGGCTGACTTCCGGTGGGCTAGGCACCATGGGCTTTGGATTGCCCGCAGCGATGGGCGCGCAGTTCGCCAACCGGGATTCTACGGTCGCCTGTGTTACGGGTGAGGCCAGCATCCAGATGTGTATTCAGGAATTGTCGACCTGTCTGCAGTACGACCTGCCAATCAAGGTGATTAACCTCAATAACCGCTATCTGGGGATGGTCAGGCAGTGGCAGGAGTTCCAGTATAAGAGTCGTTATTCTCACTCTTACATGGATGCGCTGCCCGACTTTGTTGCGCTGGCCGAAGCTTACGGTCACGTTGGCATGCGGATCGATAATCCGGCCGATGTGGAGGGCGCGCTTAAAGAGGCACTGGCGATGAAAGATCGCCTGGTATTCATGGATTTCATTACCGATCAGAACGAAAATGTTTATCCAATGGTTGAGGCGGGTCGTGGTCACCACGAAATGCGCTATTCGCCTTACCAGTCTTTTCGTAATCAGGAGCTTGCGTAGCCATGCGCCGCATAATTTCGCTGTTACTGGAAAATGAACCGGGCGCACTGAGCCGGGTGGCCGGACTGTTTTCCGCGCGCGGGTTCAATATTGAGTCCCTGACCGTTGCCGCCACTGACGATGAGACAGTGTCGCGCATGACCATTGTTACCCACGGAGATGGCGGTATTCTTGAGCAGATCGTCAAGCAGCTAAACAAGCTGGTTGATGTGATCAAGTTGATGGAGGTCAGCGATGGTGAGCACCTGGACCGGGAGCTAATGTTGGTTAAGGTGCGTGCGACCAGTGCCAGCTCGCGTGATGAAATGGATCGTCTGGTAAGAACCTTTGGGGCTCGAATTGTCGAGATCACCCGCCAGGGGCTCATCGTCGAGGTGACTGGCAACGACGAGAAATTAAAAGCCTTTCTGGATGTTGTCGAGTCAGGTAGCGTGATTGAGGTTGTGCGCTCCGGACCCAGTGCAATTTCTCGTGGCGGCAAGGCGCTAAAGCTCTAAACTACGCCGATCAGTGTCCTGGCCTGACGCGGCTAATTGAGCGTCGGCCGTTTCACCTGCGCGGTTATTCGTTTTTTTGATCAATCCTTTATTTTTCTTCTACAGGTAAAAGCATGAAAATTTTTTACGACAAAGACGCTGATCTGCAGCTCATTCAAAACAAAAAAGTGACCATTCTTGGCTACGGCTCCCAGGGGCACGCTCACGCGCTCAACCTGAAAGAGTCCGGTGGCAATGTCACGGTGGGGCTGCGTGCCGGCTCCGGGTCGGTTGCCAAAGCTGAAGCGGAAGGATTAACCGTATTAGAGCCGGCCGCCGCCGTCGCTCAGGCCGACCTGGTCATGGTGCTGGTGCCGGATGAGCACCAGGCTGCACTTTACCAGGACGTGATCGAAGCCAACATCAAGCAGGGGGCGGTGCTCGCATTCGCGCACGGTTTCAATATTCATTTTCAACAGATCGAGCCGCGAGCTGATCTTGACGTCATCATGATCGCGCCTAAAGGTCCGGGTCACCTGGTCCGCGCCACCTATAGCGGTGGTGGTGGGGTGCCCTGCCTGATCGCCATTCATCAGGACGCAAGTGGCCAGGCTCAGCAGATTGCGCTTTCCTATGCTTCCGGTGTCGGTGGAGGCCGGGCAGGAATCATTGAAACCACGTTTAAAGAAGAGACTGAAACCGATCTGTTTGGTGAACAGGCGGTGCTTTGCGGCGGTATGACCGCACTGGTACAGGCCGGATTCGAAACACTGGTGGAAGCAGGCTACGCGCCCGAGATGGCTTATTTCGAATGTCTCCACGAGCTGAAACTGATTGTCGATCTAATGTATGAGGGCGGAATCGCCAATATGCGTTACTCAATTTCCAACACGGCTGAATATGGCGATTTCAGTGTTGGCCCCAAAATCATCACCGAAGAAACCAAAGCTGAAATGGCCCGCGTGCTTAAACGCATCCAGACCGGCGAGTTCGCTAAAGAGTTTATTCTCGAAAATCAGGCCGGTGCAGCGACCCTTAAAGCGAGACGTCGCATTGGACAGGCGCATCAGATTGAAGTGGTTGGCAAACAACTGCGTGACATGATGCCCTGGATCAAAGCGAACCAGATTGTTGACCGCAGCAAAAACTAACAGCCGGTAATTTTGGGTTGCAGATGTCTGTGCGTCGATTGATCGTTTATCGCTGTCTTATTCAAACCGTTAAAGGTTGGGAGAATCATGGCTGATCGTCGACGCGGCATCTATTTGTTGCCTAATCTGTTTACCACGCTAGGCCTGTTCGCCGGCTTCTACGCCATAATAGCGGCGATAAACGGTGCATTTGATACGGCAGCGCTGGCAATTTTTATCGCCGGAGTCATGGATGGGGTCGACGGTCGCGTTGCCCGTATGACCAATACCCAGAGTGATTTTGGCGCTCAGTACGATTCAATGACGGATCTCATCGCCTTTGGATTGGCTCCTGCGCTACTGATCTATCTCTATGCACTGGAACAGTACGGTAAAGTCGGCTGGATGCTGGCGTTTTTCTATGCGGCAGCAACCGCGATGCGGCTTGCTCGATTTAATGTCCAGGCCGGCGTTCCAGAAAAAGAGCACTTTCAGGGGCTGGCAAGTCCGGCCGCCGCAGGGCTGGTGATTGCGGTGGCCTGGGTTGGTCACGATTACCAGCTGGGTGGCGCTGCCTTCACTCTTTTTTCGGCGGTTGCAACCTTTGTCGCCGCCGGTTTGATGGTGAGCAATATTCGTTTTCTCAGTCTAAAAGTGATTAACCTGCGTGAGCGTATACCCTTTGTTACCGGCGTATTTATTGTCGTGGCACTGGCGATTTTTGCCACCGCCCCCCCGGTGGTGCTAATGGTCGTTTCACTGGCCTATGCGGTGTCGGGTCCGGTAATCACGTTAATGAAAATCCGGCAGGTAAGAGCTCGCCGTAATCAGGCAGATTAGTCAGTCATCACGGTGTTACAATCGCCGGCCGTCAGAACGACGGCAGAAACACTGGAGAGGTACCGAAGCGGCCATAACGGCACCGACTCGAAATCGGTTGGGGGCATTGCTCCACGTGGGTTCGAATCCCACCCTCTCCGCCATTTTTTCAGTAACGTCAGTAATGGCGTGGCGTCCTCCTCAGCATTGACGGTCGACCGTAAAAGAGGAGAATCTTTAGTGCGGTTGACTTGCTAGAGAGGCTATCTAAAGCGGGCTTTAGCGGAATCTTAAGCTGTCGGCTTAAGTGGAGTGCAATGGGTTAGTCCTCTTCACCCAATCCGATGAAAATGCTGCTTGGTGCCGTCAATGTCTGGTGCTTTTGCTTTCCTGCTATTACATGAAAAATGCGAGGGTCGGGCTGTCGATATGTGGCATATCCAGGTGAATTGCCCGGTCGCTGAGCAGCAGCTGGTTGCCGCTGTCAATCCAGAGATCACTGCGCTGGGCTGACAGGAAAAAGGGTGTCGGGTTGTTGCTTCGTACTCGTATTAATAGCACCTGACTGCTCACGCTAAATCCGTTCTCGCTTTCCTCAATTAATATGTTGGTAACGAAATAGCGCATGAAACTGGGGATGGCTTCGGAATTAGAAGCGGCGTTATTGAGCTGTTCCGCCCGGATTTTGAGGCTGTCGTAGTTTTCGTCGAGCCAGGCGGGGTCCTTGCCGTAATCACGTCGTTGATTACGATGTTGAAAGGTCTGCAGTGGCATTCGATAACTGATATCGGGCGCCAGTAAGGTTAGCCAGGTTGAATACTCGTGACGGCTTAGTAGTGATGCTTCGTGGAACAGCAGCTCAGAAATCTGTCGATAGGCGGCGTCGCTGACCGGTTGGCCTCCGGCCTTTAGCGCTGTCTCGGGTCGGACGCTCATTTTTCTCCCCCCATCCAGCGTTTCCACTCGGTCAGGTATTCAAACTCGGTCATTTCGGTATACATATTCGGCGAAGTTTTGCCGGGACCCGGAAAATCTTCCCAAACTTCGTCTCGCCAGCCCACTACGGTCTGAAAACTTAGATTCAGGCTACGGCCGATGGGGCCCTGCAGGCCGCGACTGGTGGCTGACCAGCCTTCGGCGTCATCCTGGTCGAAGGTGCCACCGGCACTGAATGAGCGCAGCCCGGCTTTAAGCGCTGCCTCCTTGTACTCTTCTGAGGCTTCTTTTTCGACCAGAAACCAGTTCCATACCTCGGTGCGGGTCGCGCTTACCGGTTGCCACACCCGTAGGGTGAGAAAGTTGACGGGTGGTTCATTTTCGGAAAAGCGAACCGGGGCCTGCACCAGTGATAAGTGGGGAAAGAGGGTGCAGACGTTGGTCATCATCCGACCGAGCAGGTTGATCTGATCGGCATTTAGCGTCTCTTTGAAGAGCTTGACCAGATCGGGTGGGTAGCCAATGAACGGGGTCTCTTTTCCGGGCAGCAGGTTGAGCAACATGTTCTGGCCAGATGAGATGGTGACATCCGGGCTTTCACCGAGCATGGCCGCCATGAATTGCTCGGTCGATTCACCAATTTGTGGCCCGATTACCGAATGCAGGGTAGGCGCATGAGGACCGTCGCCGCAAAAATTAATGCCGCCGATCTTCCAGTTCTGCTCGGCTGTCCAGCGCTGTGGCGGGCCGAGCACTTCCATACCTTCGGGCGTGCGACCTAACAACAGGTCCAGATACCAGCGGCTCGATTCAGTGATGGTTTCAATCAGCGGACCCAGCTCTTTATTCCAGGTGGCAAATACCAGTCCGGCATAGGTGTCAATCTGCGCGACCTTGTGCAGTCCCAGCTCATCAAAAGGTACGCCGCCTCGGTAGAACTCTTCCGGGTGAAAAGCGCCGGCGTGGCTGCCATCCAGGTGGTAACTCCAGCCATGGTAGGCGCAAACGAATCCTTTGACATGACCCTGATCCGCCTGGCAGATCATCACCCCGCGGTGGGGGCAGCTGTTATGGAAAACGCCGATCTTACCGTCGTTATCGCGAACCATAATCACCGGGTCGGTACCCATGTTGCGGGTGACATAGTCGCCCGGCTCCGGGATTTCGCTCTCCAGCCCAATGAACACCCAGGTGCGAGTGAATATTCGCTCCATCTCCAGCTCAAACAGGTCTTCGTCAACGTAGAGTCGACGGCTGACAGTGCCCCTTTCGGTATCGACCAGACTGGCCGCGTCCGTGGGGGTGATTCGTTCCATTGCAGTCACTGGGGGTCCTCCTATTAACCGCGTTAAGCGGCAATGATATTTATTGACAGGATATACCTGAATTGGGCGACTGACTGCTACCGCCAGCGTAAAAAAACCCAGCTCGGATGATTTCGAACTGGGCTTTCGAGGGGTTTTTTGTCAGCGGTTTTCCAACCGGGTGAGTGGGTCTTATAGCGGGTGTACCTGTACCGGTAATTCGCGATACCCACGAATAATGTTGGAGGGTGCTCGGACCTCGGGGCCCACTACCTCCACCTGGCGGAAACGTTTCATGATTTCTTCCCAGGCGACACGGATCTGCATTTCAGCAAGGCGGTTGCCCATGCAGCGGTGGATACCAAAGCCGAACGACAGGTGATGACGAACCGATTCACGGTCGATAATGAATTTGTTTGGGTCACCCTTGATCACGTCCTCATCACGGTTGCCCGAGATGTACCACATGACCACCTTGTCGCCTTTTTTAATCTGTTTGCCAAACAGCTCAGTGTCCTGTTTGGTGCGACGGGTCATGCCGAGAATGGGCGTTTGCCACCGAATAATCTCAGACACCATGCTGGGGATGAGTGAAAGGTCCTTGCGTAGCTTGTCGTACTCCCCCGGAAACTGATTGAGGGCAAGAACGCCGCCGGTGAGCGAATTTCGAGTGGTATCGTTGCCACCGATAATCAACAGTAAAATATTGCCCAGGTATTCCATGGGTTTGTTGATCATGTCGCGGGTTTTTTCCGAATGCGCAAGCATGGAGATCAGGTCATTGCCGGGAGGGCCATTAGCCCGTTCGTGCCAGAGGCGAACAAAGTATTCGCCACACTCGGCCAATGCCTTATTGCGCTCCTCAATGGTGATGAAATCACCACCCGATACGTCCGGCGCCCCGGTGGTTGCATCGGAC
Source organism: uncultured Gammaproteobacteria bacterium (assembly GCA_913060775.1). GTDB lineage: Bacteria > Pseudomonadota > Gammaproteobacteria > Immundisolibacterales > Immundisolibacteraceae > QNFC01. The sequence goes on along the minus strand of CAJXVN010000023.1, from coordinate 8,878 downwards.
CAGTAAGTCAGTTTGTGTCTTTCTTCAAAGGGGAAATCAAACAGCGTCGCCAGCATCTGGGTAGTCAGGTTAATTGAAACTTCATCAACCCAGTTGAAAGTCTCTCCGACCGGCAGGCCATCAAGGATGACTCCCACCCGCTGGCGAATCAGAGCTTCCAGTTTGGCCAGATTCATCGGTGCCACAACGGGCTGCACGGCGGCCCGTTGAGAGTCGTGTTCCGGTGGATCGCGTTGAATAAAGCTCTGAAAAGGGATGTCTGGCGGAGGGTCGGCAATCGTAATTGTCGGTTCGGAGGAGAAAATTTCGTGGTTCTTCTCGACGTAGGCGATATCGTCGAAACGGCTGACCGCCCAGGTGCGACCGTATTCGTGGTGATCAAAAAAATGGATCGGGTCTTCTTTGCGAAGCCGTTCGAAAAACCCCCATTGGGCATCGTGCTCGTAAAGCTCGGCCTGGGAAACATCAATCTGATCGAGGGGGATGGTTTTCGGGTCCTGGTCGAGCATTCTGAGTGGCTGAACTTTGTCTAGCATGGCGGTCTCCTCTGGAAAAGCATTTCGTTGAGAGTAGAACTGAATGGTTACATCTGGAATTCGGGCAAGATAACTTTGATCCCCTCAAGTTCATCGGTGACCTGTATCTGGCAGCTCAGCCGTGAAGTAGGAGACCGTTCAGGGGTAGGGGCGAGCATCTGCTCTTCGTCGGCGTCGGGAGTACCCAGTTTTGAGTACCACTGCTCATCGAGAATCACGTGGCAGGTTGCACAGAGGCATTGACCACCGCAGTCTGCATCGATACCCGGCACGCCGTTTTGCACCGCCGCCTGCATTAAGGAGCGGTTGTTGCGTGCGTCGACATCATGTTCGGTACCGTTTGCCTCCACAAAAGTCACTTTGGTCATTCGTGAATTACTCCTCGCTCGAAATCAAAAATTAAGAACAAGGAGTATATAGACCGGGGCGTACGAAAGTAAACGGTCGTTTAGTAAGGTGATGAGCTTTTGATCAAATTACTCTCAATAGAAAGTGAAATGCACGGGCTGACCGCTGTGTGCAAATCTATCGGATCGATTGATTAACGATCCACGCAGTAATTTAATTCGAAATGGCCAACGCCTTCACACCATCATCGGGCCGTCGCCAGGTTCATCGTGGGCGGCCTGGTGTAACCGTTTGGGGAGGGTAGGATCAACACTTTTAAACCGGTATTGACCCTGGGAATCGAGCGTGCGCTCAAGACGGTTGCGGTGCATGAGGAGATGTAAATGAGCGATAGCCTCGCCCAGGGCCATCATCATCTGGGGTGGATCGAGCTTGCGCTTAAATAGAATGGGTAGGAAGTCCTGCGCGAGCCCCGGTTCCAGGCTATGTTCTTCAATGGCCAGCATGCGATCCTCATGGTGATCGATGAGTTCCCGCAGGCGCTGGCGGACACCGTAAAAGGGCAGGTTATGGGCCGGTAGAATCAGCGTGTTTTCAGGCGTGTCCAGCAGGTTGTCCAGTGAGTCCATCCACGCTTTTAATGGATTGGCCTCGGGTTCATTGGGATGAACACTGACGTTCGAGGTGATGATCGGCAAGATTTGATCCCCGGAGATCATGATTCCCAGGTGCCGGCAATGGAGGCAGGCGTGTTCGGGGGAGTGGCCGGAACCCACCACCACGGTCCAGTCGTTACCACCAATGCTCAAGGTGTCTCCGTCGCGCAAACGCGAGAAACCGGGCGGCAAGGTGACATTGGTGAATCCGCCGGCGGAGCGGCTGGTCCACATCTGCTGTAACTGTTCAATCGCTGCCTGGGGCATGCCAGCTCGGGTGTAAAACTGCTGGCCCTGCCAGCTGGCAAAAGGCCCAATCCCCGGTGCACTAAAAGCACGCGCCTGATAGTACTCGTTGTGCGTCATATAGAGTGGGCACTGGTGGCGCTCGGTGATCATTTGCGCCTGACCCACATGGTCGGGGTGCATATGGGTGCAGATAACCCCTTTCACCGGTTTTCCACTTAATTCCCCGTCAAACAGTTGTTCCCAGAGCTGACGCGTTTCATTATTGGCCCAGCCGGTATCAACAATGAAGTAGCCATCATCATCTTCCAGCACGTAGAGGTTGATGTGGCTCAGCGAGCCTGGCATTGGCATGGTTAACCAACGCACCCCAGTGGCAATTTCGACGGTAGTGCCGGGGGCCGGGTGTTCCGGGTAGGGGTAGGTTAGTTCGCTCATGATAGTCCGATAGTCAGGGGGGTGGATCCGGTGAATCGAGCCTGATGGCAGACGCGTCTTACCCGGTGGGTTGCCGAGGTTAATGATGCCTTAATTGGAGATAACTGTGTGTCTGGAGCCATTCGATCGCTGTTCAAATTCGTACCGGGCATCACAGAGCGGACAATAAATACCGCATCAGTTTCAGTAGCGCCCAGAGGAACAACAGCGGTATGAGTAGTGTCTGAACGATAAACAGGGCGGCCAGCTGAATGATGTGATTTACCGCTTTGGCCGTGACTTCCTGGTAGTGGGCCAGTTTCTTTTTAGCGTCAAAGGTACTGCCGATATCCCTGAAAAACCCCTGAAACCGCTCTACTACGTTGGAGTTTTCTATTGGGTCAGGTTGCTCGTTGTCTTCCACCTGTTGAATGCGTTCCGTGGTTTGCTTTAACACCTCGGTGGAGGCGGCAATTTTGCTACTTAGAAAATAATCGGCTATCGGTTGATTCAGTAGAGTGATCGCCAGCACGGTAAAGCGCATAAAACTAAAAAGAATGAGTGCACGAACCATTAATTGCCAGACAATTCGGTTAGAAAATTCTGGCAGCCAGAGTAGCAGCAACACGGTCAGGCTCAGTATTGATACGGAGAAACTGATTAACCGGCCGCCGCCCATATCGAGCATGACCGCCTGAATGCCGAGTGACGTACTGCTGGCCAGCATGACCCAGGAAAACCGTTCGATAAGATCATTGACGGGATCGAGAATTTCGCCGATGGCCAGATTAACGCCAATGCCTGCGGGTTCCACGGCTATCTCGGTTCCCTGAGCGACAGAAATTACACCATTGAGCCCTCGGGCAACGCCAAAGGTGATCAGCGACCGTTCCAGATTCTGCTGGATATAGGCAGCGCCCTGCTGGTCCGCAGGGCGGTACTGGGCCAATGCGGCCAGGGAAAGCAGGAGCAGGGTCACCAGTATCCGGCTGCTCCCGTTTAGAGATGAGTGACTGGTAGCGGGTGTATCGTGCATTGAGAGCAAATTTTACCGGGCTGTTTTATTCACAGGCCCAGCTACTCATCAGGGTGCGGATGGCCGTAACAAAGGCTAGCGGCTGATCCAGAAAGAGATGATGGTGCGCTTCCGGTATGGCAATAAAGGGAGTGGAAGTCGGTAAGATCTGGCGCATATAGTTGAGAGTTTCGGTGTCAAAAAACTTGCTCAACTGCCCGTATACGACGGCAAGTGGCGTTGTCAGCTGATTGGCCAGTTCCGATCCCCGACCGAACATACGAGTTTTAAAAGCGTTGTCATCGAATTTCCAGCACCATCCCTGGTCGGTTTCGGTCAGGGAGTTTTCGGCAATAAATTTCACAATCCAGTCACTGGTCTCCGGTTGTTCGGGTAACAGTCGGAATCGCCCAACCGCGGTTTCGAAATCGGGGTAAAACCGTTTGTTCTGGAAGGGTGAACGGGATTTACCACTCTCTTCCTGGTCGTCGGTTTTTGGACGCAGCGGGGAGTCGAGCATAAGCAGGTGTGAAAAGCGGTTCGGGTGGGCGACAGCCACTCTTAAACTAACGGCTCCGCCCATGCTGTGTCCAGCCAGCGCGGATCGGTTATCCAGACCGGCGTCGTCGGCCACGGCGATAATTTCAGCTATGTAGCTTTCTGGTGTGTATTCAGGACGCCGACCACTATCGCCCATGCCGCCTAAATCCAGAGCGACAACGTAATAATCGTCGGCAAGAAACGGTGCGATGAAATCCCACCAATGCAGATGGGCTCCGCCACCGTGGACCAGCAGTAGACCGCGATGACCGGAATTGCCCCAGGTACGGTAGGCGATGTCGGTGCCATCAACGGTGACCTTTCTGTCGATGTGTTCTTGCGCAAGGGCATGGGTGAACCAGCCGGGTACTTCATTTGCAGGTGTGGTCATCGAGAGTCCGAGTTGGTTAGAGGTTTATTGTTAGCGGCGGCGAGATTGTAAACGAAGCGTTTGCGGCGACCAGAGGCAGCTTACCAGCCAGAAAGTTTTCCTGATCAGCGCTGAGCCAGGATCACTTTATCATCGGCTGGCTTACCCTATCCGCGCCCTTCAGGGAACTCGGCTCCTGCGAGAGAGGGTTGGGTAACCGTGAAATCGTTCATCCGGGTGTTTGGTCGGGTGCCATGAGAATTATTTCACCGGGGTTCGGTGGTGAAGTTTTACACTCACGCCAAACACCCTGACGCGATAAAGTGGAGCGCGTCCATTGGTAACTTATTGGTGTTTAGCGGTTAGCTAAGGTTCATCAGGCAACCGATTTAATCCGAAAAACGAGGAGGGAGATATGCCCATAGCTCAGGTTAACGGGATAGAACTTTATTACGAAGAAGAGGGCGAAGGAGAGCCGTTGGTGCTGGTCCACAACGTTATCGCCAATGTTCATAGCTTCGATTACAACTTCCCGGTGTTTGCGAGAAATTTCCGTACAGTTCGTTTTGACCTGCGGGGGCATGGGCGCTCATCCAAAGTCGACAGGGAGGCAGATGCGTCCGCTTATTACACCTATGAAAATACCGCCGAAGACCTTTATCAGCTCCTTAAACACCTCGGCATAGAATCTTGCTATCTGCTGGGTCAGGCCTACTGGGGGGTAAGTACGGTGAGTACTTTTTATGCCCGCCATCCGGAAATGGTTAAGGCAATTATTCCCGTGGGTTGCGAATTGCTGGCAACACCCGAGGGGCAGGGGCTGTTTGATGGCCTCAGCGGAGAGCTAAAAGAGGGGTTTATTAAACTCCATGAGGTCGCCCGTAACGAGGGCATGGAAGCGGTGTTTGAGGCCCGGAAGCAGACCAGAACCTTCTGGGGGGATAAAGTCTTTAATAGCCCGCACATCATGGAACTGTTCAGACAGATGTACCGGGAGACCTCGCCGACTACCTTCCTCAACTTCCCGTTGATGAGCCCGGCGTTAAAGCAGGAAATTGTCGACGCCTTTAACGATAATCGGGTGCCGATGATGATGATCATGGGGGAGCAGGATCCTGATCCGGCCAGGAATATCGCGGCTATGAAACAGGACTACCCCAACTGCTACGGGGTAACCCTCTCCGACTGTGGTCACTACGTTGCCCTGGAAAACCCGGATGATTTCAACCGCGCAGTCCTTACCTTTATCGCCGGTGTGAAAAGCGGCCTCTATGTGTAGGGCTGTCCGGCCCGTGGCCGTTTCAACCGGGTGATTGCCAGCGATTCCTGGATTAGAAAAAGGTGGCAGCCGCCCGGTTTCGCGGATAGGGCTAGCAGGCGAACGCAGCGGTGAGCCGGGCCTGACGCCAATGGTCTGATTGATGCTGGCCAGTTCAAGTCGGGGTCGGCTCAATCCCGTATTGATCCATCATTGCAATGTAATCCTGCACGGTGGCGTCCAGGTCGTACTCCGGTGCGTAACCAAATTGCTGGCGTGCCTTGTCGATATTGAACACGCAGAAGGCATCCACTCCCATGCCCATGTAGTCAGTGCCGGGGCCAATATCGATTATCGACTCTGGGTAGAGCCGCTGAATCGCATCCGCCATGTCCTGAGGGGAATTACCCACCCCGGTGCCAATATTGTAGGTACCGGATTGAGCCTGATCCGCACTGAGTGCTTTGGTCACTCCCTGGGAGACATCTTTCACGTACATGATGTCGTCCTTTTGCTCGCGACCCTGTTTGATGGTGGTGGTTCTGCCAAGCATGGCATTTTCGATCAGCGTGCTGTGAATCGACACCGGGCCGTGGCGCACCAGCTTGCCCGGCGCAACAATAGTGCCGAAGCGCAGGGCGTAAAAATCCAGGCCATAAACATGGTGGTAGTTCATGCCCATGCCTTCGCCAACCAGCTTGCCAATCCCGTAAACGGAGAAAAAAGTACTCAGGTCCGCTGGAAAGGGAGAACCGACGACATCCTCGGTGATCGGCAGGTAATTGGGATGGCCGTGCTCTTTGGGTACGATTCCATAGGCGGCCTTGGAGCTGGTGTAAACCATTCGCTCGATACCGCAGGCCACCGCAGCTTCAAGCAGGTTTACCGTTGAACTTGCATTAACCTCGTACTGCATGAAGGGTTCTGGTGCGCCAAAACCGATGAACACTGCCAGGTGAATAATGGAATCTGCGCCGCTATTTTTAAGCGCCCGGACCAGTGCAGGGTAGTCGCGAACATCCCCACGGATAAACTCCACATCGTCCTTAATATCCGCCAGCATCGGGTCGTCAAAACGCTGGTCAAACACCACTACCTCGTTGCCCTGGGCAAGCAGGTCGCGGACGATCCAGATGCCATTAACGCCGTTGCCCCCGGTGACAAAAACTTTTCTGCCCATGTTGCTCTCCTCCCTTCTGGTTTAAGCGGTCACCACGGGCAAACCCCGTGACGACGGCTTACCAGTCATTAATCCATGGCGTAAAAACGCCGTGCCGCGTCGCCGAGAATCCATTTTTTTTCGGTCTCGGTGTAGTCGGGATTATTCAGCAGGTTGGGGATGTCACCGATGATGTCATCCGGCGCCGGCTCGTGGGGGAAGTCGGACGAATAGAGCATGCGCTCGGCGCCGCCCATGGCGTCGATGGTCTGGCGCATAAAGCGCTCGCCCATTTCCGGCGCTACCCAGAAGTTCTCGCCAGTTGAAATGTATTCGGACGGTCGTTTTTTGAGTTTTTCACGGGATTTGCCGCCAAAGGCGGAGTCATACTCGTAGTCGAGCCGGTCCATCATGAAAGGCACCCAGCTGCAGCCCCCTTCGAGAAAGGCCATGCGCAGTTTCGGGAAGGCATCAAATACCCCGCTAAAAATCACATCCGTCAGCTGAATTTGCAGCCCGACCGGATGGGAGAGGGTATGAATTTTTTCGAAACTATCGAAATGGTCAAAACCCATGCCACCACTGGGGCCACCATGAATGGCCAGAGGCATGTTGCATGCCTGCGCGGCCTCATAAATCGGCCAGAAGAATTCATCGCCATAGGTCCGGGCCGGGTGGGTGACCCCGCCGGGCAGCATCATGGCAACAAAGTTTTTGCGGTCTTTCGAGCAACGCTGTAACTCTTTGACGGCTGCATCGGGGTCGAGCATTGACATCAGGCCGACCCCAAACAGGCGGTCGTCTTTCTGCATGTATTCCCCTTCCAGCCAGTTGTTGTAGGCGTTGGTTACCGCAATGGAGACCGCCTTGTCTTTCATTAACCCGGTGGTCAGTGCCGAGGTGGGGTAGAGCACCGAGCCCTCGCAACCCATGTCATCGAGCATGTCGCTCCATATTTCGACGTCGGTTTTTAGTTTGCGCGGGGTGTTGGATTGCTCCATTTTTATCATTCCCCGCGACCAGCCATCGACACCCGGGAAAATGGAGAAACTCTTCATTCGTTCAAAACCCGCGTAGTCCCCCTCCATGTAAGTCATGATCGCGTCTTCATCTTCGAACACGTGACCGTCCGCATCAAAAATCGGAAACGGAAAATTCTTTGCCATGATCTCTCCTCCAGTCTTTAGTTTTGACTCCCACTAATCTTTTTTTAAGCCAACTGTAGCAGATGGTTTTTTCAGGTGATTGCTGAATGTTTTTGGGACAGATTTCCAGAGATCAGGGGCTTCCTTTTTGTAGGTGCGACTCTAGTCGCGACCTCTGAGGTTATCCGGCGTCGGGAATCGCGGCTAAAGCCGCTCCTACAAAATCCCGCTGCTGCTTATTCCGCTCACTTTGCTGCTCATCCGGCACAGGAGAAGGGAAACTCCGAACCGCTAATTTGTAGGTGTTACCAAAATTTTGTAGGCATTGTGATGTTCGCGTGGTAACAATAACTGCAGTGGGTTTGGCAGAAAATTTTGCGGTGGGAGAGCCGCAAATGCCAAAAAAGAAGTCCTGAAACTGAGCAATCAGAATCACCAAAGGCTCGCTACCCAGCTTTATCTTAAAACGAGGAGGAGGTATGACGGATCTGAAACTCCACGAGGGTCGCCTGAAAATCGGCGACCTGGAGCAGGAAGTAATCCACAAGGGCCGCGGCCAGACCATGTTGCTGCTGCATGGCGGTGGTGGGCCGCTGCAACCGGGCGATGTGATCGACCGACTGGCAGAGCGGTTCGAAGTGATCGCTCCAACCCATCCCGGATTTGGCAATACCGCGAGGCCCGCCCACATCAACTCGGTGGACGATCTCAGTTATGTCTACCTCGACCTGCTTGATCAGTTTGATCTGCGGGATGTCATTCTGGTCGGTTTTTCCATTGGTGGCTGGACTGCCGTGGAAATGGCGGTGAAAAACAGTCACCGGCTCTCCCGATTGATGATGGTGGGCGCCGTGGGAATCAAACAGGGTGACCGAGAGACTCGAGATTTTCCCGATATGTTTGCCATCCCGCCGGATGAACTGGCAGCACTGGCATTTCACGACCCAGCAAAAGCCGCAATCGATTTTTCCACTCTGTCCGATGAGCAGCTCACGGCCTTTGCCCGCAACCGCGAATCCCTGGCCCTCTATGCCTGGGAACCCTATCTGCACAACCCCAAGTTAAAGCAACGGCTGCATCGCATTCAGATACCCACTAATGTCTGTTGTGGTGCCAGTGATGGTCTGGTCTCGCCAACTTCTGTCTCTTATACACATCTCCGAGCCCACGAGACCTCTCTACATCTCG
>CAJXVN010000022.1 GCA_913060775.1 uncultured Gammaproteobacteria bacterium | reverse complement strand
GGGCTCGGAGATGTGTATAAGAGACAGATCCACCGCGTAGTTGTTGTGTTCTTCGATACCGGTGGCGATAGCGAAAATATTGGGATCGAAAATAATATCTTCGGGCGGAAAGCCGACCTCATTCACCAGCAGGTTGTAGGAGCGGGTGCAGATTTCCACCTTGCGCTCGTAGGTGTCGGCCTGACCGGTTTCGTCAAACGCCATAATGATGACCGCGGCACCATATTTGCGCAGCAAACGGGCCTGGTGGAGGAAATTTCCTTCCCCCTCCTTCATGCTGATGGAGTTAACGACCCCCTTACCCTGCAGGCACTTGAGGCCGGTCTCGATGATCTCCCAGCGGGATGAGTCGAGCATTACCGGTACTTTGGAAATGTCCGGTTCAGAGGCCACCAGGTTGACGAATTTGTGCATGGCAGCGACGCCGTCGAGCATGGCTTCATCGACGTTGATATCGATAATCTGCGCGCCGTTTTCCACCTGTTCGCGGGCTACATCCAGTGCGGTATCGTATTCGTCTTCCAGAATCAGCCGTTTGAACTTAGCCGAACCAGTGACGTTGGTGCGCTCACCCACGTTCACAAACAGGCTGTCGGCCTCGATGATGGCCGGTTCCAGGCCACTTAGACGGGTGGCCGGGGCGATCTGTGGCGGTACCCGTGGTGGGCAATCCTTAACCGCTTCGGCGATGGCGCGGATGTGGTCCGGGCCAGTTCCACAGCAGCCGCCAATAATGTTCAGGTAACCGGACTCGGCCCATTCGCGGATCTCGCTGGCCATGCCCTCGGGGGTTTCGTCGTAGCCGCCAAATTCGTTAGGCAGACCGGCATTGGGGTGGGCGCTGATGAGTGCGTCGGCTTTGTTCGAGAGATTAATCACGTACTGGCGAAGTTCTGGCGCGCCGAGCGCACAGTTAAGGCCGATACTGAGTGGCTGAATGTGGCGCAGGGAATACCAGAAGGCCTCGTCGGTCTGGCCAGACAGGGTGCGGCCGCTGGCGTCAGTAATGGTGCCGGAAATCATCACCGGCCAGCGCTGCTGCTGAGCATCAAAAAATTCGGCAATCGCAAACAGGGCCGCTTTGGCGTTAAGGGTATCGAATACCGTCTCCACCAGCAGGATGTCGGCACCACCCTCGATCAGGGCTTCCGTGGCTTCGCGGTAGGCGACAACCAGCTCATCAAAACTGACGTTGCGAAACCCTGGGTCGTTCACGTCCGGCGAAATCGACGCCGTGCGGTTGGTCGGCCCCAGCACACCGGCGACAAACCGGGGTCGATCCGGGGTTTTTGCCTCCATGGCATCAGCAGCCTTGCGCGCCAGTCGAGCAGATTCGCGGTTGATATCGTGGACCTGGTCCTGCATGGCGTAATCGGCCATGGCAATCGAAGTGGCGTTAAAGGTGTTGGTTTCGAGGATATCTGCGCCGGCTTCCAGGTAAGCGCTATGAATCGCCTCGATAATATTCGGCTGGGTCAGGCTCAGGAGGTCGTTGTTACCCTTCAGATCGCTAGGCCAGTCTGCAAATTCGCTACCGCGGTAGTCGGCCTCTTCCAGCTCGTAGCTCTGGATCATCGTGCCCATGGCACCGTCGAGCAGCAGAATGCGATCGGCGAGTTGTTGTTCGAGCAGGGTGTAACGAGGTGATCGGTCCATGGCGGGGTATGTTTCGTATTAAATGATGGATTAGCTGCACATTCTATCGCGAATTGGCTACCTGTTCTAAGGAGGCACTGTTATTGTGTGCGGCGGTCAATTTCGACATTTCAGTTTGGGGAGGAATGAGTGTGGATCAGTCGTTGCTACTGGAGATGTACCGACGCATGGGCCTGGTACGTCAATTTGATGAGGCGGTGCAAAAACTCTTTAACAGCGGTCGAATTCCCGGCTCCGCCCATTTATCGATTGGTCAGGAAGGTGAAGTCGTGGGCGCCTGTATGGCGTTACGAGAAGATGATTACATGGTCGGTAATCACCGCTCGCATGGTCACCCCATTGGTAAAGGCGCGGGAGTCAACGCACTGATGGCCGAGATCCTCGGTAAATCGACGGGGGTTAACCAGGGCAAGGGCGGCTCCATGCACCTGGCAGATTTCTCGGTGGGTAGTCTTGGTGAAAGCAGCATCGTCGGCAGTGGTTTGCCAGTGGCCGTGGGAGCGGCGCTAGGCAGCCAGATGCAGGGCAATGACCGGGTTACCCTCTGCTTTTTTGGCGACGGCGCGTCTAACCAGGGCTATTTTCATGAAGCCATGAACATGGCGGCCCTGTGGAAGTTACCGGTGGTGTTTCTCTGCGAAAACAACGGTTACGGAGTGACCACGCCCAATAATCGTGCCGCTGCGTTGGAGGATATTTCGGCCCGGGCAGCCGGCTATGGCACGCCCTCATCCATCGTCGATGGTCAGCAGTGTCTGGAGGTTTATGATGCCGTGACTGAAGCGGTTGAGCGCGCCCGTCGGGGAGACGGCCCGACTCTGGTGGAGGCTAAAACTTACCGTTATCACCACCATTCCGAGGGACCGCTGTACGACAACATGACATACCGGTCCGATGAAGAGCTGGCCGCCTGGAAATTACGCGACCCGCTGTTACTGTTCAGGGAACAGCTTGCCGATAGCGTGGCGGTCGCTGACCTGGACAGAATGGATGAGCAGGTTAAGCAGGACATCGCTGCTGCTCTGGAATTTGCGGAACAGAGCCCGCTTCCGGAGCCTGAAGAAGCCTATACCCACCTGTACCGAACCCCGGTTGTAGTCATTGAGGGGGAGCTGTCCAATGGCTAATATTACTTTTCTGGAAGCGGTGGCCCAGGCTCAGCGCGAAGAGATGGCCCGCGACGAATCGGTATTCCTAATGGGTGAGGATGTTTCCGGTAATGTTTACGGCAGCAGTGGTGGTCTGCTGGATGAATTTGGCCCTCAGCGAGTGCTGGATACGCCGATCTGCGAAAGTGGTTTCACCGGCGTCGCTATCGGCGCGGCCATGGTCGGCATGCGGCCAATTGTCGATTACACCATCGCTTCCTTTATGTATCTGGCCACCGACCAGCTGGTGAGCATGGCGGCTAAATCGAGCTACATGTACGGTGGCCAGACTCACATTCCCGCCGTTTTCCGTGCTGCTATGTTTTATAACGGTGGTATTGCCGCACAGCATTCCGATCGTAATTACTCCATGTACATGAACGTGCCGGGGTTGAAAGTAGTGGTGCCAAGCAATCCTTACGATGCCAAGGGATTGCTAAAAACAGCCATACGAGACGAAGACCCGGTGCTGATTTTTGAAGACGGCAACCTTTGGGGTCAGAAGGGGGAAATTCCCGACGAGGAGTACCTGCTGCCGTTTGGTCAGGCCAATATCTGCCACGCGGGTAGCGACGTGACTATCGTCGCCATTGCTGCGCGGGTGGGTGAGTCAATAAAGGCTGCCGAGGCGCTGGCGAAAGAGGGCATCAGCGCAGAGGTTATCGACCCGCGGACCCTGGTGCCGCTGGATACCGCCACCATTCTGGAGTCAGTGGCTAAAACCGGCCGACTGCTGGTGGTGGATCAGGGGCACCGTACCTGTGGTGCCGCCGGTGAAATTGCCGCGATGGTTGCTGAAAAAGGTTTCTGGAATCTGCAGGCACCGATCAAACGTCTCACCGCACCGGATATGCAAATTCCCTTTTCCAGTGCGCTCGAGCGGGGTTTTTATCCCGATGCGGCCATGATTGCCCTCGCCGCGCGCGAACTTATTGAGGAATAACCTTTGGCACACGAACTTCTATTGCCGCAATGGTCCATGGGCATGCACGAGGGCAAGATCCTCAAATGGTTAAAACGGGTCGGCGACTCCGTGGTTGAAGGCGAAATACTCGCCGAAGTTGAGTCATCGAAAGTGGTCTCCGAGTTGATGGCTGACCGCGATGGCGTATTGCTCAAACTACTGGTGGCTGAGGAAGAGGAAGTACCGGTGCGCACCGCACTCTGTTTAATCGGTGAGGCGGATGAAGTTGTCGATCAGGTGACAGAGACCGAACCCGTCGCTGAATATGGCTTGAAGCCAGCCGGGCCACCCGCGGGAAAGGGTGGTTCAGAAACAGCCCCGACCGATACACCCTCCGGGACTCCACCATCCCAGCCCGCAAAAGTGCAGATAACGCCCCCGGCCAGGAAACTGGCCCGGCAACAGGGTATCGACCTGAGTCAGATAACCGGCAGCGGGCCACAAGGGCGTATTGTCCTGGAGGACATTGAGGCAGCAGTAGCATCCAGTCGTGACTCGGCCGAGAGCAGCGCCGGTATTCCGCTCAGCGGTCTGCGAGCCACCATTGCGAGCAACATGACCCGCAGCCTGCAGCAGGCGGCCCAACTAACCCTCACCAGTTCGGTCGATGTTTCAGCCCTGGTGCAGTTGCGAAAATCGGTGGCCGCGAGTTATGGAGACATGATTGCTTTTGCCCTGTCCCGAGTACTGCCAAGTCACCCTCGGCTCAATGCGCACATCCACCCCGGTGGGACCGGCGCCGATAAAATCGAAATGATCAACGATGTCAATCTGGGTTTTGCCGTGGCGCTGGATGACGGTCTGGTGGTCCCGGTCATTCAGCGGGCTAACTCGCTTACCCTCGCTGACATGGCGGCCCGGTCCGCCGAGCTGGCAAAGCGGGCGAAAAGTGGAGATTTGTCAACGGATCAGCTGGCCGGAGGAAGCTTTACCATCAGCAATCTGGGTGCCTACGGCATTGATGCCTTTACGCCTATCATCAACCCGCCTCAGGTAGCGATACTCGGTATCGGCCGGGTGCAGGAACGCCCACAAAAACAGGCCGGCGAACTGGTCTGGCGACACACCTGCGTACTCAGTCTTACCTTTGATCACCGGGTCACCGACGGCGCACCAGCGGCCAGGTTATTGCAGGATCTGGCCGCGTTTACAGGGCAGGTCAGTAATTTTACGGCGTGAGCCGTTAATCCAAGTCGGGCGGACGCGCCGGTTGATCAAACAATTACATATAAATTCCCGCTTACAAGCTAAACGACCGTTTGGATTTCCCTTTTATTTTGCTACAGTCATCTCCGAACGCTTTGGTTAAGTCTCCCTATCCGGGTGACAACGAGTGAGAGGGCAGACAGTGAAAGTTGAGCAATTCAATCCGCAACGTCCCGGAGACCTGGTAGACCCGGCCACCGGTTGGGTCAACCGCCGAGTGTTTGTTGACGACGATATTCATGCCATGGAACTGGAGCGAGTTTTTGCCCAGAGCTGGCTGTTCGTCGGGCACGAGTCGGAAGTTGCCAGACCCGGTGACTACGTCACCCGTATCATGGGCGATGACCCGGTTATTCTCAGCCATTCCAGTGACGGCCAGTTACGGGTATTTTTAAATGCCTGTCCCCATCGCGGCACCCTGGTTTGCCGGGCTGATGCGGGTAACTCGCCGAGTTTTATCTGTCCTTATCACGGCTGGACTTTCCGTAATGACGGCCACCTGCATAGTCTGGCGGACAAGCCAGAAGCCTATAAAAACAAAGTTAATTTTGACGATTACAACCTGGTCCAGGCGCGCGTTGGCGTTTATGCCGGATTGATTTTTGCCACCTTTAATGAGGCGGCGCCGGACCTTGAAACCCATCTGGGCAATGCCCGCTGGTATATCGACATGTTTTTTAACCGCACACCTAACGGCGCGGAGGTGCTGGGTGCCCCGGTAAAATGGGTGGCCAACATGAACTGGAAATACGGCGCCATTAACTTCGCGGCAGACGGCCCCCACGCATTGGCAGCCCATGGCCCAATATCGCGCATGGCCATCGACATGCCCATGGAGGCACTGGTCGAGATTGCCAAAAATGGCCCGGCAGTGAGAATTGGTAACGGTCACGGCTGCATCTTTGTACCGGGTCCGCCGGGTTTACCTGACTGGACCGGGTTTGATCCAGCCATGGTGCCGCTTTATGAACAGATGCTCTCGGCGGGTCAACAGGGGCTGCTGAAAAACATGTTTAACGGCGTAATGACAGTATTCCCGAATCTGTCCTGGGTGCACTTTCCGGTCACGCTGTCACCCAAAAAACCGCCGATTAACTTTTTCAATATGCGGGTGTGGCAGCCCAGCTCTGCTCACAGTGCGGAGATCTGGGCGTGGTTTCTGGCGGATAAGGAATCGGCCGACGAATACAAAGAGGCATCGCTGCGGCTGGGGATTCAGACCTTTACCGGCGCAGGCACCTTCGATCAGGACGACTCCGAGGCCTGGGCTTCGATGGATAAAGGCAGTCGCGGCACGATTGGTCGGCAGCGCATGAGTAGCTTCCAGATGATTCTGGCCAGTCAGGAGGATCGGATTGCCGACTTCCCCGGACCGGGCGAGGCTTACCACTCGACCTATTCTGAAATGTCGGAGTTTGGTCTGTTGCTGAAATGGCGGGAAATGATGCAGGCGGGGGGTGCCTAAGGTGGGTGGTTCGGACCAGAAAACGGAAGTATCCGATCGCGACTATCGTCGTATTAGCCGCTTTTTGTTCGACGAAGCCGAGCTATTCGAGGATAAGGATTATCAAACCTGGTTAGGCCGGGTGATGCCGGATATTAGCTATCGGATGCCGGTGCGGGGAGTGTTTGAAAAAGGTGAGCAGCCCAAGCAAAAATTCACCAACGGGTATTTCGATGAAGATTTTGATTCGCTGGTATTAAGAACCACGCTCTGGGCTAAGGCGTCCACCACCGTGGCCGAAAGCCCACCGTCAATAACCCGCCATTTTGTCACCAATATCCGCGCCTATGACAGCGAAGAGGCCGGTAGCTTTGAGGTAACCAGTAATGTGCTGGTGTTTCGTATTCGCTCAACCTCGACGGTGCATCATTTGTTTTCCTGTCGGCGTAATGACCGGATATGCGAGGTGGACGGTGAACTGAGATTGGCGAGTCGTCTGGTGATCATGGACGAACCGGTAGTGCAGTCGCCGAACCTGAGTTTTCTGGTTTAACGGCTAATCCATAGTTAAGTCCACTAAAAAGCCGGGCATTGCCCGGCTTTTTAGTGGGCGGTATTTTCGGCCGCTTAACTGTAAAACCGCTCCGAGTTGTGGCGCATGATATTGGCCTTTGCCTGATCACCAATACTGTCGAGGGCAAAGAGTTCATCGATTTCGGCGTTGATGGTCTCCTCATTCACCTCGTGTGGAAAATCGGATGAGAAAAACAGGGCCTCACTACCGATGATTGTGGCGGCGTAGCCGATGTCGGGTTCGTCACCTTCGATACCCAGGTAAATGCGACCCTCACGGATATGCCGCAATATGTAGTCGCGCATGGATTCGCCGTCGGCAAGTTGCAGGTATTCCCCTTCAGGATCGTAGGGTTTGAAGGCTCCGTAGGAGCCTGCGCAGCGCTCAAGAATCATGAATATCCACGCCAGACCACCTTCGAGGAAGCCGATTTTGATATTTGGGAATTTGTCGAAAACGCCATTGAATAACATCGAGGTTAACGCCAGCACCATGCCATGGGTATGTCCGACAGCGTGGTAGGCGGCGAAGGTGTTGAAGTCGTTCATGCCGAAGTTGTCGTGGGCGCCGCCGTGGACGGAAAGCGCACAGTCAAGTTTTTCTGCCGCCGCATAAAGGGGATGAAATTCTTTAGACCCGAGCGTGCCTTTGATCAAGTTTGAAGGCAGCATGATGGCTTTGAAACCCAGCTCTTCCACGCAGCGGTGCATCTCCTCCACCGCGTAGCCGACATCCATCATTGGAATCAGGCCCGCACCGTTCATTTGCGGAAAAGGCCCGGTGTATTGTTCGTGTAGCCAGTCGTTGTAGGCACGGGTGGCAGCACGAGCGATGGGTTCTTCCACGTATTTGCCGACGGCCAGAAACCAGGTCGGGTAGAGAATGGCCTGCTCGAAGCCGCCCTGAACCATGAAATCGGCCCATCCCTGGGGGCCAACGGGCTGGAATGCGCCCTCCGGTACATCCACTACAATCGCCGAGTGGTGGTGATCCAGCGGTGGTACCAGCTGGGTCAGACTAATCCGGTCACGAAATGGTTTTGGCAACATCTTCACGATGCCATCGATGTCTTCGATTACATGGCCGTCGCCATCCCAATAAGCCAGATCACCTGCAATGTTACTCATCCTCTCCTCCTCCAGACATTCGAATAAAGGGGATTAGATTAGCTAATTGTTGCGGTAGACAGAAGCGTTGATTGGTTGCCGGGATTAAATGGGAGTTTTGCACCCGGCCTATTTCAGCTCCCAGGTCAGTGACAGGTTGTATTTAAAGTCGTTTGACCGACTATCGCCGCTGGTGTCTGATTCATATTCGTTTTCAGCACCGAGTTTCAGATTGAGCCCGTTGAACTGATCCAGCTTGATCAACCAGGCCAGGCTCGTCAGGTTACGGAGTTCACCGAGCTCATCCAGTTGCAGATAAAGGGTGTTGGAGGCTTCCAGTGACTGACGGTCGTTAACCTGCCAGTTGGAATCGAAGCCGACAATGGCCTCGGGACTGAGTTCATCGTCGTCGCCACCAAAGGTCTGACTAAGACCGAGACCGAGCCGGCCCGCCATCCTCAACCCAGGGCGATCAGCGAATAGATAGCCGCTACCACCGCTTACCGCGATGCGGCTATCCCAGTCTTCAAAATCGTCCCAGTCGTAGCGACCCTGGGCGAAACGAAACCAGCGACTTTGAGGCATCAGCCAGTCATGGGTGAGTTCGGTGAAAAAATCATTTTCTTCGGTCTGGCCGTTGCTGCTTTCTCGCTGATAGCCGCTTTTTAACAGCGAGTGCTGCTCAGCGGAGTCGGCCCGACGCTGGTAACCAAGGCGCAGGTCACTGTTGCGGGTATTGCCGCTGGCTCCGCTGAGACCGAGTTCGATGCGCTGGCTGATAGTGGCGTTAACCGCCGGCGCCGGCGTTGTTGATTGGCGCTGTTTGATGGCGGGGGGTGGGTCGATAGTTTCGCTAGTAGTTAGCGCGGCAACTTTTTCGCGGTCAATGACTAACCGACCGAGCACTGGATGATCAAAAACGATCTGCTGAGCGTTTTCTTCAACCACCTCTCCGGAGAGCCGATCGCCATTACTCAGGGTTATAGGCTGGGCCTCGATAGCGCTACAGGGCAGGACGAAGAGGAATAAAAAAGTTAGCGGGTGACGCAAAATAGGGCTCCTCGATAAGGATAAGTTCAGGTGTGAGCGTCCGGGGGGCGGCGCAAATAGCCGGGATGTTAGTGCCCGATGCGGTCCATTTTAACGGAGCCTTGAGGGGCGCGCGCCCAACGATGGAATGATTGGCCAATATGATTTGACCGGATTACTTGCTGAAACGGGTTTGCCGTATCAATATGTCCATGGCCTTTTGGAGAGGAGGAGCCCATGAATAATAGTACACGGCCGTTCGCGGATATTTACCCTGAAATTGGCACCGGTCCGGTATCCACAGCACCGGCGGTTGACCCGGCGTTTTTTGAACGGGAACGGGAGAAGATTTTTCGCAAGATGTGGGTCAATATGATCCTGCGCGAAGAGGACTTGCCCAACCCTGGCGATTATTTTGTGCGCGATATTGAGGTGCTTGATGCCTCCGTCATCGTCGTGCGGGGAGACGACGGCAAGCTAAGGGCGCTGCACAACGTCTGCACCCATCGTGGTAATCGGCTGGTGCGGGACGAAAGTGGGTCCTGTAATGGTTTCCAGTGCGATTTTCATGGCTGGGTCTTTAATAATCAGGGCGAGCTGGCTTTTGTCACCGATGAACAGCGCTTTCATCATCTGGATAAGCCCAGCCTGGGTCTGGCTAAAGTTCATCTGGATACCTGGCGCGGTTTTATCTTTGTAAATTTTGAAGAAACCCCGAGCCAGAGTCTGGAAGCATCAATGGCCGATTTTAACCAGGACCTTAAGCCGTTTCCGTTCGAGAATATGGTGCTGGCCGGGCGTTATCGCTACGAGACCAACGCCAACTGGAAGACCACTATGAATGCCTTCCAGGAGTCCTACCATGCTGCGTTTGTGCACAAAAGGTCAGTACGTCAGTGCCTGGAGGATGACGGCGATCCCTACCTTGCTAGTCAACGGATCAAACTGCAGCCGAATGGCAATCAAAGTATTAGTGTGCACCTGCCGCCCCATGATTTAACCCCCACCGAGATGATCGCTTATGGGATGGGGGCGACCTTTACCCAGGGGGGTGATGGCAACGTTAATTCCTTTCCCGGTACCGCCCAGGCACAGATAGAAAACTGGGCGTTTGATCTCAACATCATGTTCCCGTTTTCGCGGATTAATGTCGGTGCTGGCTGGTATTACGTTGATGCCTTCTGGCCGGTGGCCCATGACCGGACCGTCTATGAGCTGGCTTTCTACTTCCCGATGCCCACCAGTGCGGGCGCCATGATCAGCCAGGAATACAGCAAGATCGTGCTGCGGGACCTGTCACGGGAGGATCTGTTTACCAATGAGGTGACGCACAACGCGCTGCGCTCTGGGGCAATCAAGTCGATTCAGCTTTCGGATCAGGAAATCGCGGTGCGTCACCAGTACGAGAAAGTGACCGAATTTTGTCGTTAAGCCGGAGGGAAAATTATGAATAACCCGTTACCAGAACCCTTTGCACACTTAACGCCTTATCGGTCCTGGGCACTATCCACCGAAGATGCCCGTATGCGTCGTCGTATCAGCGCATCGATGAGCGAAATTACTGACTACTACCAGACCTTGTTGCCGGAAATCGATCCCATTGCCAAACACCTGGATAAATGGCCTCTGGCGGAATTGCCGGCAGAACAGAAACCGCTGCTCTATCTGGCAATGATGTTCATGGAAACCGCCATGTGCGTGGAGTTTTTTTTCGACCCGGACGTGCCGGAAGCACTGGGAGCAGAGCACATAGAGCTGTATGCCGGTCGCTCGGAGCAGCTGGTGAATAGCTGACTCTTTAGTTGCAGGTTAATTACAGGAGATTGGGGTATCGATGGTTTAGATAATAAATAGAGAAACCAAAGTGGAGAGGAGAGCGTAATGAGTATTGACTACAAAGTGATCGATTCCGACGGCCATATTCTTGAGCCGCGCAACATGTGGCAGGAGTACGGTGATCCGAAATTTCGCGACCGGTTGCCACGTATTGAAGTGCGCGACAATCAGGAGATTTTTCGGGTTGACGACGAAAACATTGTCGACACCGGGTTTGGTTTGGGCTTTATCGGGGCCATGGGCAATCGCGACAAGGGCGGCACGCTGGAAAGGAATAATGGGGGGTATGAAAGCGGTCGAGAAGGCGGCTGGAATCCTCACGCCCGAATCACGGATATGGATCGCGAAGGTATCGATGCGGCCTTCCTCTACCCAAGTCTTGGACTCTTTGTCAGCCCGATAAAAGACCCTGATCTGGCGGCGGCTGGTGCGCGGGCTTATAACCGCTGGCTCGCCGACTACTGCGGCGAGTACCCGGAGCGGCTGTTTGGTGTGGCCTCGCTTCCCATGCAATCAGTGGAGCATGCCATTGCCGAGATGGAGTTCGCCCAACAGGAACTGGGTTTTAAGGCCGGATTTCTGCGGCCCAACCCGCAGCAGGGACGTGTGTTGCATGATCCCTACTATTACCCACTCTGGGAGGCGGCCCAGGCGTGTGATTTCGCGTTCGGTATCCATGAAGGCGCCGCCAGTGGTCAACCCACGCTTGGGGTGGAGCGGTATGAGAGTTTCGCGGTTAAGCACCTGGTTAGCCACACCTTTGAGATGATGGCAGCGGCGGCCAGCGTGATCATGTGCGGCGTTTGTGAAGAATTTCCCAAACTTCGCTTCGGGTTTATGGAGGCCAGCGGCGGCTGGATGGCGGGGTGGCTTGATCGCATGGATCGCCACTACACGGATAAAGGTCTTAACGACACGGCTCTTACGACTCTGCCCAGCGAGATTTTTCGGCGCCAGTGCTTTATTGCTTTTGAGCCGGTAGAGAAGTGTTTGCCGTCGGTCGCAGAGTACATTGGCGCTGAAAACATTCTCTGGGCCACCGACTACCCGCATCCCGATGGGTTCTGGAACGCAGCCCGACAGATCCAGGATATGGGGATGCCAGAACCCCTGCTTAAAGATGTGATGGCCACTGGTGCAAAACGCTTCTACGGCCTTAACTGATCGGTTTATAGCGCCTGGACTTTCAAAAGGTTCTCGGATGGCAATCCGAGAACCTTTTTTTGTTAATCGTGGCATCCGGTAACCCGATTGTCATGAATTGTCCGGGCTCCTGATCAGGGTCACAAAACAGTTTCGTTTTTTTACTATTATCCTGAGTAAGGTACCTGTTATCTGAAGGTGCATCTGGCTGAGATCAATGGAATCATTGCAGGTCGCACAACTGGTTGGTTTGGTCATGCTGCTGTTGCTGGTTGCGGCGGCGGCGCTGACCATCAGCAAGCGTACTGGGTTACCTTTTACGGTGTTACTGGTGATCGTCGGCATTGCCCTGAACGCTGCCAGCGATCTGCTGCCGGCGGCGCTGCACGAGTACCTGGCATACGAGATTTCTACTGACGTTATTCTGTTTGTTTTTCTACCCACCCTGATATTTGAATCGGCCTTTGCGCTGGATGGTCGAGAGCTGCGCGAGAATATCGGTCCGGTGTTGACGCTGGCCGTGCCCGGGTTGCTGATATCGACGGGGTTAATCGGCGGAATTATTGCGTTGGCAACACCGATCCCCCTGCCTGCTGCGCTGTTGCTGGGGTCAATTTTAAGTGCCACTGATCCGGTGGCGGTGATCGCCATTTTCAAACAACTCGGCGCACCGAAGAGGTTAACGGTGCTGGTCGAGGGCGAGAGTCTGCTTAACGATGCAACGGCCATTGTTGTTGCTCGGCTGTTGACGGCGATGATGCTCGCTGGCTATTTCAGTACCGAAACATTGCTGGCAGGAGCCGGTGATTTCGTTGTTGTCTTTGTCGGCGGGGCAGCAGTGGGCTGGCTCTGTGCGCTCGTCACGGGCTATTTGTTGGGTCGGGTCCGTAATGATGCCTTCATCGAAATTACCCTGACCACCGCACTGGCATATCTGTCATTTCTGATCGCCGAGGAAGTTCATGTCAGTGGGGTGATGGCCACCGTCGCTGCTGGTGTGACTATGGGGGGCTGGGGGCGCTGCAAAATTTCCGCGCCGGTGGTGGAATATCTGGATAGTTTCTGGGAATACATGGCCTTTGTAGCCAATGCGCTGATATTCCTGCTGGTCGGTTTAAGGGTGGAGTTGCCGGCGTTAGCCGCCGCTGCCCCGGTGCTGGCGTGGGTGATTCTTGCGATGCTGATTTCTCGAGCACTGGTGGTCTACACACTGGTGCCACTGGTGACTCGCCTGCAGGGTTCCCAGGCAATCGATCGACGTTATCAGAGTGTTATCTATTGGGGTGGTCTGCGAGGTGCGATCGCATTGGCCATTGTGCTCAGTTTGCCGGAATTCGAGCAGCGTCAGACTTTTATCGTGCTGGTCACCGGCGCGGTGTTGTTTACGCTCCTGGTTCAGGGACTCTCTATGCAGCGACTGGTTCATTGGTTGGGACTCGACGAACCACCGCTGGCGGATCGGTTGATGCAGGCCGAGGGGTTGTTGCTAGCCCGAACCCATGCCCTGGCACGGTTGCCAGAATTGCAGGGCGGGGGACTGTTTTCGGCCACGCTGGCGGATAATCAACGTCATCTGTTTGAGCAGGGGATAGAGGAGAGTCGGAGCGATCTTTCCAAACTACAGGTTGGTCAACTAGCCCCCGGTGAGGGACAGCGATTGCTACTGTTGCGCTGTATTAATCTGGAAAAAGCTCACTACTACACCCTGCTGGGTTCGCGGCAAATTTCGGAAGCAACTTATCGTGAGCTGATTCATGGGTTAACCAGCGTCAGTGAGGAACTTCGCCAGGGAGGCTCCCTGCGGCATTACGATGCGCCGTCAGCGCCAGGCTCCATTACTGCCGCATTGATGCGGGTTATAAAGCGAATCCCGGCCCTTGAAGGGAGCGTGGAACTGCTGGAGCGTGGTCGTACCGAACGCGACTATGAAAAGGCCTGGGCGACTTATCAAAGTACCCGTCAGGTGATGGTGGAACTGGCAGAACTGGGGGAGGTGGAAGTTGGCCAGGCAGAGATCGTGCAGGCGGTGATTGAACAGGTAAAGGTCAGACAGACCCGTGCTCGTGAGTTGCTCGACGCCACCGCCCAGCAGTTTCCAGAATTTGTTACCGCGATACAGGCACGACTGGCTGCGCGGCTGATGATTAATGCGGAAAAGCAGTATGTCGATCAGCGAATGGAAGCCGGCACTCTTCCTGTCGGCGTCGGTGAGCGGTTAATTGAGCAGTTTGACCTCGCCCTGGACGAACTGCGCGGTAGTGAAAAATCGCGTCTGGTAATCGATACTGCCGAACTGCTGCGATCGGTACCGATGTTTCAGCATTTAACGCCGGGTGATGCCAGGGCGGTTACCCAGATGCTGCATCAACACACGATTCCCGCCGGCGAAGTGATCATCCGTCAGGATGATGTGGGTGATTCTCTATTCCTCATTGCCCGCGGCGTAATTCGTGTCTGTCGTCAGGATGAACAGGTTGATGGCGGAGCCGAGCGGGATCTGGCTACCCTGATGGCCGGGGACTTTTTTGGGGAAATGGCTCTGCTCACTGGCGAACCACGCACGGCCACCTGCCGAGCGGTAACGCCCTGCGCGCTCTATGAATTACGAGCTGCTGATTTTGATCAATTGCTAACGGCCCTGCCGCCGGTTAAATCTGCGGTCGAGCGGGCAACTCAGGAGCGTTCTGTTCAGCAACGCTCTATTTTAAGGCCGACTGAGGATAAAAAAGGTGAGTGACAAACTGCGCTATGGTGATTTCGCCAGTGCCATGACGATCAACCAGGTGAGCATTAGCTATAACGAGCTGACGCCGAAAATCGCCGTGGATGCCGATGGCAATGAACTGCCTTATGTGCCACCTAAACTCTCGCTGACCCCTCGAGATCTGTTCCGCGTGCTTGAACCCTATATCAACGTGCGGGTGGTCGAACAGCTACGCTCGGTGGTGCCACTGGCGCTTTACCTGGCGTTGTTTCAACTACTGATTTTGCGAACCGGGGTCACGGATGCCGGCCTCATCAGTGGCGGAGTTATTGCGGTTATTCTGGGTCTGGTGCTCTTTATGGAGGGCCTGAAGCTTGGTCTGATGCCGTTTGGTGAGTCTATTGGCACCGTTTTACCCGCCAAAGCGGCACTGCCGGTGGTCATGATGGTGGCGTTGCTTCTGGGTGTTGGCGTTACCTTTGCCGAACCGGCGATAGGTGCATTACAGGCTGCCGGATCGATGGTCACTGCGGAGGATGCGCCCTATCTCTGGGCATTGCTGAACCCCTGGTCAGGCACGCTGGTGTTAAGTGTGGGAGTGGGGGTTGGTCTGGCGGCGGTACTTGGGATGCTGCGGTTTATCTACAACTGGAGTCTTAAGCCGCTTATTTATTTAACGCTGGTGCCAGCATTAGGACTGCTGCTTTACCTGCTGTCCGATCCGGAGTTAAGTAAAACCATTGGCATGGCCTGGGACTGTGGAGCTGTTACTACCGGTCCGGTGACGGTTCCGCTGGTGCTGTCGCTGGGTATTGGCGTCGCTGCGGCGACCGGGAAGGGGGACACTTCACTGTCTGGATTCGGTATTGTCACGTTAGCGTCGCTGTTTCCGATCATCGCCGTGATGCTACTGGTGATTTACCTCGCCAGTACGGTGAGTCCCGAACAGATTATTCAGCAGGCTGCGGTTGCTCAGGCGGAAATTGCCTCTGCGGGGCAGTGGTATCAACAGACACCCTGGGTGGAAGCGATTGGTGGTTTTCGAGCAATTGTTCCGCTGGTACTGTTCCTGTTATTTGTGATTAAAGTGGTGTTGCGCGAGAGCGTGCATAACGCCGGGATAGTTACCTACGGCATTGTGCTCTGTGTGGTCGGCATGGTCATCTTTAACATCGGTCTCAGCTATGGTTTATCTAAACTTGGAGGTCAATCGGGTGGCCTGGTACCGGCGGCGTTCGCCACGGTGCACGGAGTTGATGGTTCGCCCCTTTACGGGTTTCTGCTTGGACTAATGATCGCCGGTGCTTTCGCCTGGTTTCTTGGTTACGGTTCCACGCTTGCCGAACCGGCACTCAATGCCCTGGGAATTACCGTGGAGACACTGACTAACGGTGCGTTTAAAAAGAGTTTGCTGATGAACGCCGTGGCCTTTGGAGTGGGCTGTGGCATCGCTGCCGGTACGCTACGCATGGTGTTTGATCTGCCGCTGGCCTGGTTCTTAATTCCAACCTATCTTCTCGCCGCAGTACTGACCGCCCTCTCTACGGAGGAGTTCGTCAATGTCGCCTGGGATAGTGCCGGGGTGACCACCGGTCCGGTGACCGTGCCGCTGGTACTGGCAATGGGTCTGGGTTTCGGTAATTCGACTGCAGCAACCGATGGTTTCGGTATCCTGTCGATGGCCTCCATCGGGCCGATTCTTACCGTTCTTTCAGTGGGTTTGATGATTCAGCTAAAACTGTATCGACAGAGACAGGCGGAAGTTGAAGAGGGTCACTCAAATGAAAAAGACCGATCATGATTAACCATGAAGGATTACTAGTTCTATGAGTAAACGTGAAATTACCGTATTAACGGACGTCGCCCTGATTACCTGTGTTGTTCAACGTGGTTTTGCCGACGAGGTGATCGCCGCCGCCCGAGACGCCGGTGCTCAGGGAGCGACGACCTATTACGCCCGCGGTAGCGGGGTACGCGAGCGGCTCGGGATTTTTGGGGTAGCCATCGATGTGGAAAAGGAGGTGATCAACGTCGTCGTCTCTCAGGATCAGCTCGATCGGGTATTTGAGCGGATGTATCTTGCCGGCAAACTCGACACGCCAGGCATGGGTTTTATTCATGTCACCGCCCTCGAGAAAGCCGCTACCTATGTGCCGGAGGAGGTCAAAGAGAAACTTCACCGCTCCGTGCGTCGGCGAGGTTAAGCCGGTGTCCGGGTCAGAACCAGAATTTAACGTCGGCAACCAGATGCCCATGCCTGCCATGGCCGATCAGCGGCAAATAACGGCGATTCTGCCTACCGGGATTGGCCACACTATTCTTGAACTGCTTAGCCTGCACTGTGGTTTGTCTACTGCGTCGTTGCATCGTGCGCGCGGTGTCGGCATTGTGCCGTTGATCGGTAAAAAAGGAGTTGGTGCGCAGATCGAGTGGGACTTGATTAGCGTGATTGTGCCGCCTGACAGGGCCGATGAAATTTTTGCATTGATTTTTCATGAGGGGGAAATCGACCGCCCCCACGGTGGTTTTATCTACATGGGTGAATTGCAGGCCGCAACCTCGTTTATGTTGCCGGAAGTAGCGGATGACCCCGACGCGACGGCAGAAATGGAAATAACCAAACCGGATTAGGGGTAATTGCACGCAAGTAGTGGGGCAATATCACCCAACCTCTGGTGCTGGGTACCCTGAAGGGCTGAGTCGAAATGGATACCCTGATGATCGTCAGACGATAGCGGTACTCCGTTAATTATAGACTCTCCCCACCGTTTGTCCTGAGCTTGTCGAAGGACGCCCTTCGACAAGCTCAGGACGAACGGGAAGTTTGTAATTCCGTTACTGGTCAGCCAGTCGAACCATGAGCTCAGAACGAACCTGACCTGAGCCCCTCTTAGTCAGTGTAAAAATGGCCATTCAATGCAGTTCCGTAATTGAATTATGACGCTAATAGCTCCCCTAATTGCTATCGCCTAGTCGTTCAATTCGTGCCTGCTCGGCGGCAAACGCGGCCTTGATTTCTTCGACCACTGCATCGACATCGGCCGCTTTAGTATCTTCTTCGAACAGGCCAGTCAGTTTTGAGTCCGGCCGTAATTTACCCTCTTCGTATAGTGCCCATATCTCTTCGGCGTATAACTTGTCCGCGAGTTCCGGCGCGTAGCGGGCGTAATAGCGGGTCATGTTGTTAACGTCGCGTTCGAGCATTGACCGGGCGTGGGCATTTGCAGCCGCGTCCACCGCTTGCGGTAGATCGATGATGACCGGCCCGTTGGCATCGACGAGCACGTTAAATTCAGAAAGATCGCCATGCACCAGCCCGACACAGAGCATACGAATCACCGACTGCATCACCCTGGCGTGGTCCTGCAGGGCTTTTTCGGTAGAGAAGGCGACGTCGGCCAGACGCGGAGCCACTTCACCCTCCTCGTTGGTAATCAGTTCCATTAGCAGGACACCATCCAGGCAAAAGTAAGGTGTGGGCACGCGCACGCCCGCTTCTGCCAGTTTTTTCAGGGCGTTGAGTTCAGCGTCATGCCAGGTTTTCTCGCTCTCCTGACGGCCATAGCGGGTGCCCTTGTCCATCGCTCGGGCACGGCGGGTATTACGTACTTTACGGCCTTCTCGGTATTTCACGGCCTGCTTGAAACTGCGCGTTTCCTCGTCCTTATAAATTTTTGCGCAGCGCAATTCATCGCCGCAGCTGACGATGTAAACGTCGGCTTCCTTGCCGCTCATTAATCGGGCGACCACCTCATCGACGAGGCCGTCAGCTACGAGTTCTTCAAGTTGTTTTGGTGTTTTCAAACGATGTTTTTAGTTAAGTTGATCTGCAGTTATTGGGTTATATTTCGAGTGAGGAAGGCCGAACAGGGTGATTGACACTGGTGATGTTTGAGCACCAGGGCACCCAATAATATAAAGGCTAATGAGAGAAAAAGGGGAGAGGATATGGGGCACACGGAGTCGATACAGGAACTGGCCGGTACGCGGATAAGGTTGATGCGTGGTACCAGAGCGCAATCAGAAGCAAAGCCTACCCTGCTGTTTTTACACGGTGCCGGCGGGGCTAGTGTCTGGTTGCCCTTCATGGATGCGCTGGCACAGCAGTTTAATCTGTTGGTGCCGGAACACCCGGGTTATGGCGACTCAGATACTCCTGAGTGGTTACAGCGGGTAGAGGATCTGGCCTATTACTACCTCGATGTGCTGGAGGAGCTAGATCTTCATCGAGTGCATCTGGTGGGTCATAGCCTCGGGGGCTGGACGGCCGCGGCCCTGGCAGTCAAAAACTGCTCACGGCTGGCTTCACTGACGCTGATCTCGGCCGCAGGTGTGCACGTGCGGGGCGTGGAGCGAATTGACAACTTTATGGGTAACCCCGAACAGAGCCTGCGTGGGTTAGTCCATGATCAGGCCCTGGCAGATCAGTTGTTGGCCATGGAGGTATCTGTCGAAGAGCGCGAGCGTCAGCTTAAAAACCGGTTTACCACGGCGAGGTTGGTGTGGCATCCCCGCTCTTACGATCCCCACCTGCCTAAATGGCTGCACCGCATCAGGATTCCCACCCAGTTAATCTGGGGAGATAAGGACCGATTGTTCCCACCTCGAATTGGTGAGGAGTATGAGCGACTCATTCCGGGAGCAAAGCTCACCTTATTGTCCGACTGCGGCCACCTGCCACCGATAGAACAGGCAGATAAAACGGCGGCTCTGGTGGCGGATTTCGCCAACAATGTGACCGCCGGGGAGGGCGCAGCATGAAGTTTTTCAATTTTCACTTAATGCCTTACGCAGAGTTGGATGTCAGCAAAATCCGGGACCATGGCAGCGCCTGGGTGACTTTCCCCAATAGCCATTACGACCCACTGGTTGGTTCGAAACTCTATAACCGCTTTCTCGACGAGCTGGAATATGCGGACCAGATTGGTTTTGATGGTGTCTGTGTTAACGAGCATCACCAGACAGCTTACGGGCTGATGCCCATTCCGGGGGTGTTGGCCGGGGCATTGGCACGGAGCGTCAAACGGGCGCAGGTCGCTATCATTGGCCGTGCTTTGCCGCTAGTGAATAACCCGCTGAATATCGCCGAAGAATTTGCCATGCTGGACAATATTTCAGAGGGACGGTTTATTGCCGGTTTTGTCAGGGGAATAGGTGCTGAATACCACTCAACCGGCGTTAATCCGGCTGAATCCCTGGCTCGCTTTCAGGAGGCTCACGACCTGATCGTGCGCGCCTGGACCGAAACAGGCCCCTTTGAATTTGATGGCGAGTTTTACCACCATAAGTACGTCAATCTCTGGCCCCGGCCCTATCAAAATCCCCACCCGCCGATCTGGGTGCCATCTCAGGGCTCCGCTGAGACCATTGCCTGGGCTGCACAGCACAAGTACACCTATTGTCAGACACTGGGGGCTATTAAAACGGTTGCCGGCTTTTTTAACCGATATCGTGAAGAAGCCGAAAAATCGGGTTATGAACCGACCTGGGATCAGTGCGCCTGGTCGACCACGATTTATGTTGCTGAAACGGATGAAAAGGCGCTTAACGAAGCCCGGCCCCACGTCGAGGCGCTGCAAAATGAATTTCTGCGGATGCCCATGGAGATGTTATTACCGCCAGGCTATACGTCGCTAGAGTCCTTTAAACATATACAGCCGGACATGATCGGTAAACCGCAAACCATTGAATCGCTGAATGACGCCGGCGTAATTATTATTGGCAGCCCTAATACCGTGCGGGAGCGGCTGGCGGAATACCAGCAGCTGGCTGGTTTTAACACGGCCCTGGTGAAAACCCAGTTTGGCACGCTACCGGCGGAGATGACCCGTAACAATATGGATGCTATTGCCGAGGAAATATTTCCACAATTGCAGTCCTGAAGCGGCAGTTTCTGACCATAATGGAATGACGTCGTCGGAGGTTTTCGAACGGCCTCTACTCGTCATGAAAGGGCGCTTTGAATCTTGGATAAACTCGATCATCTGTTTGAGAATAACCGGGCATGGGCGGATGCTATTAAGCAGGAGGATCCAGGGTTTTTCGAGCGTCTGTCTAAACAGCAGGCGCCGGAGTATCTCTGGATAGGCTGCTCGGATAGTCGGGTACCGGCCAATGAAATTATTAACCTGCCGCCGGGCGAGGTGTTTGTTCACCGCAATATTGCCAATGTGGTGGTGCATACCGACTTGAACTGCCTTTCCGTGATTCAGTTCGCGGTGGAGGTGTTGCAGGTCAAGCACATTATTGTGTGTGGCCATTACGGCTGCGGCGGCATTAAGGCGTCAATGGAAAATGAGGAGCATGGTCTCATTGACAACTGGCTGCGCCACATTAAAGACGTCAGTCGTTTTCACGAAGCTGAACTGCGAGCACTGGAACCGTCTGTACGCCTCAAACGTCTGTGTGAGCTCAATGTTGTCGAACAGGTTACCAACGTTTGTAATTCGACGGTGGTTAAGAATGCCTGGGCGAGGGGCGCCCAGTTAGCCGTTCATGGCTGGATTTATGGAGTTGGCGACGGTATTTTGAAGGATCTTGGTAGCACCATCAGTTCATCTATCGAGCTCGAACAGTGGCGGGGACACCAGGGATGATGGGCCTTTTCCCTGACAGGCAGAGTGGCCTGGGCGTGATGGTAAATCGTTTGAAAATAACGGGTCTGACAGGTAGGATGGACTCTCCATTTATGTAGTTAGCAGAGGGATGTTTTGATGAAGAATCATGGAAAGAAGATCCTTGGAGTGGTTGCGCTGGCAGCCTTACCGTCACTGGGCTTTGCTGAAGCCGCGGGCGGACCCGATTGTGGCTGGGGCAACATGCTGTTTAAGGGCTCATCGGGGCTGGGGCCGCATCTTGGGGCAACGCTGACCAATGGCACTACCGGTAAC
>CAJXVN010000021.1 GCA_913060775.1 uncultured Gammaproteobacteria bacterium | reverse complement strand
ACGAGATGTAGAGAGGTCTCGTGGGCTCGGAGATGTGTATAAGAGACAGGCCTGCGGGCCAAAGGCTCCTTCCAGCACATGATCAGCGCCGAGACGGCCTTCTAGGGTATTGATAATGGCTTCGGGTTGCTGATAGATCTCTTTCAGCATGTAGTGGCGATAGCCACCTTTATCGAGTGACTGCGCTGCCAGTTTACTGGTGGTAATGGGTCGCTCTACCTGAGCTCCGGATGAATCCCAGACAGTCACGCCGTCCAGTGTAATTTCTGCCCGATCACCTTCTTCCAGAAAGATTAGCCTGGGGGTATGAGCAATAATCGCGGCCGCATCAGAAGCTAGAAAGTATTCTTTTCGGCCAACGCCAATGAGCAGGGGACTTCCACTGCGGGCCGCCAACAGACGCTGGGTTTCACCTTCACAAATCACGCCCAATGAGTAGGCTCCCTGCAGCTGATCGACCGCGTCGTTAAAAGCCTGTAATAAAGTGACACCCTGCTCCAGACCCCGGTTAATCAGGTGTGGAATTACTTCGGTATCGGTCTGCGAGTCAAAGATCGCCCCGTCGGCTTTCAGGCTGTCACGCAGCTCATCATGGTTCTCAATAATACCGTTGTGAACAACGGCGATTCGGTCACCGGCAACGTGAGGATGAGCGTTGGTTTCACTCGGAACACCGTGGGTAGCCCAGCGAGTATGGGCAATACCGATAGTGCCGGCAACGCTGCTGTCGAGCAACTTGTCATCGAGTTGCTGAACCTTTCCCATTGAACGGACTCTGCGCAGATTGCCGTCCGCATCCAGTACTGCAACACCCGCCGAATCGTAGCCACGGTATTCAAGCCGACGTAGACCCTCCACCAACTGGGGAACGACGTCCCGTCGGGAGAGTGAACAGACGATTCCACACATAACTTAAAACTCCAGAAAACATGCAAAGCGCGTTGGCAAGGTAGAGAACCTCAGTTACGCACTAATAGCGGATTAATCGTTATTGTTTACTTTTTGTTTTTCACCGGCGCCTGCCAGCCTTTTAATGTCACCTGTTTTACCCTCGACAGGGTCAACTCTCCGGCAGCGGCCTCACGGGTCAGGGTGGTACCCGCGCCGATAGTTGCGCCAGGACCTACTTTGACCGGAGCGACCAACTGACAATCCGACCCAATAAACGCGCCATCGCCAATCTCGGTCAAATGTTTATTAGCACCGTCATAATTACAGGTAATCACGCCGGCGCCAATATTGACATTGGCACCCACAATCGCGTCGCCGATATAGGCCAGGTGATTGGCTTTACTACCAGGCCCGAGGCGGGTCTTTTTCAATTCGACAAAGTTCCCCACCCGCGCATTATCGGCCAGCTCGCTGTCTGGACGTATCCGCGCAAAGGGGCCTATCTGGCAGTTATCTCCAATCCGCGCGCTATCAATCAATGTATTGGAGAGCACAATGGTTCCCGGTCCGAGGGTCGAATTCCTGATCTGACAGTTAGCACCAATCTTTACGCCATCACCCAGAGTGACCTGGCCTTCAAATACCCCGTTGATATCAACCTCGACATCGCTGCCCACCTGTAATTCGCCGCGAAGATCAAACCGAGCAGGGTCTCTTAATGTAACGCCCTGTTCCAGTAACTGGCGCGCATAGTCCAGCTGCAGCACACGTTCTGCCTCGGCCAACTGGCGTTTATCGTTTACACCTGCAACCTCGGCGGCATTATCTGCATTCACCGCCGTTACGGCATAGCCATCCGCGACTGCCATCGCAATCACGTCGGTCAGATAATACTCGCCCTGAGCATTGTCATTGCCTAGCCGCGACAGCCACTGCTTAAGGGGTCCGGCCGGAATCGCCATAATGCCGGTATTGATTTCCTTTACCCGCAACTGCTCGTCATTGCCGTCCTTCTGCTCAACGATCGCGGCAACGTTACCCGCTGAATCACGGAGTACCCGCCCATAACCGCTGGGATCCTCCAGAACGACCGTCAGGAGCGCCGGCGACTCTGGCCCCGCGGCGTGGATTAATCGAGCAAGCGTCTCCTGGCTCAACAGCGGCACATCTCCGCACAGCACCACTACCAGGTCGTCATCTCCCAACAGTGGAACCGCCTGCGCAACGGCGTGCCCAGTACCCAGCTGCTCGTGCTGACTAACCCAGTTGCAATCTAGCTGAGGCAACGCCTGCTTTACCTGATCAGCACCATGACCAACCACTAGCGTCAGTAATCCGTCCTGCGATTCGCGCAACGACTGAAAAGCACGAATGCTCTCCTGAAGCAGGGTACTGCCGCCGATCGGCTGTAATACCTTGGGCAGCTTAGAACGCATCCGCGTTCCCTTGCCAGCCGCCAGAACTACCGCGTGTAGTTTCATAATCTCCACCCAAAAAAAACCCTGCGGACGTTACGTCAGCAGGGCTTGATTATATTCGTCCGGACCACCCTTTTCTTACCGGGGTTGTCGCAGATAAATCATTCTACTCAGCGACCGCCGCGCTTACGCAGCCTCTGAATGGTTGCCAGCTGAGCGATTGCCTCGGCAAACTCGGCCTGAGCCGACGCATAATCGATATCGGCTTCGCGCCCCTGCATCAACTTTTCAGCGCGTTCTCGCGCCTCTATGGCTGCTGCTTCGTCCAGATCATGGGCCCGCACTGCCGTATCGGAAAGAACGGTAACTGCATCCGGCTGTACTTCTAGCAAGCCGCCGGAAATGTAGAAGGCTTCATCGTCGCCATCAGCCAGCTTAACCCGCACTTCACCCGGTCTCAGCGTACTGAGCAACGGTGTGTGCCCCGCATAGACCCCGATATCGCCATCAGCCGAGGGGGCGAAGAACATTTCTGCTACCCCGGAAAATATCTCCTGCTCAGCACTGACGATATTGATCTGCATTGTATTGCTCATGGTCAGTTATCCCGGTGGTCAGGCAGCTTCCATCTCTTTGGCTTTTTCAAGCACTTCATCAATGCTACCAACCATATAAAAAGCCTGTTCAGGAATATGATCGTACTCGCCGGCAACGATTCCCTTAAAGCCACGGATGGTTTCTTTTAATGAAACGTATTTACCCGGGGAGCCGGTAAACACCTCAGCAACGAAGAACGGCTGAGACAGAAAGCGCTGTATTTTTCGCGCCCGGTTAACGCTCAGTTTATCTTCCTCACTGAGCTCATCCATACCGAGGATAGCGATGATGTCGCGGAGTTCCTTGTAACGCTGCAGTGTGTTCTGCACGCCACGAGCCACTTCATAGTGCTCCTCACCAATGACCAGCGGATCAAGCTGACGACTAGTGGAATCCAGTGGATCCACCGCCGGGTAGATACCGAGTTCGGCGATTTGCCGAGACAGCACCACCGTCGCATCCAGATGGGCAAAGGTAGTAGCAGGCGATGGATCGGTTAAATCATCCGCAGGCACATAAACGGCCTGAATCGAAGTAATCGAGCCGGTTCGGGTGGAGGTTATGCGTTCCTGTAGCACGCCCATTTCTTCAGCCAGCGTAGGCTGATAGCCAACCGCTGAAGGCATCCGGCCTAACAGTGCCGAAACCTCGGTGCCCGCCAGGGTATAACGATAGATGTTATCGATAAACAGCAGCACGTCGCGACCTTCGTCACGGAAAAACTCGGCCATGGTCAACCCGGTCAGTGCCACACGCAAACGGTTGCCGGGGGGCTCATTCATCTGCCCGTATACCAGGGCGACCTTATCGAGCACATTGCTCTCTTTCATTTCGTAATAGAAGTCATTCCCTTCCCGGGTACGTTCGCCAACACCGGCGAACACCGAGTAACCGCTGTGTTCACTCGCGATGTTTCGGATCAGCTCCATCATGTTGACGGTCTTACCAACTCCGGCACCGCCGAACAGGCCAACCTTGCCACCTTTTGCAAAGGGGCAGATCAGATCAATAACTTTAATTCCGGTTTCCAGCAGCTCGGTAGCCGGTGACAAGTCAGCGTAAGCGGGTGCTTCACGATGGATGCCCCAACGCTCCTGCTCACCTATTTCGCCCTGCTCATCAATCGGATTGCCGAGAACGTCCATGATTCGACCCAGGGTCTGTGTACCCACCGGGACCTGAATGGCCGCACCGGTATTTTCGGCTACCATGCCCCGCTTTGCGCCATCAGTACTACCCATGGCGATTGCTCGCACTACGCCATCGCCAAGCTGATGCTGAACTTCCAGTGTCAGGCTCATGTCGCTTATCAGCAGGGCGTCGTAGACGCTGGGCACCTGGTCGTGGGCAAATTCCACGTCCACAACCGGGCCGATGACCTGTACTACCTTTCCGCTATCCATTCTTTTTCAATCCTCGGATTCGTACGTTCGCGAATAATCTCATTCTGTGCGTAATTTTCGGCTAAACCGCTGCGGCACCCGCCACAATTTCAGACAGCTCCTGAGTAATAGCCGCCTGCCGCGCTTTGTTGTAAATCAACTGTAACTCGTCAATCAGGTCTGCTGCGTTATCGGACGCCGCCTTCATTGCCACCATTCTGGCTGCCTGTTCGCAGGCAATATTTTCCACCACGGCCTGGTAAACAAAGGCTTCGAGATACCGAACCAGAAGAGCGCTTAGTACTTCTTCGCCGGCTGGTTCATAGAGGTAATCCCAGTGATGGTTGGCGGAGCGTTCGATCTCTCCACGGCTAATCGGCACCAGCTGTTCGATCACCGGCTGCTGAGTCATGGTGTTTACAAATTCGTTATAGCCGATGTGCAGCTCGTCAATCTGACCCGATTCATGCCGGTCGAGCATCACTTTAATAAAACCAAGCAGCTGTTCCAGAGAAGGTGCGTCACCAATGTGCGACACCTCACTGACAATGTTGCCGCCCACCCGTTTAAAATAGCCGGTAGCTTTGGAGCCAATCAGGGCGATATCAAACTCGACATCGTCGCCCTGCCATTTCTTCAGCTGTGTCAGCACCGTCTTAAACAGGTTACTGTTCAGGCCGCCACAAAGCCCTCGGTCCGTGGACACCACGATGACACCCACCCGTTTCACCGGCCGCTCTTCCATAAATGGATGAGAGAATTCCGAATTGGCCTGGGCGAGGTTACCTATAACCGAGCGAATCTTATTGGCGTAGGGTCGACTGGCCAGACCGCGCTCGATCGCCTTGCGCATCTTACTGGCAGCGACCATTTCCATCGCTTTGGTAATCTTTTGCGTATTCTGGACACTACCGATCTTGGTCCGAATTTCTTTTGCTGCGGCCATAGCTAATCAACCAATCCGATCAAGCGACAAAGTTGGCTGCGAAAGCGTCCAGAAACGCCTTGAATTTCGCTTCGATATCCTTATCCCAGTTGCCACTCTCGTTAACCGAGTCGCGCAGCTCTTTCTGCTCACTGGCAAACTGGCTGAGGAGTTCCTGTTCAAAGCGGCCCACCTGATCCAGCGGCAGGTCATCAAGATAGCCTTCACTAACCGCGAACAGGGACATCCCCTGATCAGCAATACTCAAGGGCCGATACTGGGGCTGAATCATCAGCTGGGTTACTTTCTGACCACGTTGTAACTGAGCGCGGGTAGTTTCATCAAGGTCGGAGGCAAACTGGGCAAATGCTGCGAGCTCGCGGTACTGCGCCAGACTCAGACGAACACCGCCGCCGAGTTTTTTAACAATCTTGGTCTGCGCTGCTCCACCCACACGTGATACCGACAGGCCGGCATTAATTGCAGGACGAATACCCGCATTGAACAGATCGGTTTCCAGGAAGATCTGACCGTCGGTGATCGAAATCACATTGGTCGGCACGAAGGCCGAGACATCACCCGCCTGAGTTTCAATGATCGGTAGTGCGGTCAGTGAACCCGTCTTACCTTTTACTTCACCGTTGGTAACCCGCTCTACATACTCGGCGTTGACCCGAGCAGAACGTTCCAGTAACCGTGAATGCAAATAGAAAACATCGCCAGGATAGGCTTCACGGCCCGGGGGCCGTCGGAGCAACAGCGAAATCTGTCGATAGGCCCAGGCTTGCTTGGTCAAATCATCGTAAATAATCAGCGCATCTTCACCCCGGTCGCGAAAGTATTCGCCCATGGAGCAGCCTGCATAAGGCGCGATAAACTGCTGAGCCGCAGGATCCGATGCGGTCGCCGCAACAACGATGGTATGTTCCATGGCGCCGTGCTCTTCGAGCACCCGTACCACGTTGGCAATCGAAGACGCTTTCTGGCCAATAGCGACATAAACACATTTTATGCCAGTGCCCTTCTGATTAATGATCGCATCAATAGCAACGGCTGTTTTGCCGGTTTGACGATCGCCGATAATCAGCTCGCGCTGGCCGCGGCCTACTGGCACCATGGCGTCGATTGATTTCAGGCCGGTCTGGACTGGCTGGTCTACCGATTGACGACTAATAACACCCGGCGCAACTTTTTCCACCGGCGAGGTGGCCGTGCATTCGACGGCGCCCTTGCCATCAATGGGCTCACCAAGCGCGTTAACCACCCGCCCCAGCAATTCCGGGCCGACTGGAACCTCCAGAATACGGCCGGTGCAACGCACGGTGTCACCTTCTTTAAGGTGCTGATAACCACCGAGCACGACGACACCGACGGAGTCTCGCTCGAGATTCATTGCCATGCCGAAGGTGTTACCGGGCAGCTCGAGCATTTCACCCTGCATCACCTCGCCGAGACCGTGCACACGGACAATCCCGTCAGTGAGACTAACGATCGTACCCTCAGTCCTGGCCTGGGTCTCAACCTGAAGATCGCCGATCCGTTGTTCGATCAGGTTACTGATTTCAGATGCATTTAGTTGCATTGCTAAGAATTCCTGAGTGTTATTGCTGGAGGGTTGCAGCTAACTGCTGCAGACGGCCCTTAACTGACCCGTCGATGACCTGATCACCGACACGAATCACGGCGCCACCAAGCAAGGTTTCATCAATAGATACCGCCACCGAAACTTGCCGATCTAAACGCCTGGCAAGCGATTTCTGGATTAATTCACGCTGCGGTTCAGCCATCGGCTGCGCCGCTTCAATCACCACATCGATCGTGTTCTGAGCATCCTGGTAGAGGCGCTCATAAAGCTCGGCTATTTCCGGCAACAGCCCGATACGGCCTTCAGTTTCAAGCAACTCTAAAAAGTTAGTCATGCTCTGCGCATCAACCGATGCGATTTCAGCAACCACGCTGGCAATGGTGCCGGGGGCCACGTGGGGATTGCCCAGTAAGGGTTTCACCAACTCATGTTTAGCCACTTGTGCACCAATCGCCAGCATCGCAGACCAGGCGGACAGATTGTCTTCCTGGCGCGCGTAGGCAAATGCAGCGTTGGCATAAGGTCGGGCGATGGTGTTACGTTCAGCCACGACGAACCCTACAGCTGACCAGCGAGTTCATTGAGCATCTGCTCATGACTCGCGGCATCGATTTCACGGGCTAAAATTTTCTCTG
Organism: uncultured Gammaproteobacteria bacterium; assembly: GCA_913060775.1. Classification (GTDB taxonomy): domain Bacteria; phylum Pseudomonadota; class Gammaproteobacteria; order Immundisolibacterales; family Immundisolibacteraceae; genus QNFC01. The sequence goes on along the minus strand of CAJXVN010000021.1, from coordinate 14,698 downwards.
CGCCGGCAAGTGCCAGAGCGGCCACTTCGCCGCGCAGTTTGTCACGGGCAGCGTTGCTTTCCTGCTCAATCTGGGCACGAGCAGCTTCAAGCATGCGCTCACCCTCAGCAACTGCCGTGTCTTTTGCCTCTACGACCATATCGTTGCTGCGTTTCTGAGCCTGGGCGACCAGATCCGCCGCCTCGGTGCGAGCTGCAAGCATCGCTGCTTCCACCTGCTTCTCGGCGTCAGCCTGAGCTTCCTGGCCTTTTTCTGCTGCAGCAAGACCGTCAGCGATTCGCTTTGTCCGCTCGTTCATCGCTGCAGTGAGCGGTGGCCAGACGAACTTCATCGTGAACAGGACGAACAGGGTAAAAGTTATCAGCTGCCCGACAAGAGTTAAATTAACGCCCACGCGTATTACTCCGGTTTTTCAAGTTGATGTGCCAGCTCTTGGAGAAGTTGATGGCGACGAGCGTCAGTGCTCGGCTACCTGCTCAACAACCGGAGCAGCGTTGCCAGCTTCAATCACCGGGTTGATCAGTGGATTTGCAAACATCAGCAACAGACCCATGGCCACACCAATGATACTCACCGCATCAAGCAGACCGGCAATGATGAACATGCGAGTTTGCAACATACCGGCCATTTCTGGTTGACGCGCTGCGCCTTCGAGAAATTTGCCGCCAAGCAGACCGAAACCGATAGCAGTACCCAGCGCGGCCAGACCAAAAATCAAACCAATCGTCAGCGCGGTGCCAGACTGAACCTCAGCGATCAACGCTTCCATAATTACTCCTTGAGTGCTTTTTAAGTGATGTTAAAAACAGGGTGGTTACTAAAAACTAATGCTCTTCATAAGCCAGACTGAGGTAAACCACAGTCAGGGTCATAAAAATAAAAGCCTGCAGGGTGATTACCAGAATATGGTAAATCGCCCACCCCAGACCGGGTACCCACTGCGCCCACCAGGGCAACAGCGCGATGAGGATAAAAATGAGTTCGCCAGCGTAAAGGTTGCCAAATAGCCGCAGCGACAGAGACAGTGGTTTTGCCAGCAACTCAACAATATTCAGCAACACGTTGGCCGGCACCAGCAGCGGAAAACTGCCAAATGGATGGAACAGCATTTCTTTGGCAAAGCCGCCCCAGCCCTTACCTTTGACGCTGTAAACCAGAATCAGGAAAAACACGGACAGCGACAGGGCGAAAGTAGCACTCATGTCTGCCGCCGGTACCACCCGCAGGTACTCTAATCCAAACCAGGTACCCATGATCGGCAACAGATCTACCGGCACCAGGTCCATCAAATTCCACAGAAAAGTCCAGACAAAAATGGTCAGGGCCAGCGGTGCCACAAACTCCCGCGGGCCGTGAAAACTCTCTTTCACCGAGGTATCGATGAACTCTACAATCACTTCGACAAAATTTTGTAATTTTCCCGGCACGCCACTGGTGGCCCGCCTGGCCGCCAGGCCAAAAACAGTGATAAATACCAGGCCAAGCAGCGTAGAGAAAAAGAGGGTGTCGAGATTCAACGCCATCATTCCCTCTCCTGACTGCAGGAAGGTGAGATGATGGTTTACATATTCAGCTGGCGAGGATGCCGCAATAATCATTCTGATAGTCGCCTGTAATTCCGTCTATAACCGTAAGTTTTCGTTGCTGCTTTTACTTTATCAATACTGAATAGCAATTACTCTATAACGGCATCAGCCGCCATTATTTCCGCCTGCGGGGCACCCCATTGGGGTACCACAACAGGGCCAGCCAATGCACTACAAGGCTAACCATGAAACCAACCACCAGCGCGACGAAATAATCTGCTGCGTACCGCGCCGCGCCGCCAAACAGCAGCACAACCCAGACCCATTTCATCGCTTCTGCGCGGAACAGCGAGCTCAACATTCGCTCGGGCTGCTCCTGTGGCGACACTGCAAAAAACCTTAACGCCACATAAATACTTAAAAAAGCGGCGATCAATCCGCCCGCAAGCGCGGCAATTGCATCCCCGCGACCCTCGCGGACAAAAAAAAAGCACCACTAATAAAAGCCAATGCTATCTGCCAGCGAGCCATGCGGAGCGCCACACTCCATGCAAGACTATTTTCGCCAGGTTTTTCTGTCCGGGGCATTGATAACCTTCGGCCCAGCAGCCATCCGGCTACTTTGAGATTCACCCATTGGGCAAAGGCCGCGCATTATACGAGCAGGGGCCACTGGTCGCAAGATATAATGCTGATTCCTCTCCTGCCTGCCACTAAACAGCGGGATTAAAGCCCTCGCAAGCCACCAGCCATCCGAACAACCGCGGGAATACCATCACCGCGAGGACCAGCTTTGTCAGTAGCGGCGCATCACCCAGGGCTGGATCGCTGGGAATTTCTGCCGAATGGACTGATTAAAGGCGCTTGCATCGGCGCCGGTAAGAAACCCGATGATCTGCAGGCGCTGCCAGCGTACACCGCTAACACCAACCTCATCGATGTTTACGGCATAACCTTTTTGCTGAAAATCAGCTAGCAGAGAGGCAGCGTAATCTACGCGCTCCATCGATGCCAGATTAACTACATAAGGCCCGTCACCGGCGACCACGCCATCACCATAATCGAGTCGTGTTTCCATTGCCCAACGCTGCAGGTCGGCAGGATCTACTTTATTGACCTCCCCGTCGACTGCTCCATCGGGAACCTTATAAATAGTCTGCGGATCAGCCATCGTCAAAATCGGGGCACCCCGCCGATCAACCGAAATTTCGCCCTCAATAAGCACCACGAAGTCACCCCGGGGATCAGCTTTGCCCCACACGTCGGTGCCGCGGATGCCAATGGTTGCCATTTCACCAACCGAAATATCAATCGCACGCTGTCGACCGAGCCCTGCCGCCGTGGTGGTGAATCTAAAAGCACCTTTTAATACACCTAAGGCACCGCGAAACAGACCTTCGGCAGAGGACTCGGCTGGCGCAGCGTCGTCGGTCGATACCTTTTTTATCTCTGCCTCCATCGATAACTGCCGGAGGTGAATGCTGGCACTGTTACCAATTTCTACATCGCTACCGTCAGCAAACCGCAGCAACAGTTTTCCGGTCTCAGAGGTAACCAGCTGATCTCCGCTAAGCAGCTCCATGGCGGGGTAAACGGGCAAACGGACTCCCGCTCGCTCTACCCAGGTGGGTTGCTGTAACCGTTGCACGCTGGCAAGTGGATCAGTACCCGCATCCGCTGCGATAGCAGGAGCGAAACCAGATGCCCACCCAATCAACAGGACTTTAATCCAGGCTTTCATATCACTCTCCTCACGCGTGCCGCCGACCGCCAGCCCCGCAAGGCCGGAATATAACTTCCGATGCCCCGCCAACTCGTACACCGAATAGCGAGGTTATAACCGGTGCGCTTTACCCGGGCACCGGTTTTAGAGGGCGACTAGTCCCGGAATCAACGCAGCTTTACGATAAAGCGCTATCACTTCATCGCTGCTAGCCACCAGCTGCCTGCTACTGAGACTAACGTATTTGCCGGTCCGGGATTCTCGCTGACTGACTGACTGGAGCGGAAAAAGCTGCAACGCCTGATCCAGCTGACCAGCAGGAACAATAAATTTATAGAGATATTCAGACGGCCAAACCGTCTGTTCATCGAGCAGCTCGGCGAGGCGCTGCAATCGCCTGTCATCGAGCCCTTGAGCGGTATTCTGATTCTGCCCAGCCATCACACCATCTGCCGAAAAATTAGGGTAAAGTAACTTCGTTAGCCAGCTAAATTTCAGGCTAATTTAACAAACCATAAATGAAGGGAGGAAATGATGGAGATTTCATGGTGGCATATTTTAATCGGCTTCTTTTTCAGCAACGGCATGCCGCACTTTTTAATGGGTGTCGCCGGGAAAAAATTCCGCTCTCCCCTCGGAGCAAACTCATCGACACAGGTCAATGTAGTCTGGGGCATTATTAATTTTATTCTGGGAACAGCGGGCGTGATTTACCTGGGCGCGACAGCCCAGTGGTATGGATTTTTAATTGGTTTCTGGCTGGTGGTCGCCATGTTCGGTTTTGGCATGAATCACTTCAAGGGCGAAGATTTCTAACCCCGCATTGAGAACTACCAATTTAAAAAGGCCGTGGTTTATGCAAACCACGGCCTTTTTTTGGTTCTGCCTTAACTGCGCGCCTTCCGCGTTAGCCGCATTTTGAATCACCACAGCTCAGGCAGGTCATACAACCGTCCATCAAAATCACCGCCTTGGTACTGCACTTCCCACACAAACTGGAGCCAGCCGGATAGCTGGAGTCGGCACCCGCCTCACCGGTCTGCTGCCGAGATTCATACTCGGCCCGTTTCTCGCCAATAATTTCCTGCTGGACCGCGCTCAGCTCCTCGTCCTGGATCATCCCTATCATTTTAAGATGGGACTCAATCGCGTCGCCAATGTCAGCGACTAACGAGGGCGTGTAAACGCCGCCGGGTTTGAAATAGCCACCTTTAGGGTCAAACACTGAATGCAACTCTTCCACCAGGAAGGTGACGTCACCGCCCTTGCGAAACACCGCGGAGATAATCCGCGTAAGGGCTACGATCCACTGGAAGTGATCCATGTTTTTCGAGTTAATAAAGATCTCGAACGGCCGTCGTAATTCGTGATCGGTACCGGCGTTAAGAATGACGTCGTTGATCGTGACATAGAGAGCGTGCTCGGAGAGCGGGGTTTTGATTTTATAAGTGACCCCATGCAAATTCTCGGGGCGCTCAAGCTTCTCGTGCATCTGAATCACATCAGCACTTTTTCTGGCCTCCACCGCCGTTGCCTGCTCTTCAGCGGAAACCACGGTGTAGGCGGTTATGGGGGTATCAATTTTTATCGCCATCGCTAAACCTCATCAAACCAGAACTTAAATCGGAACTAGAACTTGCCGTAATAACCTTCTTTTAAGGCATCAAACAGATTGGCCGCCGTGTGAATTTCGCCATCGTATTCAATCTCTTCGTTACCCTGTGCTTCAACAAAATTACCGTCTTCCAGTTCGAAACGGTAGGTGGTGTTTTCAAGGTCTTTTTCCTTGACGAGCACGCCCTGGAAAGCCTCCGGGTTAAAACGAAAAGTCGTGCAGCCTTTCAGCCCCTTTTCGTAGGCGTACATATAAATATCCTTGAAATCCTCAAAGGGGTAATCAGTCGGCACGTTGGCGGTCTTTGAAATCGACGAATCGATCCACTTCTGCGCCGCTGCCTGTACATCGACGTGCTGCATCGGTGTCACGTCATCCGCAGAAATAAAATAATCGGGCAGTTGTTGGGCCGGATCCTCTGAATAAGGCATTGCATCGCCATTCACGAGCTGCCGGTAGGCCAGTAACTCAAATGAAAATACGTCGACTTTCTCTTTCGTTTTACGACCTTCACGAATCACGTTCCGCGAATAGTGATGAGCAAAACTGGGCTCTATCCCGTTGCTTGCATTATTGGCGAGACTCAGCGAAATAGTTCCCGTCGGGGCAATCGAACTATGATGGGTGAAACGAGCACCCACCTCAGCAAACCGCTCCGTCAATTCCTTGTCGAACTGCTGCATGTAGCGGCTGTAGCGCCCAATCAGCACTTTGCCTTCTACCTGATCACCGACCTTATAGCCGTCAGCCACCATCTCTGGGCGTGCCGCTAACATCGCCTCGTCGAGGGTGAAAAGCTCATTCATGATCGGCGCCGGACCTTTCTCTTCTGCCAGATCGATTCCCGTCTGCCAGCCCACCTGAGCCATCTCCCGGGCTATTTTCTCGGTAATTTCCAGCGACTCAGCCGATCCGTAGCGGACTTTCATCATCGCCAGAGAAGAACCCAGTCCCAGAAAACCCATACCGTGACGACGCTTTCGCTCAATTTCTGCGCGCTGCTCGGGCAGCGGCAGGCCATTAATTTCCACGACGTTATCGAGCATGCGGGTAAAAACCGCCACCACTTCCCGGTAGCGCGGCCAGTCAAATCGTGCCTGGTCTGTAAAGGGGTCGAGTACAAATTTTGTCAGGTTAATGGAGCCAAGCAGACAGGCCCCGTATGGCGGCAGGGGCTGCTCACCGCAAGGGTTGGTCGCCCGAATGTTTTCGCAAAACCAGTTATTGTTCATCTCATTGACCTTATCAATGAGAATAAAACCTGGTTCTGCATAGTCATAGGTAGAAGTCATGATGGCATTCCAGAGCCGCCGGGCAGGCAGCTCCTGAAATTTCTCGCCGCCGAACTTCAACTGCCACGGCCCGTCGGCCTTCACCGCCTCAATAAATTCTTCGGTGATTAAACAACTGAGATTGAACTGCCGCAGGCGGCCATCCTCCCGCTTGGCTCGGATAAAATCGACGATATCCGGGTGAGAAATATCAAAGGTCGCCATCTGTGCACCACGTCGTCCACCGGCAGAGGAGATGGTGAAACACATGCGATCATAGATATCCATAAAGGATAGCGGCCCTGAGGTATTTGCCCCGGCTCCGGCCACATAGGCGCCCTTAGGGCGCAAGCTTGAAAATTCGTAACCGATCCCGCAACCGGCCTTGAGCGTCATCCCGGCTTCCTGCACTTTTTCGAGGATGCCGTTCATCGAATCGTTAATCTCACCAGAAACCGTGCAATTGATGGTCGAGGTCGCTGGTTTATGCTCTCGCGCACCCGCATTCGACAAAATACGACCCGCCGGCAGCGCCCCCTGCTCCAGCGCCCAGATAAATTTCTCCCGCCAGAATTCCCTCAACTCATCCGTCGCTTCCACATCAGCCAGGGCCTCGGCAACTCGACTATGGGTTATCGACAGATCCGCATCGACAGGGTCACCGTTTTTATCCTTAAGCCGGTACTTGCTATCCCAGATATCTACCGACGTTGGTTGTAGCGGAATTTCGATCGTATCCGCTACTGCCGTTACCGCGTGCAACTCTGCCATGTCTTACCCCTATGAATCGATTATCAGTTACGTGTCTTGGTAACCAACACCGTCTTTATGCGGTGCTTAGCTAAGGACATCAACTGCCCAGGTAGGGAGAGGTGCCTCAAAAAAGCAGCGACCGCCTTTGGCCATCCAGACTCCCGAAAAAATCATTCGCGCTTCGCCTCTCCAGGGTCTCCAGCCCACCCCGTAACCCTAAGGCTCTTTAAGGATGCGTCCGGCCCTCTGCCAACCGTGGGTGGTGAGGGCGGGAAAGCGTGGCTAACCCACACTAACGTTAAATCCTTCAACTACTAGATATTGTGGTTAAAGAATTCGTGCGCTGCGCGAGAAAGATTATTGACGGGTTACATGGTTTTAACAATAACTTTATCAATTTTTTAATAAAATTATTAATTATTGATTTGTTTTTCAATAACTTACTAATAATTCATCAGTCACTATGACTGGCCCGCACACACCCACCGATGAGCCCTTTAACAAAACTTGTCGACCGCCACCTAAACACTACATCTTGTGGATATGTGCATAAGTCAAACAGGCTGTTACCGGTAAGGGTTTAGGCAGGATATTGCGGTGGATAAGTTGACGTTTGAGCAGGGAGCACCCCGGGAGCCCAAAAAAATGCTCGACTCATTTCGGCAAAATCTGCCCAAAATCCTCGACCGCCGAGTAATCCCCAGTATCCACCGGGCCGTTGCCAGAGTCGGGCCGAGCGACTGCCAGCAGGTACCGAACTCCCCAGACGGCGGCGGCGTCTAACACACTGATATTGTCATCAACCAGTAGAGTGCGCGCGGGGTCAAAAGGCTCCAGATCGTGCAATACCTGCCAGAATCCCTGCTGCTCTTTCGCATAACCAGTATCGTGGGCGCAGATGACCCGGTCGAGATGAAGGGTCAGGTTGGTCTGACTAATCTTGAAATCGATACCGTCCTGATGGGAGTTAGTCACCAACACGGTACGAGTCCCGCGCAATTGCAACATTTTCAGGAAAAGCTGGGCATTGGGCCGCCACTGAAGCAGATGAGCCAGCTCGGTATTGAGTTTTGCTACATCTAGCTTTAGCACCTCACTCCAGTGGTCGAGACAATAAAATTCGAGGGTCCCCTGACGCGCCTGGGTCATATCCAGAATGGCGGCTCTGGCCTCCTCAATGGAAAGCCCTTCCCGAGCGCCAAACACCCCCGGCAGGTGGTGCAACCAGAACTGGTTGTCATAATGAAGGTCAAGCAGCGTGCCATCCATGTCCAGCAATACTGTGTCGATCGCGTCCCACTCAACCATCTATGCCTGCTCCGTTAACTCCATCAACCGATTACTCACCTCTACTTTGGTGGTACCACTGACCGCTAGCAACAGCACCTTCTGACGTTGCGTTTGACCCTTAACAATCTGAATCCGGCCCGGTGCTACCCGCAGACGCTTACCCAGCATTTTGCGGAGCTTGTCATTGGCGGCCCCGCCTACCGGTGGTGCCGTCAAACGCACCTGTAGACGGTCATTGCATATGCCCTCGAAACGGTCGCGGCTACCTCCTGGTTTCACCCGAACCTGGAGACTCAGCCCTTGGCTATCGCTACGAAAAAACACAATGATTGAAGTCAGTCACATCAACTCAAAGCAGGCGCCGGCCAAAATCCATCAACGGAGCCACCAGCAGTATCTTGCCCAGTTGCAGCAAAATAAAAGCGGCAAAGACCGACAGATCAAACATGCCCATCGGAGGAATTGCGCGGCGAAGCGGCCGCAGCAGCGGCCCGCAAAGCTGGGCGACCACCCCCAGTAACGCCGAGTAGCCACCGCCACCGACCCAGCTCGAGACAACCAGGATCAACAGCAGCACCATGTAAAAATTGATCGCCAGGTTGAGTAGTTCCGCTCCGCTACTGACCAGGAGTCCAGCAGGCGCGGGGAAATACCCCCGCAGGCCATACAGAATAACCATTTCCAGTACCTGTAACGCTAACATCAACACCAGGCAGGAAGTATCCACACGACCAATCGATGGTATGACTCGGCGCATTGGCCTTAACAGGGGCTGGGTCGCACTCACCACAAACTGCGACACCGGATTATGAAAATCTGCGCGGACCTGCTGCAGCAGAAACCTTGCCATTACAACGGCAATATAAAGCCCGAAAAAAGTTTTTACCAAAAACTCTACTGCCTGTAGCCCGTAGCTCCCACCCAAAACCGTCATCTCCTTTGGAATTTGTTTGTTACCGCTTTCTAACCGGTCACGCTAATCATTATTCACAGGACAGCCCGGGGCCATCAGTTGCCTAATTCCTGTGCCAGTTCACCGGCCCGCCGGTGGGCTGCTCGCAGCGCCTGATCAAATAGATCACCGACATCCAGCGCCTGCATCACTTCCAGGGCTGCGGCAGTCGTTCCGCCAGGGGAAGTAACCTGCTGGCGTAATTGCGCGACAGAATATTCACTCCGGATCGCCAGTTCCGCTGCCCCGGCAGCGGTAGCCAGTGTTAACCGGGTCGACTGCTCAGCAGTAAGACCAAGCGACTGACCCGCTTCGACCATTGCCTCCATCACCCGAAAAAAATAGGCGGGCCCACTGCCAGACACGGCGGTCACCGCATCTAACAGAGACTCATCATCAACCCATAAAGTTTCGCCCACGGCATCCATGATCTGCTCTGCCAGTCTATGCTGGGATTCGGTAACCGAACCATTGGCGAACAGCGCCGTAATGCCTTTACCCACCAGCGCCGGGGTATTGGGCATCGTCCGCACCAGGGCTGCGGTATCGGTCAACCAGTTCTCGAGACTGGCCACGGGAATCCCGGCAACAATAGAGACCAGCAACGGACGACTGGCCCGCACCGTGTCCGCGATACCGGTAACCACACCCTTGATCACCTGAGGTTTAACGGCGAGCACCAGGCAATCGACCTGACCAGCTACCTGATCATTATCACTGCTGACCTGAACGCCAAATTCGCTTTGTAGCCGCTGTGCAGCCTCTGTAACCGGTTCGGATACCAGAATATCAGCGGCGGATTTACCGTCGGCCAGCAACCCACCGATCAACGCCCGGGCCATGTTGCCCCCACCTATAAAGCCAATTTTACTCATCGTTTCCGCCTGCTCTGTAATCAACTAAAAATAAATAAAGGGGAGGCCACCGGTTCTTTCCGGCACAGCACCTAGCTGGCACTTGCTGTTGTCGCCGTCGCCTGATTCCGGGGGCCGAAGAGCCCAGTGCCTATGCGCAGCAGGGTGGCTCCTTCGGCGATTGCCGCTTCCATATCGGCCGACATCCCCATCGAAAGGGTGTCAAGGCCGGGCCACTCCCGAGCCAGCTGGTCTCTTAGTTGCGCTAATCGCCGATAGGGCTGACGCTGATGGGTCAGATCGTCGACCGGCTCAGGAATGGTCATCAAACCTCGCAAGCGCAGGCCGTCGAAACCGCTAATAACACGGGCCAGTTCCGGGAGCTGTTGCTCACTAACGCCGCCTTTATTTTCGGCACCGTCAAGATTGACCTGAATACAGACATTTAACGGCCCCAGTGACCGGGGGCGCTGGTCATGCAAACGCTGGGCAATCTGCGGGCGATCCACGGTGTGGACCCATGAAAAATTACCCGCGATTTCTCGAGTTTTGTTGCGCTGAATCCGACCAATAAAATGCCAGGTCAGTAACAGTTCTGCGCACTCCTCTATTTTAACCAACGCCTCCTGCAGATAATTTTCGGCAAACTGCCGCTGGCCGACCGCCGCACAGGCTCTGATTTCTGCGCTTGTTCGGGTCTTACTTACCGCCAATAGCTCAAGATCGCACCGGTCCCGACCGTAATGCTCCCCAAGCGTGTCGATCTGCTCTCGCAGGGCCGCATATCGTTCTACCAGGTCAGTGGCAGTTGTGGGATGGCTCATTTAGCGGTTAAATCCTCTCTGCACGGGACGTCATGCCTTGATTTAAAAATTATACCAAGCGGTTTTATCGTCAGACGCCAGCCGGTCGGACGATAACCGGGAAAAACTAAACCATATTCCAACGCCAGGGGAACAAGATGGACATCACTGAATTACTTAGTTTTAGTGTCAAGCAGGGCTCTTCCGATCTACATCTATCGGCTGATCTACCACCCATGATTCGGGTGGATGGCGATGTTAAACGGATTAACGTACCGGCGATGGACCACACCGAAGTCCACGACATGATCTACGAGATCATGAATGATAAACAGCGCAAGGATTTTGAGGAGTTCCTCGAAACTGACTTTTCGTTCGAAATACCCAATCTGGCCCGATTTCGGGTTAACGCCTTTAACCATAATCGCGGGGCCGGGGCGGTGTTTCGTACCATTCCTTCCGAGATACTCACACTGGAACAGCTTAACGCACCGAAAATGTTCCAGGACATTGCCGACACTCCGCGTGGCGTTGTGCTGGTCACCGGGCCGACCGGTTCGGGCAAATCAACCACCCTGGCGGCCATGGTTGATCACAAAAACCGCACCGAGCAGGGCCACATTCTCACCATTGAGGATCCCATTGAATTCGTTCACGAAAGCAAAAAGTGCCTGATCAACCAGCGCGAGGTTCATCGTGACACCCTGGGGTTCAACGAAGCATTACGCTCGGCACTCCGTGAAGATCCGGACGTCATTCTGGTGGGGGAAATGCGCGATCTGGAAACGATTCGCCTGGCTCTGTCTGCGGCCGAAACCGGTCATCTGGTGTTTGGCACCCTGCATACTAGTTCTGCCGCCAAAACCATTGACCGTGTGGTGGACGTATTCCCCGCCGCCGAAAAAGATATGATTCGAGCCATGCTGTCAGAATCGCTAAAAGCGGTCATCTCTCAGACTCTGCTTAAAAAAATTGGCGGTGGTCGAGTCGCCGCCCATGAAATCATGATTGGCACGCCGGCTATCCGTAATCTGATTCGCGAGAACAAGATCGCGCAGATGTACTCCGCCATTCAAACTGGCCAGGCTTCTGGCATGCAGACGCTGGATCAATGCCTGCAAAAACTTGTCCAGAGCCGCACCGTGAGCAAGGAAGAAGCCATGAGTAAAGCTGCCAACCGCGACTCCATTAATTAATCGACCGGCAGACGTTTTTATCTTTCTAAAAAGGGGTGCCACCCCGGCGCCCAGGAGAATCATTCGATATGCAATTTGCTGACCTGCTCAAGTTAATGGTCGAAAAAAATGGATCCGACCTGTTTATTACTGCCGGGATAGCCCCCTGCATCAAAATCCACGGCACCCTGAAACCGGTTTCTAAAACAGCACTCACTCCGGATCAGGCCCGTGAACTCTGCTACAGCATCATGACCGAGGACAAGCGGGCGGAATTCGAGACCAGTCAGGAATGCAATTTCGCCATTAATCCCAAGGGCATTGGCCGGTTTCGGGTCAACGTCTTCCAGCAGCAGAGCCACACCGGCATGGTGCTGCGAAAAATAGAAACTGAAATCCCCAAAATGGATGACCTGAACCTGCCGGAGGTGATGAAAGATATTGTGATGACCAAGCGGGGCCTGGTGATCATGGTCGGCGGTACTGGATCCGGTAAATCGACCTCTCTGGCGGCAATGATTGGCCATCGCAACCATGAAAGCACCGGCCACATCATTACCGTGGAAGATCCGATCGAGTATGTGCACCCCCACGATGGCTGCATCATCACTCAACGGGAGGTCGGCGTCGACACCAAATCCTTCGAAGACGCCCTCGTCAACACCCTACGACAGGCTCCTGACGTCATCCTTATTGGCGAAATTCGTCATCAGGAGACCATGGAACACGCGATTGCTTTTGCCGAAACCGGTCACCTGGCCATGGCAACCCTGCACGCCAACAGTGCTAACCAGGCCATGGATCGAATCATCAACTTTTTCCCGGAAGAACGACGTCCGCAGCTGCTGATGGACCTCTCTTTAAACCTGAAGGCTGTAATAGCTCAACGACTGATTCCGACACCGGACGGCAAAGGTCGCCGAGCCGCGATCGAAATCATGATTAACTCACCGTTGATTTCGGACCTTCTGCTAAAGGGCGAGGTACACGGCATCAAGGAAATCATGGCAAAATCAGGCGAGGCGGGCATGCAAACCTTCGACCAGGCGCTATACAAACTCTATAAGGCCGGGGAGATCTCCTATAAGGACGCCCTGGTTAACGCCGATTCAGCCAACGAACTGCGATTAATGATCAAGCTCGATAAGGATGAAACTGGCGAAGGAGATGATGACGCGCTTGATGGACTCGCGCTCATGTCCGATGACGATGAGGCCTATGGACTCGATCAATAAGAGGGACTAAGGACGCAGCCCGCTGATAATCAACGCAGTCTCTGGCCGGATGCCTCGCCAGATAAAAAAAGCCTCTGCGGCCTGTTCGACCAGCATACCCAGACCGTCGTGCCGATGACTGGCTCCGGCCGCCGCTGCCCAACGTAAAAAAGCAGTGGGCGCATCCGCATAAACCAGATCGTAAGCCCAACCGTCGGCGCCAAACAATCCATCAGGCAATGTCGGCATTTCTCCGGTCAAACCGGCTGAGGTGGCATTTACAACCAGATCGTAACCCAGGCCCGGAGTCTGCAGGGGTGCGGTCTTTAAACGCCCATCGGCGATAGCCGAAAACTTCTCGACCAGCGATTCTGCCCGTTGATGGGTCCGGTTCACGACCACTAGCTCTTCGGGTTGCGCCTGTAGCAGCGGACCAATCACCCCAGCCGCCGCACCGCCAGCACCCACCATCAGCACGCGTCGACCGGCTAACTCGACCGACAGATTTTGCTGCAGGTCCCGCAACAGGCCCTTGCCATCGGTGTTAAAACCCAGCAGTCGACCCGATTCATCCCACCTCAGCGTATTGACCGCGCCAGCAAGCGCAGCATCCGGATCCAGCCAGTCCGCTGCAGAACAGGCGTCACCCTTAAACGGCACGGTGACGTTACAGCCGCAGCCACCCTCGCGGCGGAAAGCATGGAGTGCATCGGTAAACCCTTCCAACGGCGCTTCAATCGCTCGATAAGTGAGCCGCTGCTGGGTCGCATCGGCAAACGCTCGATGGATTGCCGGGGATTTGCTATGGCCGATTGGGTGACCAAAAACGGCGTACTGATCAGTCGTCGGCATCTTCCAGCCAGCGCGCGGCATCCACCGCAAAATAGGTCAAAATTGCGTCAGCTCCGGCTCGCCTGATTGCCAGCAGACTCTCCAGAACCGTTGCCCGCTCGTCAAGCCAGCCATTCTGTGCGGCCGCTTTAAGCATCGCGTATTCACCACTCACCTGATAGGCAAAGGTGGGCACGCCAAACTGCTCTTTTACTCGACGCACAATATCCAGGTAGGGTAACGCTGGTTTCACCATCACCATATCGGCCCCTTCGCGCAGATCAGCGGCTATTTCTGTAAGCGCCTCATCACTGTTGGCAGGATCCATCTGATAGGTTTTTTTGTCACCTCCGGCCAGGTTAGCAGCGGACCCCACCGCGTCACGAAACGGACCGTAAAAAGCAGACGCGTATTTAGCCGAATAGGCGAGTACCCGGGTCGCAACGTGACCGTCGTGCTCAAGCGCACGACGGATAGCGCCAATACGCCCATCCATCATGTCAGAAGGTGCAACTATGTCAGCCCCGGCACGAGCATGGCAGAGGGCCTGGTTGACCAACGCGGCAACGGTCGAATCGTTATCCACGTAATTGCTCTCATCCACCAGACCATCCTGGCCGTGGCTGGTATAAGGGTCCAGTGCTGTCTCTTATACACATCTGACGCTGCCGACGAAGAGGATAGTGTAGAT
>CAJXVN010000020.1 GCA_913060775.1 uncultured Gammaproteobacteria bacterium | reverse complement strand
GATCTACACTATCCTCTTCGTCGGCAGCGTCAGATGTGTATAAGAGACAGGCCGCAATCAGCGCGGCGATGCATCCGAGCAGTGCGGATCCGATAAAGCCGGCGCGACGGCCAAAACGGCGCATTAAAAGTGCTGCGGGTACGGTCGCGGCGGCGGTGCCAATAATTGAGGCTGCCACCGGAAAGGTAATCCAGGCTGAACTCGGTGCCAGTAGAGCGCCTACCAGCCCACCCATTAGCACCGCCGCGGGTGCGCAGCTTAGTGCCAGACTCTGGGCGGCAAATAGAATGATGAGATTCCGGTTGAGAAGCATTGATGGGCTCTCACCGGAAGAGCGACGATGACTTGGCTTGTTAAACTTTCCGACCTCCTGTGATTGGGCAGGCATACTGACTGCCTGTTTACTCATGGCAATCGACCCTAAACTGGAACACGACCATTATGACTGCTGAAGAGTATCTGGCGAATCAGATGGAGATTAAATTCGCCAAACTGCGTCAACAGACTGCTTATGTCTATGAAAATGCAGAGTTTTTTCGAAGTCGTTTGCAGGCGGCCGGGGTCAATGATCCGCGCGATGTCGATTCGATGGATGCGTTTCGCGCCCTGCCGGTGATGATGACGAAGGCTGATCACCGCACGAGCCAGTCCGATTCTCTCCAGCAACACGGGCATTCCTTTGGCATGCATCTCTGTGCGTCGCTGGATCAGGTGATCCATGTGGCGGCCACGTCCGGCACCAGCGGTGATCCGACGTTTTACACCTTCACCCGTAAGGATCAACAGATTACCCACGAGGTGCTCGGCCGACTGTTTAAAATGGCCACCATTCAGCCCGGCGATACGGTGCTGCAGGCGTTTGGGTTAAGTATGTGGCTGGCTGGAGTTACGGTGGTGCAGGCGCTGGAGGCTTATGGTGCGCGACCCATTGCAGTGGGTGCAGAGGCCGGCATTGCTAAGATTTTGCGCTACATTCAACTAACCCGGCCCCGGGTATTAATGGCAACGCCGTCGCTGGCGACTCATCTGATCGAAAGGTCTGAAAAAGAGATTGGTGTGCCAGTGGGGGAGCTGGGTATAGAGGTGATTGCATGCGCGGGCGAGCCGGGGGCGGGAATCCCCGCGGTGCGTCAGCGGCTGATGAATGAGTACGGTGCCATGCTGTATGACTTCACCGGCGGAGCCTGGCACAACGGCACTATCTCCTGTAACAGTGAGCAGCATCACGGAATGCACTATATGGCCGAGGAGTACTGCTTTCGCTACGACCTGATCGACCCGCAGACCAAGCAGCCGTTAGCGCTGGCGGACGGCGTGGTTGGTGAAGCCATTCATACTGCTCTGGAATACCAGGCGGGGCCGGCATTTCGTAATGCCACCGGCGATCTGCTCAAGCTGCAGGTGAATGAATGCCCCGGCTGCGGTGAATTTGGTGCGCGGATTGATATTGTCGGCCGGGTAGACGATCTGCTAAATATTAAGGGCGTTAAGGTTTATCCTGCGGCCCTTAAGAGTGTTGTTACGGAATTCCAGCCGGATGTCTCCGGGCAGATCCAGATCCTGCTGGATGCACCGCCACCGCGGGTTTTACCGCCGCTGAATATAACCGTCGAGCTGGATCGACAGGGGACCGGTATTGATGAAGCTGGCCTCGTAACGCGCATCCAGAAGCGCATTAGCGAGCTACTAAAAGTACCCACTGCCATTACCCTTGTGCCCTTCGGAGCACTGGAGCGTTCTAATTTGAAGACTAAAATGCTCATTATCAAGCAGGCCGACTCGTGAGTTGGCAACCGCTCGAACAGCTTGTCGCGCAGATTGACGATGGTGCCCGAGTCGCGATTCCACCGGATTACAGCGGCGTGGCCATGGCGGCGACCTTCGCGCTACTGTCCCGTGGTGTTCGCGACCTGCACCTGGTGGCGGTTCCGCAAGCGGGGTTACAGGCCGATCTTCTAATCGGTGCCGGTTGCGTGAAAATCATGGAAGCCGCTGGCGTTTCCCTGGGCGAAATCGGCCTCGCGCCGCGATTTCGAGAATGGGCGCAACAGGGGCGCCTGCAGATGATGGACGCGACCTGCCCGGCGATTCAGTCAGGATTGCAGGCGGCAGAAAAGGGAATTCCGTTCATGCCGATTCGCGGCATTCTGGGTTCAGACCTGGTGGCCCTGCGTGACCAGTGGCAGGTAATCGACAATCCTTATGGCGAAGATGACCCGATCCTTCTGGTGCCGGCCATCCGCCCGGATGTCGCCCTGTTTCATGCGCCGCTGGCCGATAGTCGTGGCAATGTCTGGGTAGGGGTGCGTCGGGAGTTGATGCTAATGGCCCATGCTTCCGCCACCACGCTGGTGACAGTAGAAGAGAATTACGACGGCGACCTGCTGGCTGATCCCGTTTACGCCGCCGGCACCATCCCGCACTTTTATATTACCGGGACCTCCCTGGCACCGGGAGGGATGCGTCCACTGGGTTTCTTCGGTGATGGCAGCGTCACCGACAGCGAGCACCTGATCCGCTACGAAAAACTGGCGCGTAGCGAGGAGGGCTTTTTCCAGTATCTGGAGGAGCAAAAGATCCAGTTAGCGGGGGTGAATCAATGAGCGCATCGCCTTCAGCCAGCGGTAATTTGGATTACAGCACCGAGGAATTTCTTGCCGTTACGCTGGCGGAACGAGTGCTTGATGCCGGCCACCTGGTGGTAGGGGCCAACTCCCCAATACCGGCCAGCGCAGCCCTGCTGATCCAGTCACAGTCCGGTGGATCAGCCGAGGTGACTATTCTCGGCAGCCGTGAATTCATGCAGTTCACTGACGGCGGTAAGGAACTGTTTGATTTTGCGGCTCAGGGTCGAATGGATGCTTTTTTCGTGGGCGGTGGACAGATCGATGGTCAGGCCAATATCAACCTGGTGGGGATTGGGGATTACCCGGGCTCCAAGCTGCGTTTGCCCGGCAGTTTCGGCTCCGCCTATCTTTACCATCTGGTGCCTAACGTGGTGCTGTTTCGTAAGGAACACTCCCGTCGAGTGCTAGTGCCAAAGGTGGATTTCGTCAGTGCCCCCGGTACCAGTCCGGCTAATCAATATCGCGTGGGCGGCCCCCGCTGGCTGGTAACGGAACTGGTTGTCATGGAATTTAACGCCGAGAAAGCCCGATTCAGACTGCACAGTATTCATCCGGGACATACGCTGGAAGAGGTGTACGACCGTACCGGATTTGAGTTTGACACCACTGAACAGCCTCCCATCACACCAATACCGTCTGCGGACCAGCTGACACGACTACGGGGAGACGTGTGCCGTGCATTGGCGCCGGTTTATCCCGATTTCTGTCAGAAGGCGTTTGGAGTGTGAGCGCTGCTCCTGTTCGACGGGTAACGGTGGTCGCCGAGGGTGATGGATACCGTAGCCGCGTGGTTAACGACCGGGGTCAGCAGACTTATAGTGATGAACCACCGGGGGTGGGCGGCGAGGGGCAAGGTTTTGGTCCCTTCGAGTTGCTCGCCTCGGCGCTGGCTACCTGCACCGTTGCCACGTTGCGTATGTACGCCAATCGTAAAGAATGGCCGCTCAAAAATCTTCAGGTTGAGGTGGTTTATCACCGCGCGGGCGAGGATGACCTGCCTGGGGACGGCCCGGATCGGATTATTCGCAGGATTCGTGCAGACAACCGGCTTTCTACAGATCAGCTTGGCCGACTCGGTGAAATTGCTCAGCGCTGCCCGGTGGCCAGAGCGCTTGGGGGGACGAGTCTGAAAATCGCCGATGAGCCAGTTGATCATCTGGTGGCTGGTTGATGGCCCGGCGGCGGAGATTGATGGTAAAGGTTAGGAATTGTAATGATTGAGATAGCCGGTATTGACCACCTGGTCCTGCGAACTACCCAGCTGGAACGGATGCTAACTTTTTATGCCGGCGTGCTGGGGTGCGCGGTGGAGCAGCAGAGTTCGGTTGAATTTGGACTCACCCAGTTACGCGCCGGTAATGCGATGATAGACCTGGTGACAGTGGATTCTACGCTTGGCCGGGCCGGTGGCGCAGCGCCTGAACCCGAGGGCAATAACCTGGACCATTTTTGTCTTCAGGTGAAGCCGGTATCGGAGCAGGCCCTCACGGCTTATTTGCAGTCCCACGGTATCGACGTGCCGGAGTTTAGCGAACGATACGGCGCTCAGGGGGTTTGCCGCACGGTCTATATTAAGGACCCGGACGGTAACACCGTGGAGCTGGTATCAACCCAAAAAGGCTGAACGCTGGAAGTGAAGGCGAATCCGGAATTCCCCTCGAGCACTTCATTGGGTTCCTCTGAAGCGGTGGTCGCGAACTGGCGGCCGCTGGTGTGAAAAATTCGCAACAGAATTGTCATGGAGTGGGTTCAACGCTTTTAAATTGACGATTCCAGACTGGCCCCAGAAGCGCTACTGTCGCGAGGGGCTGTTTTCCGGTGGCTTTCCTGAGCGATAATAGTGGGCCGTGCATCCATTTCGTTGATACCCACAGGGTGATGCCGGTCGGCAAGTTCACTGCCCAAACCCGTTTCCCAAACGCTGTCAATCCAGCAGAAATCTGAATATTAAAACGCTTCGAAAGCTCTTTTTTCGTGGCTGTTTTACTTTGTTAATGAATATGTTAAGAGGTTTTATTAAATGAAAATATCAAGTTTTATTAATGGTGTATATGTCGATTCGGAGGAACAACGTAATATTACTAGTCCGGTCACGGGCGAGCTGATTACGCCTTACTCAGTGGCAACGCCCGAGCAGGTTGATGAAGCAGTGAATGCGGCTCGAGCTGCCCTGAAGGGTGAATGGGGCAGTATGGGTATTCAGCAGCGGGTGGAGATTCTGTACAAGATTGCCGACGGCATTGAGGCGCGGTTCGAAGAATTTCTGGAGGCCGAGTGTCTCGACACCGGCAAACCTTACTCGCTCGCTCGCCACGTGGATATTCCTCGAGGTGCGGCCAATTTCAGAATTTTTGCTGACACCATCAAAAACGTTGCTGATGAGGCCTTCCACATGCCGACGCCGGACGGCACCGGAGCGCTTAATTACACGGTACGCAAACCTAAGGGGGTGATCGGGGTAATCGGTCCGTGGAATCTACCGCTGTTGCTAATGACCTGGAAAATTGGTCCTGCTCTGGCCTGCGGAAACACCGTGATCGTTAAGCCATCGGAAGAGACCCAGCTGACCATGACTCTACTTGGCGAGATCATGAACGACGCCGGGGTGCCCAAGGGCGTGTTTAATACGGTGCTGGGACCTGGCTCCCGCGTCGGTGATCAGCTGATATCCCATCCTGGCCTGGATGCGATTACCTTCACCGGATCGACCGCAACCGGTCAGCGGGTGGCAGAAGCCGCCTCCGTTGGTCTGCGTGATGCCTCCCTGGAGCTGGGCGGTAAAAACGCGGCGATTGTTTTTGCCGATGCGGATCTCGATAAAGCGATCGAAGGCACGGTGCGTTCGGCCTTTGTTAATTGTGGTCAGGTCTGTCTGGGCACCGAACGGGTCTACGTTGAGCGGCCAATATTTGATGAATTTGTGGCACGTCTGAAAGCTGAAGCCGAGAGCTACAAGTTTGGCCGCCCTGAAGACCCGGAAACCACCATGGGCCCACTGATTAGTGCGACCCACCGTGACAAGGTGCTTGGTTATTACCAGAAAGCGGTAGAAGCTGGTGCTACCGTCGTCACCGGTGGTGGCGTGCCGGAAATGCCCGCCGAGCTGGCCGGAGGCAACTGGATTGAACCCACCATCTGGACCGGGATGGCAGAAGACGCGATCCCCATGACCGAAGAGATATTTGGCCCCTGTTGCCACATCACTCCCTTTGATACCGAAGAGGAAGCGGTGGCCATGGCAAACGACAGTCCCTATGGCCTGGCCTCCGCGGTCTGGACTGAAAATGCGTCGAAAGCCAATCGGGTGGGGATGCAGATGGAAGTGGGAATTAGCTGGGTTAATAGCTGGTTTCTGCGTGATCTACGCACCCCGTTTGGCGGCGCCAAACAGTCCGGGATTGGTCGGGAAGGTGGTCACTACTCGCTGGAGTTTTATACCGAGCTGACGAACGTCTGCATCAAACTTTAACCGTTTCGGTAGCCGGGTGCGTTCAGTCCTATTACTGGACGCATCCGGTAGCCTCAAGATCATTCAGTTTCGGTTCAGCATCACCTCGTTAAGCTTCCGGCATCCGGGATTTCCGGTGGCTTATCAGGAGGTAGCAGCTGATGAAGAGTTTGACGGGTTACCGGGCCTTTCCGGTTAGGAAAGCGGTGTTAGGTAGTTTGCTGTTGGGCGGGATGTTGCTGTTGGTCCCGGCGACCAGCGAAGCATCGGATTACCAGAGCAGTGTTAGCTACCGGGTTTATAGCAGCGACTCTGTTGCTCGATTGCGGGTTTTTGGGTTTGGCATATCAAATCCGTACACCAGCCGCCAGTACAGAAACCAGTATTGGGGCGACTATAACCGCCGTGGGTATCAGCACAAAAGTCACAGCAAGGGCCGGACGTATAAGAAAGGGTACGCTCACGGCCAACGCGATGCCCATCGTTATGGCCAGTCGGTCAACAAACGCTGGTTACAGAATAAAAAGAATTCCTACCGCGGTTTAGGCCATCAGGGTTATTCCCACCGCAATGGTCATTTCTCCAGCGGGTCGCACCGGGGGCACGCTGGCCACAACCCCGGTCGTCGCTGAAGGTTAGTCTTTTGTCCGTTTAAGGGGTATGGTTTGGCTCAATTATTTAAAGCTGGTTACCGCCAATGAAACAGACTCAACGACTCGCCGGCCACAAAGGCTTTGCACTACTGCTGGGGCTAAGCCTGTTTTGGGCGGGTGGAGTCCGGGCTGCCGATAGCAATGAAACAACCGGAGCGAGTAAAAGCCGTACATCGAGTCGTATCCATACGCCTTCGCGGCCGGCTGCCGATTCTCGGGTGCTGTCGACCCGACCGGCATCGGGTAACGGGACAAAAGTTCGGGTGCTGACCAAAGATGGTCGGGTGCGTGATATGGTCATTAACAAAGATCAGAACCAATGAGTTAACTTCAGGCAATGGCGAGTTTGAATCTCGGGACTGGTTCATGAGAATACTGGTTGTTGAGGACAACGCGGTACTACGCGAGCAGCTCGCCACGGCACTGAATGAAGCCGGCTTTGTAGTTGATCAGGCAGCTGATGGCGAAGAGGGGCTCCATTTTGGCCTTAACTATCCCTGTGATGCGGTGGTGCTGGATCTGGGTCTGCCGGGTAAAAACGGAATGGAGATTATTGCCGAATGGCGTCAGGCCGGGGTTAATGTCCCGGTATTGATCCTCACCGCCCGCACTGCCTGGCAGGATAAGGTGGCCGGCCTGGAGGCAGGGGCCGACGACTACCTGGTCAAGCCGTTTGTGATGCAGGAACTAATCGCCCGGTTACAGACGCTAATACGCCGCGCCAGTGGCTGGTCTCAGGATTTGATCCGCTGTCCGCCCTACGAGCTTGACCGCCGGGCAGGGCAGATGACGATCAGTGGCGTTACCCTCGATCTGACTAGGTTCGAATACCGACTGCTTGAGTATCTGATGTTGCATGCCGGGGAGGTGCTATCGAAAACCCTGCTGACGGAACACCTTTATGCCGATGAGGAGCAGCGCGATAGCAATGTGATCGAAGTCTTCGTGCGCCGGTTGCGTAGCAAACTGGATCCCGACGGGACTCGCCAGCCAATTGAAACAGCACGTGGCGCAGGGTATCGATTTGTCATCCCCCGACAGGCCTGATTCCGGTTCAATTAAGCGCCGTATGCTGGCTGCCACACTGGCAGCGTTGTTGCTGCTGTTCACGGTGATTGCGCTGGTGCTGGTTCAGGCTTTTCAGCAAAGTGGGGAGCAGGCCCTCAATGAGCGGTTACTAAGCGAAATCTACGGGCTGTTGGCGACGGCGGAAGTGACTACCGAAGAGGAACTGCTGTTTCCAGACCAGTTTCCGCAGTTCCGTTTTCTGGAGGAGGACTCCGGGTTGGTGGGAGAGGTCTTTGCGGGCGACCAGCGTTCGTTGTGGCGATCGCCGTCCATGGGTAATGGATTGTTCCCGCCCCCACCGGATATGGCACCGGGGGAAAGCCGCTTTGATTCAATCCAACTGGATGGTGAAACCTGGTATCGGACTAGCCTGATGGTGGATTGGGAGCAAGGGGATGGCTCCTCCGTGCTGCTGAATTTCAGCGCTGCAGAAAATGACGCGGCACTGATTCAGGAGGTGAGTGAATTTCGTAACACGGTTGCCGTCGGATTGACCGTAGTCGGCTTATCGTTACTGGTTATTCAGGGGCTGTTGATGCGTTGGGGACTGGCGCCGCTAGGCCGAGCGGCGAATGAAATCGGGCGGATCAAGGCGGGAGAGCAACAGGCTTTGTCCGGGGACTACCCCGTGGAACTGGTGCCGCTTACCGAAAACCTGAATTCCCTGCTGGACCAGCAGCGGTCCCATTTAGAGCGTTATCGTAACGCGCTGGCGGATGCGGCTCACAGCATCAAAACGCCCCTTGCCGCCCTGCGAAATAGCGTGATGGGTGATGGCGAGAGTCTGCGCCAGGTCGATGCGATAGATCGGACCGTTGAATACCATCTAAAAAAAGCAGCAACGGTTGGCCCCGTGGCAATGCGAGCCCCGATTCGGGTAGAGCCCCTGGTTGAGCAGCTGGTGGCCAGTCTTAAAAAGGTTTATGCCGACAGGCAGTTGAGGTTCGAGGTGACGCTTGATCAAAACTGTCAGTTCCCAGGCGATGCCGGAGATTTTCTGGAACTGCTCGGTAATTTGCTCGATAACGGCTGCAAGTGGGCGACCACTGAAGTGGGTTGCGTGATTGGCCGGGTGCGTGAAAGCGATCGAGAGCTGCTGCAGTTAGCGGTGGTTGACGATGGCCCGGGGGTTGATCCGGCAACCGGCGACCTGATTGTCGAACGCGGAGTTAAGGCTGATTCTAAGGTGAGTGGCGAAGGCATCGGTCTGGCGATCGTCCGCGACATACTCGATTCCTACGGGGGCCGGCTTGAAATCGGTCGGAACGGGACCAGCGGAGCAAAATTTCGGGTCCAGCTTCCACTTTAATCGTCGGCAGTATGGGCGAGATAAACCGTATTGGTTGATTCAGCGTTGGTATAGGGGTTCTCGAAGGCAACCTCATGGGCGGAGGTGGAGTGGAAAACGCTGCCTAACAGCGCCATAAATCGCTCATCGGCCGGGTCATCGGACCAGAGTCCAAAGATGCCGCCGGGACGCAATTTGGCGGCGATGCTCCCAAGTCCGCTGACGGTATAGAAATCGCCGTTGCCGGGGTTAAGCCAACGTTCCGGGGAGTGGTCGATATCCAGTAGGACGGCATCCACTGGTAACCCGGTATCACGGTCATTAAATCCTTTTTCCGGATCGGTGGCGACGGCAAAAAAATCTGCCTCAATAAGCCGGCAGCGGGGGTCGCTGGTGAGCGTGGCGCCCATTGGCACCAGCCCACGGCGATGCCAGTCAATGACCGGAGCCATTACGTCAATCACCAGCAGGGATGAAACCGCGCTGTGTTCTAACGCCGCTGCGGCGGTATATCCCAGTCCGAGGCCACCGACGACGACAGTCAGGTTTTTATCGCTCAACCGGGCGAGTGCTAAATGGGCGAGCTGCTCTTCGGCTTCGGTGAACAGGCTCGACATCAGGAACTCCTCGCCGAGTTTCACTTCATAAAGAATGCGGTTATCCAGACGCGGTTCTGCCCGGCGACGCAGGCTGATGTCACCCAGCGGGGTGGGTTGATAGTCGAGTTCTTCAAAGTCGAGGGTCATGGGGTTGCTCTTGTTCTTGCTTTGGGGGCGATGATTGCTGGCGTTTGGAATGCGCCTTTTTCGGTGAACAGGCGGTACTCGAATC
Organism: uncultured Gammaproteobacteria bacterium; assembly: GCA_913060775.1. Lineage (GTDB taxonomy): Bacteria > Pseudomonadota > Gammaproteobacteria > Immundisolibacterales > Immundisolibacteraceae > QNFC01. The sequence goes on along the minus strand of CAJXVN010000020.1, from coordinate 12,599 downwards.
GGTAGGTGTTGCCATCGGTCATGGAGGAGAAAGAAACCTCGGTGGCGCTGGTCTGACAGAGCCCCGGCCGTTGTGACAGGGGTCTTCTGGACGACAATCCTGCCGGTGAAAACAGGCCAACGTTGACTCCCTGTTCGGGATCTCGTGCAGAAGTGAACTCGAATGCTTCGACGCCGGTATCGCGCATGACGCTGCCAAGCTGCTGAGTAGCTGCATAATCGGATGGGTGGGTAAGTCTTGCCTGGTGCTGGGCAAAGGGCGGCTGTTGTAGTTGTAAACCGGCCCTGGTGGCGTAGTTGGCGCTGAAGATGGTGTGCTGGGTCACCAGTTTTGCCGGAGGGGGGGAGGATATTCCGCTCCAGAATAGAAACCGGTAGTAAGCCGTTTCGGCAAAGGCGGTGGCTAGCTGATGTGAACCGTATAACAGGCTGGGTTGGGTTTTCAGGCCGAACCGGGAGCCGTACATAAGCGGTGGATAACGAAACGGAGCCGCGAGTAAGTAATGGAGTTTTTCACTGCCTGGCGCTTTGGGCGGTTTACTGTTTTCGAGTAATTCTTCTAATAACTCCTGTTCCTGCAGATCGTCCACAAGCGCATTGGTAGCGATCTGCTCCTGGCTCTCGACAACCCGAATCAGCTGGCCCTTGATAGGGCGGGGCTTGAGTCGTTTGAGGCAGTTATCCCAGCTAATGGTCAAGATTTTCCGCGCATGGCGTCGAGGTACTCAAGTATTCGCATCAGGCCGCTGACGGTCTGAACCTGCTCGGCGGGAATACCGCCGGTGTGAAGGTTTTCGGTGTGCATCCAGTGCTGAATATTGGCGGTGTCTCCGCCAACGAGGACGTGGAGGCTGCGGTAACAGCGAATCAGGAGCAGTGATAGTTCCCCCGCTTTCGAGGAGGGATCGATTCCTCGGCTGATGGCGCTGCGATCTTTGCCAATAACTGTGCCGATCTCAGCAAGCGTCAGGGCCATCTCCTTACCCAGATTGCGCAGGGCTTTGGAGAGTAGTTCGCTGCTATCGATACCGTTTTCCAGGCGCAGCCTTGAGGTGGCGTTATCGGGAGGCATTAGAAATCGCTCACTATTTTGTTCATAATGCGCATTTTATGCCTATTATGTGTAAATGCAACATCAAATAGACGGCGGGTTCGACGGTGTTAATTTGCAGTGTTGGCGACAGGGGGAAACACTTTATTAATTGCGGTTGTTTACTATCGAGCTACTGACAACCGCCCTCTGCTCCGCGAGTCAGGTAACAAGCGGCGCAGAAGCTGCGGAGCGTTTCTATTAACACCGTGGGCCCCTCGGTGAGGGGAGGCTGGTTAATCAGCTGGAATCTCGTCGCGAATCGTGAGAATGCCCTGGGATTGGATAGAATAGAGGTTTCCTGCTACCTCCTTTGCTGATCAATTGAACAGGCAGCTTTCACGTTTAATCGAGACTTGTATCGCCCCATGACCGACGACCGAACTTCTGAACAGGCTTCTGAATCGCCTCAGGCCAGTAATTTTATTCGCCAGATTATCGACGCCGATGTTGCCGCTGGAAAAAATGGCGGAAAAGTAGTGACCCGGTTCCCGCCGGAACCGAATGGCTACCTGCACATTGGGCATGCCAAATCAATCTGCCTGAATTTTGGCATCGCTCGGGACTACGATGGTGCCGTCTGCCATTTGCGATTTGACGATACCAATCCGACGAAAGAGGATCTGGAATTTGTTGAGGCGATCAAGACGGATGTCGCCTGGCTTGGTTTTGACTGGCAACAGAACCTGTTTCACTCGTCTGACTACTTTGAGCAGATTTATCAATTTGCGATCAAGTTGATCGAGTTGGGCAAAGCGTATGTCTGTGATCTCAGCGCCGAAGAGGTACGGGAATACCGTGGCACTCTAACCGAACCCGGACGCAATAGCCCATGGCGTGACCGGAGTGTTGAAGAGAACCTTGATCTGCTGGAGCGGATGCGTAGCGGTGAGTTTGCCGATGGCAGTCGGCTACTGCGGGCCAAAATTGATATGGCTTCGCCGAATATCAATATGCGTGACCCGGCGCTCTATCGAGTAAAGCATGCCACCCACCCGATTACCGGTGATGCCTGGTGTATTTACCCCATGTATGACTTCAGCCACTGTTTGTCTGACGCCATCGAGGGCGTTACTCACTCACTCTGCACGCTGGAGTTTGAGGATCACCGGCCCCTGTATGACTGGGTGCTCGACACCCTCAACACTGAACACCACCCGCAGCAGATTGAATTCTCGCGCCTTAACCTTGACTACACGGTGATGAGCAAACGCAAACTGCAAACCCTGGTGGCTGAGCAGAAGGTGTCCGGCTGGGATGATCCACGAATGCCGACCATCTCTGGCCTGCGTCGACGCGGTTATACGGCGGCGGCGATTCGAGAGTTCTGTCAGCGCATTGGCGTTACCCGCCACGACAACGTTATCGAAATGGGGGTGCTTGAGAGCTGTATTCGTGAAGACCTGGAAGCTGCCCCCCGGGTGCTTGGCGTGATTAACCCGCTAAAGCTGCTGATTACCAACTACCCGGCGGAGCAGGTTGAATATTTAACCGCTCAGAACCACCCCCAGTACCCGGAGATGGGCAGCCGCGAGCTGCCTTTTAGCGGTGAACTCTGGGTTGAGCGTGATGATTTTATGGAAGAGCCGCCTAAAAAGTTCTTTCGCCTCGGGCCGGGCCGCGAAGTGCGGTTGCGATACGGGTATTACATTACCTGCACCGATGTCATTAAAGATGCCGATGGGGAAATCACTGAAATTCACTGCACCTACGACCCGGCGACTCGCGGTGGTAGCTCGCCCGATGGCCGTAAGGTGAAGGGCACCATTCACTGGGTCTCCGTTGCCCATGCGGTGGACGCGGAAGTGCGACTTTACGACCGACTCTTCAGTGAGCCTAATCCGGCTGCGGCAGGGGACGATTTTCTGCAGCTGTTAAATCCGGATTCATTACAGGTCATGGCCAACGCAAAGCTCGAACCGAGCCTGGCCGGAGCCGAGGCAGGGACTCGCTATCAGTTTGAGCGGCTGGGTTATTTTTGCGTGGATGGCGAGGCGGATGGGCAGGCGGTGTTTAATCGCACCGTGACCCTGCGCGATAGCTGGGCCAAGATTAAACGGTAGAGTTTTACAGGGTTTCTGAAACAGGATCAGGCTCTTGTAGCCTGACCAAACGGGGGGAGAGGAGATGACGGATTCATGCAGCGAAGAGGCGGGGCGGGTATTTCCCGATATCAACCGTAACAAGTGCGAAGCGAAGGGTGACTGTCTTGATGTCTGTCCCTATAACGTCTTTGAAATTCATCCACTGAAGCCCGAGGACAAGGCGGGCCAGTCATTGATTGGCAAAATAAAAACCTGGGCACACGGTGGTAAACAGGCTTATGCGGTGAGAGCGGAGGACTGCCACGGATGTAATCTCTGCGCCCAGGCGTGTCCGGAAAAAGCGATTACCTTGCGACCAGTGGTCGCCTGAGTTTCTCAGGCTAGCGGATCAACCGTGCGCCATAAATACCAGCTGGCAACGGTGCGGTAGGGAGCCCAGTTTTCGGCCAGGCGATTGCTCTCCTGGACGTCTGGCGGATTGTCGAGGTCGTACAGCAGACCGATGGCCTTGCGCAGCGCCAGGTCTCCACCTGAGAAAACATCCATGCGGCTCAGGCCAAAGATCAGGAACATCTCCACGGTCCAGGGGCCAATGCCGTAGTGCTGGCATAGCTGTTTCATCACTACCTCGTCCGGCTGGTCGGCGAGGGCTTTTAGATCGATTTCCGTGCTGAGGACCTTGGCGGATAACTCAGTGATGGTGCGAATTTTGTTGCGTGACAGCCCGGCGCCGCGTAGCTCATCCTCCCCGAGCTTTGATAATGCGTCAGCCGTAAACAGGCCGCCGGCCAGCTGGCGCAGCCGATTGGTGATGCTGGCTGCCGCTGCACTGGATATCTGCTGACCGACGACGGTCCAGACCAGCGCGTCAAAGGGTTCCATCAGGTAGCTGGCCAGTTTGCAGGGCCCGAGGTCGCGAATCACTGCCCCGAGTCGCGGGTCGTGATTGCAGAGATAGGTTTCGGCCTGCTCGACCTGAGCGATGATCTCGGGGCTGACGGTTGAATTGAGCTTTGCGCGGGTCATTCGAGCGACATATTTCGATGGTTTGATGATTCAATGGGGAGCGCTGAGTTAATCTGTAGTGGCGATTGTCGCAATCACTTCGGCCATCCACAAGCTCATCATGGGGCGCCGCGCGCGGCTCTCTTAAGGCTGGCCATTACATTAAACAGGACCAATCGTCATGACTGACTCCTCCGAATCCCGCTCAGTGGGCAGGGTGCTGATGGTTACCGCAAGCCTGGTGGTCACCATTGCGGGAATGAAAATGGCAGCGGAATTGCTGGTGCCGTTTTTACTGGCGATTTTTATCGCCATTATTTGTGCGCCGCCCCTGTTCTGGCTGACTCGCCACAAAGTGCCGACGGCAGGCGCCGTGGCGCTGATTATTGGCGGATTGATATTGGTGGGCTATCTAATTGGCACCTTTGTTGGGGGCTCGGTGACCGATTTCAGCCGTTCCTTGCCGGAGTACCAGCAGCGGCTCAGCAGTGAGCTGGGAACCGTGGCGCGTTTGGCCAATAAGGTGGGGCTGGAGGTATCACCGGCGGCCCTCAAGGAGCGCTTCGACCCGGCTGCCGCCATGGGTATGGTTTCTAATACCCTTGCTGGTCTTGGCGGTGTGCTGACGAATACCTTTCTAATCCTGATGACGGTTATATTTATTTTGTTTGAAGTCAGTGGTTTACCCAATAAACTTAAAGTAGCACTTAAGGGTGAATCCGATGTGTCGGAGAAGCTGGAGGGCTTTACCGAAGCGGTCAACAAGTACCTGGCGCTGAAGAGCTGGGTAAGCCTGGCTACCGGTCTACTGGTGGCTGCCTGGTTAGCCATTCTGGGGGTTGATTACCCGCTGCTCTGGGGATTGCTGGCGCTCCTGTTTAACTTTGTTCCCAATATCGGCTCCATTATTGCTGCCGTGCCGGCGCTGCTACTGGCTTATATTCAGCTCGGCGGTGGTACCGCTTTGGCGGTGGGTGCGGGTTATCTGGTGGTCAATTTGTTGATGGGTAACGTGGTCGAACCCCGTTTTCTCGGGCGTGGCCTCGGGTTATCGACGCTGGTGGTGTTTCTGTCACTGGTTTTCTGGGGCTGGCTACTGGGGCCCGTCGGTATGCTGCTCTCAGTCCCCCTGACCATGATCGTTAAGATCGCACTGGAAAGCAGTGACAGCAGCCGCTGGATTGCAGTGCTATTAGGCCCGGATCCTGACGATGGGTCCGGTAGCTTGCTAATCCCCACGCCATCGGAACCAGAAGGCTCCGAGCAGTAGAAACACCAGAGTCATGGTAGCCAGGGCGGCCAGCTGTGGTAGCACCTCGGCAAACCCGGCGCCTTCGAGCATAACCGCACGACTCGCCTGCATTAACTGGGTTAGTGGCAGGAATTTGGCGAGGGTGACGATGGCCGGATGGCTGCCTTCCATCGAAAAGAATACGTCGGAGAGCACCATCATCGGCCAGGTGACAAAGTTAAGTAATCCGCCAGCCAGCTCCTCGCTGCTGACTCGGGCGGAGATCATTAGCCCCATGGCTATTAATGCCATGGCACCGAGTGCGGCGGTTGTAAAGAGCAGTAAATAACTGCCTTCCATCCGAAAATCGAGGATCAGATCGGTACCGACAAAGACGGCTGCAGTGAGCGTCATAATCAGTAGCAGTCGCGAAAAAACCTGTGCGGCCAGGAACTCAATGGCCCGCGTCGGGGTGGCATTGAGCCGTTTCAGGAACCCGCTTTTACGGTAGCGAACCACGACGTAGCCGACTCCAAACAGACAGCTGAACATCATATTCATGCCCAGAATACCGGGCATCAGCCAGTCGATCAGGCGGACAGGGTCGCCATCGACCTCCACCCGCTCAGGTGTTTCAGGGCTACCTGCCAGCAACTGGATCTCCAGAAAATGCCCTTTCTGAGATTGCTGGTTGACCCAGTAACGACCCGGTGCGGTCGGATCAAGTAGTAAATCAATTTTGTGAAGACGGACTTTACGGACTGCCTCCTGTTCGTTATTGACCACAAAAAACTCGATGTGAGGGTCGTCGAGAATGGGATGATCGACCTGTTCGAGGGAAGAGTGGGTTAGCACGCCAACTTTAAATATTGCTCGCTCACCGTCGTTAAAAATTAACGCCAGGCCAAACACCAGCAGTATTGGAAAGGCAATATTCCAGCCCAGGGATGAACGATCTCGCAGAAACTCCATGTTGCGCGCCTGCAACAGCGCGAGGAAACGCCGAATCATGACCGTAGCTCCTTACCGGTGAGTTGCAGGAACAGGTCCTCGAGCGTACGTGAGCGGATGCGCAGTTGCTGTAGCGGCACGCCTCGCTGGACCAGTTCATTGATCACCCCGTCAACCTGGTCGGTCGTGAGTTCAACCAGGTCGTCCCGGTGCAGCAATTGGGCGGGAAAGGCGTCGGGTAGTGGGTCCGGTAATAGCTCGCTGGGCAGCTGAATGATGACGTCATTGAAGTGGTGATCAAGCAGGTTGTCCGGTGTGCCCTCGGCGATAATTTTGCCACTATCCATGATGATTAATTCATCGCACAGGATGGCCGCTTCTTCCATGTAGTGAGTGGTCAGCAGGATGGTTTTGTTCGCCTTCTTGATTCGACTGATCAGTTCCCAGAAATTACGCCGGGCCTGGGGATCGAGGCCGGTGGTGGGTTCATCAAGAAAAAGAATCTCGGGATCGTTGACCAGGGCGATGGCCAGCAGTAACCGCTGGCGTTGGCCGCCAGAGAGTTTGCGATTATCCCGTTTAAGCAGGTCCTGCAGATCACAAAGTTCGATCACCTGCTGCAGGTCCATCTGGCGCTCGTACAGGCGGTGAAACAGGGCCAGGGTTTCGCCCACGGTAATAAAATCCTGCAGTGCCGTTGACTGGAACTGAATACCGGCTTCCTGGCGAAACTGCGCGCCGATGGGTTTGCCCTTGTAGAGAATAGATCCGGATGTGGGGGTGATTAGTCCTTCAAGCAGCTCGATGGTGGTGCTTTTCCCCGCGCCATTGGGGCCCAGCAACCCGAAACAACAACCCGTTGGCACCGAAAAGTTGATGCCATCGACTGCAGTGACATCGGTATACTTTTTAATCAGTTGGGTTGCTTCGATAATGGGCTGCATGGCAATGGCTCAGGCACCGGTAATGCCCGTTCTCGTCCTGGTCTGTTTAGAGTGATGGCTGGATCGCGGTGACATAGTATGCGTCAGCGGCTGGCTAATATTTCCGGGTATCGTGTCAATTTAATGATTATCGGGTGAGATGGTGGCCGCTCATGGGGATTCGGGTATTGGATTTCGGTAAGGAAATCATCGACGGAAAAGCCGGTATGGTCGCTTGCTCGGTGGTGCTGATTGCACTGGTTGGCGCGGGCATGAGCGGTTGTCAGCCCTCAGCGGGCAAAGTTAAAGGCAAGGCATTTTCTATCGATTCGGTGATGAAATCGGATCTAAATGTGCTGGTGGAAGTTCATCAGCGGCAGACGCTGGTCTACCTGCAGGAGCTGACCCGTAAGCTTTATCGACGCAATCCTCGTGAGCTGTACAAAGTGTCGGGTGCCTCTATCGACAGCCGACTCAGGGAGTTATTCCCGGCCGGGCCGCAGAGTGTTGATCAGCCGTTGCATCCGGTTGCGTACGACACCGCCCATGCCGTTCCCTTGCCGTCAGTCGAGCTGTTAAATCAGGCGTTCGACGAAGCATATCGGGGTGACCGGGTGTTAACACTAATGACTGGGCTACGAAATATGGTCATGAGTGCTTATAACGAGCAGACTGAATTTTATTACCTGGATACACCTCTGGACCCACAGAAGTTTTATAACAGCGCACGGAATGTTGAAATAGTGCTCTGGCGGCTCTCGCACCATACCCGAGCTAATGGTCAGCCGTGGCTGCTAAGTAATGGTCTGGGGCCCGAGGTGAACCTGAGCTATGAACGCTTGTTCGGCAAGCTGATCGGCCAGCTCGATATGATGGCTTTGATGGTTGCTGAACAGCGTAATATTCAAATTAAAAACCTGATGCGCTCCGTCGCTTCAGCGGTTTTTCTGCCGGTGTAGCGCCACGCCATGGATAACACCATAACCTAGTAACTTGCCTGTTTAAGGCTGTCGAAGGAGCAGCAGGTTTTTAACGGTGAAACGGACTGAATTACCCTTCAATAATTAACCAGTATAAATCCGGCCCAGCCACCCGCTTTTTCGCTGCACTGCACAAAACTAGGTTAAAATTGCGGTTATGAACGATCGTTTAGGGGTATCCCTGCGGTCATTCGCAGTGCTTGGGTAAGGAGAGGTTCGGGCGGGAGGTCTGAGTTAACCCAGGCGGTTTAGTTAATTGATTAAAAGGATTTAATAATGGCCAAACAGCGATCTCGGATTGCCGCGTGGGTGGGTGGAGTTGCGCTCATTGCAAGCGCCAGCAGTCACAGCGCAGAAATTGAACCCGGTACGATTTTAAACGCCGCTAATCTGGACCAGCTTAGCGCGCAGACTCTCGATGGTAAGGTCCTCGGCGACCTCCTGACTCCGAGTCAGGTGCGAATGATTCGTGAGCACGGCATGCAGATGCGGTTGCGTCACACGGGCGAGATAAAGACCGATGAACGGCTGATTGAAGCGACCCAAAAGTACGCTGGTCAAGCCTCGGTCAACCCGGAGACCCGGGTGCTGGAAGGCCATGTCTCAGGCATGCCCTTTGCCGATATCGATGCCAATAACCCGGCCGACGGGATTAAGGTTGCTTATAACTTTTCTCGCGGTTCCTGGTATGCCGATGCGGTGGACTATAACCCGATGGTCTTCGCCATTATCGACGGTGAAAAAGGACTGGAGCGGGAGCAGCGCTGGCGTTTTGCCCGTCTGTTAACGGCCGGCCGCACCGCCAAACCCCACAAGCTTGAGGATGATGTCGTCAAGTATGAAGTGGTGCTTAACAAATATCCCGAGGATACCCGCGGTACCGGAGTGGTTACGGTCTCCTATGATGATGCTCGATTGCCCGATGTGTATGCTTACATCAAAGCAGTGCGTCGCGTCCGCCGTCTCTCCAGCCGTGCCTGGGCAGATCCACTGTCTGCCACTGACCTGTTGAATGACGAGGCTTTTGGGATGGCCGTTGATCCGGCCTGGTATGCAGACTGGAAACTGGTGGGCAAACGCTGGATTATGGCCAGTGCTCACTCCACCATCGAAGTGGCACCCGAAGCGGATAGCGCAGAGGCTCGATTCCCGATGATTGATCTTGATAATGCGCCTTACTGGAACATTCTCGATGATTGGGAGCCGCGCGAGGTTTTTGTGGTTGAAGCAACGCCACCGAAAGGTCACCTGCTGAGTAAAAAAGTCCAGTATTACGATGCGGATATCTACTCGCCGATGATTCACTGGCAGGAGTTTTATGACCGCAAGGGTGATATGTGGCGGATAGAGAACTGTAACTATCGCCCGACCCTTCGTCAGGACGGGACCTGGTCGCAGACGGTTACCTACGTTCCCGTTATTGATCTGCAACGTTTGCACGCCAGTATCGTGTTTGCAGCTCCCGAGGCTGAGTCGTTTCTGAACGATGCCAGTCTGGAAGTCAAAGACTTTCAGCCGCAGGCAATACCGCGGTTGATTAAATAAGCAAGGATCGCGTCAAGCGAACTGACTGCTTAACAGAAACCCTGCGGGTGATTAACCCGCAGGGTTTTTTTTCGTCCAGATTACGCCTGTTCAGGGGCAAATGACTGGCGTGCAGCCGTCCGGGTTGTGGGGCAATGGCAGGCCCGGGTAGAAATGCCAGGTCCGCTCCTGGCATTCGTTGCTGACGGTTTCAAATCCTTCCGCAAACCGGTCAAATTTTGAGATAATTTCCGGCCAAAAAATGGCATTGATTGAGCCGGGCCTATTACTCATTCACTAATCTCCATTGATATTTTCGCTATCCGGTTTCACCACCAGGTGTTCGCAGACGCGACCAGTCTGCGGGCGTGTGAGCGGGATAAAAACCTGCAGGTCCCGGTTGGGGGACTGATGACCAGGCCAGGAAAATACGCTTAACTCCCTGAAAGGGTGTAAACCCCTTAACTCCTACTTCTGAAAACTCTCCGTATTTATTCCCGATTTTCCGATGACTCTTTAACCAACAGGCAGTCGTTTTTTATGTCTCAACCTGATCAGAATAATTTTTCTGCAACCTTGCTGGCTCGCCGTGAGTTACTGCGGACTGGCGCGGCACTGATGTTCATTGTTGGCATAGTCCTGTTTACCGGCGCCGGAATTAAAGCGGATTACATGCTGGTGGTTGCTGCCATGATTGGCGGTTATATGGCGATTAACATCGGCGCCAACGATGTTGCCAATAACGTCGGTCCCGCGGTTGGGTCCGGGGCGTTAACCATGGCAGGTGCGATTGTCATCGCGGTCATCTTTGAGGCCGCGGGTGCGGTGGTTGCTGGCGGTGATGTGGTGGGCACTATCAAGAAGGGGATCATTGATCCACAGATGATTGCCAATACCGATACTTTTGTCTGGTTAATGATTGCCGCGCTGTTTTCAGGCGCTATCTGGTTGAACGTGGCGACCGCGCTGGGCGCACCAGTGTCCACTACCCATTCGATTGTTGGTGGTGTGTTGGGTGCGGGTATAGCAGCGGGTGGGTTTGCGATTGCCGACTGGTCGAAAATGGGAGCGATTGCGGCCAGCTGGGTAATTTCGCCGGTGATTGGCGGGGTGATCGCAGCGAGTTTCCTCTATCTGATTAAGCGCACTATTACTTATCGGGAGGATAAGCTCGCGGCTGCCAGGCAGATGGTCCCTCTTCTGGTCGCGTTAATGGCTGGAACCTTTTCAACTTACCTCCTGTTAAAAGGCCTAAAAAAATTATGGGCGGTGGAATTTGGTGTCACTGTATTGATGGGGTTTCTCGTCGCTGTACTGGTGTATGCCGTAATGCGGCCGCTAATTAGCCGAAGCACCCGGCAAATGGAAAATGACAAACATGCGATAAACCGTCTGTTCACTGTTCCGCTCATTTTTGCTGCGGCCATGCTTAGTTTTGCTCACGGTGCCAACGACGTTGCCAATGCGATCGGTCCGCTAGCAGCCATTAACGACGCGCTCCTGTACGGCGGTATTGCTAACAAGGCAGCGATTCCTCTCTGGGTGATGATCATCGGCGCGGTGGGTATTGCCTTAGGGTTAGCGTTGTATGGTCCCAAACTAATTCGCACCGTGGGCAGTGAGATCACCGATCTGGATCAGAGTCGTGCCTTCTGTATTGCGATGGCGGCAGCGATTACGGTGATTATTGCCAGCCAGCTGGCCCTGCCGGTTTCGTCCACCCATATTGCGGTAGGCGCGGTGTTCGGAGTCGGTTTTCTCCGGGAGTACGTTAAAGCGATTTATGCCAGAGTCGTTCATGAAATTGAGTTACACCACCAGGGTGGTGACAAGGAAGTAGTGGAGCGATTCCTGGAAGGATTTCAGCGCGCATCGCACAAACAGCGGCGCGTATTGTTGCAGCAGCTTAAAGCGCGTGCGACTCCAGCCCGACTGGCGGAAATAGAGCAGGAGCAGTTAGCTCGAAGTTACCGCGAGCAACTGGTCAAGCGTTCCGCACTGATGAAAATTGTTGCTGCCTGGGTGATTACCGTGCCCGCATCCGGGTTGCTAGCGATGTTGGTTTTCTATGCGATTCGCGGGGCGATGTTGCCCTAGCTAGGTAACGCTATCCGTAGGCCTGGAGCGATCATCACGACACGATCAAACGGCAGTAGATCATCGAAGTCAGCAACCTTGGTTGCCTCGACCCCTCTTAACGGCCTGCAGAGCCGCTGCCTGGCTAGTTGCTCGGGCGGTTAATTCAGACGCATTGACAGATCCAGCGCGTCAATGGTTTTGGTTAACTCACCGACGGAGATAAAGTCGACACCCGTCGCTGCGATCTCGGCGACGGTTTCCAGCGTGATGCCGCCCGAGGCCTCCAGTTCGATTTTGCCATCGGCTATATCAGCCGCACTCCGTAATTCTGATAACGAAAAATTGTCCAGTAGCACCCGGTTAGCCCGGGCCGCAATGGCCTGGTTAAGCTCGTCGATGGATTCGACTTCTACTTCAACCAGCACGGGCTGACGCGTGGTTTGATCGTGAGCTCTGGCGACGGCAGCTGCGATTGAACCTGCCGAGCTAATATGGTTTTCCTTAATCAACACTGCGTCAAACAGGCCCATCCGGTGGTTGCTGCCGCCGCCGCAACGTACTGCGTATTTTTGTGCCAGCCTCAACCCCGGAATCGTTTTACGGGTATCAAGAATCTGGCAGCGGGTGGCTTTAACCGCTTCGGTAAAACGGTGGGTCCTGGTGGCTACCGCACTTAATAGCTGGATAAAGTTAAGTGCAGTTCGCTCACCCGTCAGCAGGGAGCGGGCCGGCCCGGTTATATTGCAAAGAACCTGATCTGTCTCTTATACAC
>CAJXVN010000019.1 GCA_913060775.1 uncultured Gammaproteobacteria bacterium | reverse complement strand
CGAGATGTAGAGAGGTCTCGTGGGCTCGGAGATGTGTATAAGAGACAGCCCCTATACCCGAGCCCTGTTAGCATCCATACCCGTCATTGCCGTGAACACGACCGGAGTCCGGGAAAACACCGATCTACCAAACCTGAAGGGCGAACCGCCATCAGCATCCCGACGACCCGCGGGTTGCCATTTTCATCCCCGTTGCCCCATCGCTCAACCACGCTGTCAGACAGATTATCCACCTCCGGTGGAACTCTCGGCAGGACATCAGGTGAGTTGCCACTACCCGCTTCAACAAGATTCTGACAACAACCGTCTGGGTTGTTAAAATCACGCAGCCAGTGTAGTGGGTGACGAGCAGGAATGGCCCAGCGGATAGCTAACCTTAGGGAGGAGGAACAATGGCCAGAGTGGCACGATTCGAGCGCGACGGGTCCGTTCACACGGCAATAAACCTCGGCGAAGGCTGGTGCGAACTCCAGGGAGACCTGTTCGGTGATTACCGCACGGGTCCCGCCATTACCGTCCCGGACTCGCCGCGCCTGGCGCCGGTGGAGCCACCGGTTATTTTCTGTATCGGACTCAACTACCGGGCACACGCGGCAGAAATGGGGCTGGCCGAACCCGAGCACCCGGTAATGTTCATAAAAGCTATCGAGTCCCTCACTGGCCATGGCTACCCGATTGAAAGCCCGACCCAGGCTGGCACTGAAAAGCTGGATTATGAGTGTGAGCTGGCCATTGTTATCGGTAAGCAGTGCAAAAATGTCTCGGCCGCCAATGCGCTCGACTATGTCGCTGGCTACACCTGTGCAAATGATGTCAGTGCACGGGACTGGCAGATAGACTGGGGTGGCGGGCAATTTTCTCGCGGCAAATCCTTTGATAGCTTTTGCCCACTGGGCCCTGAACTGGTAATGAGTGACGAAATCGCGGACCCAAATAACCTTCGAATATCGACCCGTGTAAACGGCGAAACTGTCCAGGATAGCTCCACGGCAGACATGATTTTCAATGTACCGACACTGATTGAATTTCTCAGTGCTAGTACAACCCTGCCCGCCGGCAGCGTCATCCTGACCGGCACGCCAAGCGGAGTGGGAACGGGCAGGACCCCGCCGCTCTGGTTAAAACCGGGCGACAGCGTCACCATCGAAATTGGAAGTATCGGCTCACTAACAAATCCGGTGGTTGCTGAAGCAGTGGGGTAACGGTAAACCCCGCATCGCAACCCGACTTACTTTTATCCAACCGCTCACAACCGATTACCCACCGGGGAAACAGGGATGTCCAATTCATTAGAAAAGCCTAATAAATGCGTCGATGCCGTGGACCGGGTGCTTGCTGCAGCCGAAAATCTATTTGCTACTTGTGGTTACGACGCTGTTTCCATCAGTGCCATCGCCGAAAAAGCGGACGTTAGCAAAGCCAATATTTTTCATCACTTCCAGTCGAAACGACAACTTTACGTCAGCGTGCTAAAAGCGGCTGCGGCCCACTCCCACAAATTATTGATGGGCCTGGAGGAGACCGAGTCAGGCTTCACAGACCGATTACTGGAACTAACCCGCGGCCAGCTCGGCAATTACCTGTCACATCCTGAAAAATCGAAATTGCTGATGCGCGAGGTACTGGAAAACACCAGTGATGACGAAATTCAACTACTCAAGGATGACTTTGCCCGCAATTTTTCCCGCGTTGTCTCTCTGATTAAAAAGGGCCAGGCTGCCGGCGAACTGCGCTCCACAGTCGACCCCGCCCTTGTCACCACCACGATTTTAGCAAGCAATATTTTTTACTTCCGCACACGGCACCACCTTCTGGAATTATCGGAAGTAAATTTTGCCAGCGACCCGGACACATACATCAGCGGCATGATGGACCTGCTGCTTAACGGCATGGTTAACCACTAAATTACCTTTTTGTCCGTTCCCCGAATTCAGCGGACCTGGCAGCGCTCAAAACAGCGACCTAAACCGCCCCTGAGAAACAACAACGGGCGGGAGCAGCCATTTTCATAAACGATGAGCCATAAAAAACGGCGTGGGGGAGATTCCCCGACGCCGTTTTTTAAAGTATAGCTCTGGCCTGTTCAGTCAGTTGAGGGATGGTCCACCATCTCCCGTAACTCCTTACCTGGCTTGAAATGCACCACGTGACGACCGGCTAACGGCACCGACTCTCCGGTTCGGGGATTACGAGCGATTTTAGGCTTCCGGTAATTAAGCGAAAAGCTCCCAAAACCACGTACCTCGATACGGCCACCATCGGCAAGGTTGTCGATCATGTGTTCCTGAATGATTTTCACCGCCAGTTCAATGTCCCGCGGCGCTAACCCAGGCATTGTTTCGACCATCTTTTCGATTAGTTCTGATCTGACCATCAGGCCAAGGCCCCTTATATGGCTTTGCAAATTAAGCCAGAAAGTTTACAGTGTTTTCAATGACTTGGGTAGGTTTGTTCAGGTTTAAAATGGCTAGCTACCTCATTACGCCGGCTGGCTATGGAGCGCTTCAGCCGGGGTCTGACTCACCGGCACCCACAGAACAGCAACGGCTGAAACCAGAACTCCAGCCCCAAGCAGGACGTAACCGAGCGTATAGTCACCGGTAAGCGTCACCAGCATGCCAAGTCCGGATACGGAGGCATAGCTGCCCAATGCACCCGCCGAATTGACCACCGCAATTCCAACCGCTGCTAACCGGGGACCCAGCGCGATGGTTACCAATGCCCAGTAACTGCTAAATCCCGCGCCCATGCCGATCATCAGTATCACCAGGGCAATTTCGAATTCAACCAAAGTTCTGGCATACGGCAAAAGTAGAAACCCGAATGCCCCGGTAAAGGCTGCCACGGAGACCAGCCGTTTTCGATTGGCCGATCGATCTGACAACCGTCCCCAAAACAGCATCGCCAACGAAAATGGAATATAGGGCAAACCAACGGCCCAGCCGATGGCGTTGTTGGATATCTCCGGGGCTAGCAGCTGCAATGTTTTTGGCACCCAGAGCATTAATCCGGCAAACGCGCCTAAAAACAGGGAGTAGACAAAC
Source organism: uncultured Gammaproteobacteria bacterium (assembly GCA_913060775.1). Classification (GTDB taxonomy): domain Bacteria; phylum Pseudomonadota; class Gammaproteobacteria; order Immundisolibacterales; family Immundisolibacteraceae; genus QNFC01. The sequence goes on along the minus strand of CAJXVN010000019.1, from coordinate 19,908 downwards.
GACAACATGAGTACTCGTGGATTTACAAGCTTCTGAAAAAAACGCTCATGTTTCGCCACCGTTGGCGCTTCGGCCGCAATCTGAGTGACCAGCCATTGCCGTTCGTTATCGTTTAACCAACGGGCATTTTGCGGACGATCGGTCATCACCACCATCACCACAAAAGCCAGCGCCACCGTCGGCAGTCCCTCAAAAATAAACAGCCATTGCCAGCCAGCCATGCCGGCCATGCCATCGCTGGCATCTAGAATCCAGCCTGATAGCGGACTACCAATCAATCCAGCAATCGCCAGCGCCTGCGCAAAAAGGGCAATGGCAGTGGCTCTCTCCTGCTGGCGGAACCAGAAAGTGAGGTAAAGAATGACGCCCGGATAGAGCCCTGACTCGGCCACCCCCAGGATAAACCTCATCACGTAAAACTCGGTTGGGGTAGTCACCCATGCCATGGACGCCGACACACCACCCCAAATAATCATAATGGTGGCAATCAGCCGCCGTGCACCAACTTTTTCGAGAATCAGGTTGCTCGGTATTTCAAATAGCAAATAACCGAAGAAAAAAATACCACTGCCGAATCCAAATACCTCAGCGGTAAACCCGAGGTCATCGGTCATGGTCAAGCCGGCAAAACTAACGTTAACCCGGTCCAGGTGAGCCATGATGTAAATCACAACCAGTAGCGGAATTAACCGCCACATCACCTTCTTTGGCACCGACGATGCCAGCTCCTCTCCCTTCATGCTCCCCCCATTATTATTAAAGCCGCCGCCAGTAACGAGTCTCCCAACTCCCTGGCTGAAACGAACCGCCTAAACCATTGCCGCCACCACAACGCCAACAACAACAATAATGGCCAGGGCAACCCCAAGCGCTCCAGGCATTGTTTTCATAACCCACCCCTTAGTCTTTAAATCTGGTTTTTTACAGCCACCACCGAACAGTGATAGCCGACTCAATCGCGAGTCAAAATGATACCCGTTTTCAGCCATTCACAGTGGCCGAAAACCGATCAATAACATTCGGAGAAACCCACAGAACGACCGCCCAGGCCAGGAATATACCGCAGCAATCAGCGAGCAGATCCCAGCAATCACCATGACGATAACCACTAAAATATTGCAGTAATTCTATTAGCCCGCCATAGCCCACCAACAGCAGGGTCAGCCGCCACCGTCGCTGGACCACTACCTGAGCAAACCAGAACATCAACCAGCCAAAACTGGCCAGATGTACCAGCTTGTCACTACCCTCCGGCCCTGGAAGGGCAACCGCTGGCCACAAGGTAGCAATCAGCAGTGCCGCGACCTGAAACCAGCCCAACACCCACCAGATCCTGACTACCGGCATTTTTCCTGCACCCTCACTAAAACCACATAAAAATAGTGCGCACAAAAAAGCCTGAACCCAGAATTTGACCTCTGATGTTCAGGCTTATCTTGTATGGCTCCCCGGGACGGACTCGAACCATCGACAAGGTGATTAACAGTCACCTGCTCTACCAACTGAGCTACCGGGGAATTGAGCTGCTGTGAAGTGCGCGGAGTCTAGAGATTTATCGTTTCCTGGTCAAGCGCTCAGCGCTCCGGCCCCGCATTTTTTTACTGCCCACATTTTTTCACTGACGGATAAAGTCCGTCAGTCTGCGCATTGCCTCTTTAAGGGTTTCCATATCCGTGGCGTAGGAGAGGCGCACGTAACCGGGAGCACCGAACGCACTACCTGGTACCAGTGCCACTTCGGCCTGTTCTAGAATCTGTTCACAGAGGGCCACATCATCGCCAATCCCCAGCTTTTCCATGACCCCGTGCATACTCGGAAAACAGTAAAAAGCCCCATCAGCCGACGCGCACTCGACCCCGGGCAATGCCTGAAGGGCGCCCACCACAAAATCGTGACGAGCCTTAAAGGCCTCAATCATTACCTGCAGAAAACCCTGATCGCCGTTAAGCGCCGCCACCGCCGCAGCCTGTGAAATTGAACAGGGATTGGAGGTGCTTTGCGATTGAATTTTGGCCATCGCCGCGATTACCTGAGCGTCACCCGCCGCGTAACCAATTCGCCAGCCGGTCATCGCATAAGCCTTGGAGACGCCGTTGAGGACCAGCGTACGCGACTTCAGCTCGGGACAGGCATTGACGATATTGCTATACCCCTCTCCGGTCCAGCGAATATGCTCATACATGTCGTCCGTAGCAATCCACACCTGTGGATACTCCAGCAACACCTCACCCAGGGCCTGCAATTCGCTCAGGGTATAGATACTGCCGGTTGGATTGGACGGACTATTTAACACCAGCAGTCGAGTACGGGGAGTTATTGCGTCCCGAAGTTGCTGCGGTGTGATTTTGAAATGTCCATCAAGGTCAGTCGCCATGGATACCGGCGTCGCGCCAGCCAGCAGCACGATATCCGGGTAGGAAACCCAGTAAGGTGCGGGAATTAATACTTCATCGCCTTCATCCAGTAACGCCTGTGCCAGATTATAAAAGCTCTGTTTACCACCGACTGAAACCAGTATTTGATTCAACTCGTAGTCGAGGCCGTTCTCCCGCGAGAATTTATCGACAACCGCCTGTTTAATTTCATTGGTGCCACCCACCGGCGTGTATTTGGTCTGCCCTGCATTTATTGCCGCAATTGCCGCTTCCTTGACATGATCTGGCGTATCGAAATCGGGTTCACCGGCGCCCAGACCGATCACATCACGGCCTGCATCTCGTAAAGCCTTCGCACGAGCAGTCACCGCCATGGTCGGCGATGGTTTTACCTTGGTCACGCGCTGGGAAAGTCTAATTTCCAACCTAAAATCCCTCTTGGTTAACATTACTTTGTTGGGTGCCCGTTCTGACCGCCATCCTGGCGGCTTTCCCCGAACAGAAGCAGACGATGACACACTGGAGTTGGTAATATAACCGGTCGCCCAGCCAATCTGAATAATATCCATGCGATTTGAACTGAATAGCCCGTTTCAACCCGCCGGTGATCAACCCGGTGCCATCGCGAGCCTGGTCGAAGGGCTGGAAGATGGCGAAGCCAGCCAGGTTCTACTGGGTGTCACTGGCTCCGGTAAAACCTACACGGTGGCCAAGGTAATCGAAGCCGTGCAACGGCCAGCGCTGGTGTTAGCGCACAACAAGACCCTGGCGGCGCAGCTCTATGCGGAGATGTGTGAGTTCTTCCCTGATAATGCCGTGGAATATTTCGTCTCCTACTACGATTATTACCAGCCCGAAGCTTACGTCCCGGCCTCTGACACCTTCATCGAGAAAGACGCGGCTATCAATGCCCACATCGAACAGATGCGGCTGTCAGCCACACGCGCCCTGCTCGAACGCCGCGACACCATTCTGGTGGCCTCGGTTTCGTCGATCTACGGTCTCGGCGACCCCCGCGCCTACATGAAAATGATCCTTCACCTGGTCAAAGGCGACCGTATTGATCAGCGCCAGATATTGCGTCGCCTGGCAGAACTGCAGTACACCCGTAACGACCTCGACCTGCGTCGGGCCACCTACCGCGTCCGTGGCGAAGTAATTGACATATTTCCTGCCGATTCAGAGCAAGAGGCAGTACGGATCGAATTATTTGACGACGAAATCGAAACTCTTGCCTACTTTGATCCCCTTACCGGCGAAACCAAACGGCGGGTAACGCGGCTCACCATTTACCCTAAAACCCATTACGCGACACCCCGAGAGACCATCATTGCTGCCCTCGATGACATCAAAGCCGAACTAAAACTTCGGCTTGAAGAACTACGCGATGCTAACAAACTGATAGAAGCTCAACGCCTCGAAGAGCGCACCCGATTTGATCTGGAAATGATGCAGGAGCTCGGCTACTGCTCGGGCATCGAAAACTATTCCCGCTATCTTTCAGGGCGCGAACCCGGCGAGCCACCGCCGACCCTGTATGACTATTTACCCGACGACGCCCTGTTAATTGTTGATGAGTCACACGTCTCCATTCCACAGCTGGGTGCCATGTACAAAGGCGATCGCTCACGTAAAGAGACTTTGGTAGGTTACGGATTCCGCCTCCCTTCCGCCCTGGACAATCGCCCGCTCAAATTTGCTGAGTGGGAAAGCATCGCCCCACAAACCATTTATGTTTCTGCCACGCCCGGTCCCTACGAACAGGACAAAACCAGCCGAGTCGTCGAACAACTGGTAAGACCCACCGGACTTGTAGACCCGATTATTGAAGTGCGACCAGTGGCAACTCAGGTCGATGATCTGCTTTCCGAAATTAAATTGCGGCTGGACCGCAATGAACGGGTACTGGTAACCACCCTGACCAAACGCATGGCCGAAGACCTCACCGATTATTTCGCCGAACACGGCGTGCAGGTACGCTACCTCCATTCCGACATCGACACCGTGGAACGGGTTGAGATTTTACGCGACCTGCGACTGGGCACTTTCGACGTACTGGTCGGCATTAACCTGCTGCGCGAAGGACTTGATATTCCGGAAGTGTCTCTGGTGGCAATACTGGATGCTGATAAGGAAGGCTTTTTGCGATCAACCCAGTCGCTCATCCAGACTATCGGTCGGGCTGCTCGCCACATCGACGGTCGCGCCATTCTTTACGCAGATACCGTGACCCGATCGATGCATCGAGCCATCGACGAAACCAACCGGCGTCGGGAAAAGCAGAGCGCCCATAATGTTAAACACGGTATAACTCCCACCGGGGTCAACAAGGCGATCACCGATATTATTCAGATCACTTACGGTGACGACCACCGCGAACCCCAACGCAAGGTGGCGGAAAAGAAGGTCCATTACGGCGAAATGTCTGCGCGTAAAATCGGCCGGCTAATTAGCGAGCTGGAACAGAAAATGTACAAACACGCCGAAAACCTTGAGTTTGAAGAAGCGGCGCGGACGCGAGACGAGATCACTCAAATTCGTCAGCAGACCTTAGTCACCGACACCGCGAATAGCTAAACTCCCGCACGGGCTTCATCTTTCATCGCTCGGACCGGTAGAAAACACTCGCTAATATCCCTGAAAAAAGCGGGTAATCATGGCTCGGCACGCATTTAATCTTGACCTAACGGTCTATTGTGGTATCTTCTGCGCCCGCTGGAAAGCGGCTATGCCGCTATAATCTGGCCAGTAAACAGCGCAGGCGCGTAGCTCAGTTGGTTAGAGCACCACCTTGACATGGTGGGGGTCGTTGGTTCGAATCCAATCGCGCCTACCAGATATTAAGGCACTGCCATGGCGGTGCCTTTTTTATTATTACCTGCGTAATCCGCATACCTGCACGTGGCCTTTGGTAGAGGTCACCACTGAACTCGAAGAGACCAACATGCCAGCGGTTACCCTCCCTGACGGCAGTCAACGCCAGTACCCAGAACCGATCACCGTCGCACAGGTTGCCGAAGACATCGGTAGCGGCCTGGCCCGCGCGGCCATTGGCGGCAAGGTTGACCAACAACTCGTTGATACCGCTTACCTGATCAAACAGGATGCAGAGCTCGCCATCATTACCGCCAAAGACGACGACGGCCTGGAAATTATTCGGCATTCCACTGCCCATTTACTGGCTCAGGCGGTTAAATCCCTGTTTCCCGACGCTCAGGTCACCATCGGCCCGGTCATTGAAGATGGCTTTTACTACGACTTTGCCTATCAACGGCCCTTTACACCCGAAGATTTTCAGGCCATCGAAAAGCGCATGGCCGAACTAGCCAAACAGGCCTTTCCGGTTAGCCGATCCGTAAAAGGCCGCGACCAAGCCGTGGCCTATTTCAACGACATTGGCGAAAGTTACAAGGCTGAAATCATTGCTGATATCCCCGATGATTCGGAGATATCGCTCTACCAGCAAGGAGATTTCGTTGACCTGTGTCGCGGGCCGCACGTGCCCTCCACCAGTCACCTGAAAGCGTTCAAACTGACCAAACTGGCGGGCGCCTACTGGCGGGGAGATGCCAACAATGAAATGCTGCAACGCATTTATGGCACCGCCTGGGCGAACAAGGATCAGCTTAAAGCCTACTTAAAGCGCATTGAAGAAGCTGAAAAACGCGATCACCGTAAAATTGCCAAACAGCTCGACCTGTTTCATCTACAGGAAGAAGCGCCGGGCATGATCTTCTGGCACCCCAATGGCTGGACTGTCTATCAGCAGGTCGAGCAATACATCCGCGATGTAATGCAGACCAACGGCTACCAGGAAGTGCGCACCCCACAGGTGGTAGACCGCAAACTATGGGAACAGTCGGGCCACTGGGATAACTTTGCCGAGAACATGTTCACCACCCATTCGGAGAACCGCGATTACGCGGTTAAACCGATGAACTGTCCGGGTCACATCCAGATCTACAACCGTGGACTGCGCAGTTATCGTGACCTGCCACTCCGTCTGGCCGAGTTCGGCAGCTGTCATCGTAACGAACCATCCGGCACTCTCCACGGATTAATGCGGCTGCGCAATTTTGTTCAGGATGACGCCCATATTTTCTGTACCGAGGAACAGATTCAGCAGGAAGTGGATACTTTTATCGACTTGCTGTTTGAGGTTTATCAAACCTTTGGCTTCCCCGATATTCTTATCAAGTTATCCACTCGACCCGAACAGCGCGTGGGCAGTGATGTTATCTGGGACAAAGCAGAGTCCGCCTTACAGCAGGCCCTCGATAACAAGGGTTTAAACTGGGAACTACAACCGGGCGAAGGCGCTTTTTATGGTCCCAAAATAGAGTTTTCCCTTCGCGACTCACTGCAACGCGTCTGGCAATGCGGCACCATTCAGGTTGATTTTTCCATGCCCGAACGGCTTGATGCCCATTACATTGCAGAAGATGGTAGTCGTCAGACCCCGGTAATGCTCCATCGAGCCATTCTCGGATCACTGGAAAGATTCATTGGTATTCTGATCGAAGAACATGCCGGATTGCTGCCCACCTGGCTGTCGCCGACTCAGGTCGCCGTGCTAAATATCACCGATGAACAGACCGATACAGTCAACAGAATTACCGAAACCCTGCAAAAACAGCAGATTAGAGCAATTGCCGACTTGAGAAACGAGAAAATCGGCTATAAAATTCGCGAACATACCCTGCAGCGCGTTCCCTATCTGCTAGTCATTGGGAATCGTGAGCGTGAAGCAGCAGAAGTGGCCGTGCGCACGCGTAGTGGCGAAGATCTGGGAAGCATGCCGATAGCGGCGTTCCTTGATTTAATCGACGCCGACATCGCGAGCCGCGGCCATCTTGTTTTGGAGGACTAAAGCATCGCCAAGAAGGACCAGACCCGAATAAATGACCTGATCACCACGCCTGAGGTGCGCTTGATAGCAGCCGACGGTGAGCAACTGGGGGTAGTCAAAATTGCCGACGCCCAGCAACTCGCCGATGATGCTGGCATGGACCTGGTGGAAATTTCCCCAGCCGCCGAACCGCCGGTCTGCAAAATCATGGACTTTGGCAAGTTTCTCTATAACGAGAGCAAAAAACGGGCGGCAGCGAAGAAAAACCAGAAACAGGTTCAGGTTAAAGAGATCAAGTTTCGCCCTCGTACTGACTCGGGCGATTACCAGATCAAACTGAAAAACCTGCAGAAATTTCTTGAAAACGGTGACCGGGCAAAAGTCACCATGCGATTTCGAGGTCGGGAAATGGCCCATCAGGAACTGGGCCGGGACCTGTTAATACGAGTAGAGAAAGATCTGGAAGAGATCGCGACGGTAGAACAATTTCCGCGCATGGAAGGACGACAGATGGTGATGGTGTTAAGCCCGCGAAAATAGTCGGCTTGATTCGTCACTGTATTTTTTGAACACAGTTGGAGCAGTACCAGTGCCAAAACTAAAGACTAACCGCGGCGCCGCTAAACGGTTCACCCGCACCGCGTCAGGGCGTGTAAAAATGACCCAGTCCCATCGTCGTCATATTCTGACCAAGAAATCGACTAAGCGGAAACGCCACTTGCGTAGCCCCGCACTGGCGTGTCGTGCCGACACCGCCATCATCTCGCGGTTGCTACCCTATAGCTAACGGTAGCCTGCTAACTCCCATTCAAAAACTGGCATTATCGCCAGTATTTTCACGGTGATTGAATCATGCCAAGAGTAAAACGGGGCGTCACCGCCCGCGCCCGCCACAAAAAAGTGATGAAACTTGCCCGCGGTTATCGCGGTGCTCGTAGTCGTGTTTATCGCGTAGCCGTACAGGCGGTCACCAAGGCTGGCCAGTACGCCTACCGTGACCGCAAACAACGTAAACGCCAGTTCCGGTCACTCTGGATTGTGCGTATCAATGCCGCTGCTCGGGATAACGGTCTCTCTTATAGCCGCCTCATCAACGGCATGAGTAAAGCCGGTATTTCTATCGACCGGAAAATTCTGGCTGAACTCGCTGTCAACGACCCGCAGGCATTTGCATCGGTTGCTGATCAGGCTAAAGCTGCGCTGCAGCCAGCCTGAATCTCTGTCCAGCCCTGTTAACTCATTGAAGCTGTGTTAGATGGCTGATCTTGACGGGCTGCTGAAGCAGGCGATTGAACGGGTAGAGGCAACGCAGAAAGCTTCAGACCTTGAGGCCGTGCGGGTTGCTTACCTGGGCAAAAAAGGCGAATTAACCAGCCTGCTGAAAACGCTCGGCAGTCTATCTGCAGCCGAACGGCCGGTGTTTGGCGATGCCGTCAACCGGGCCAAGCAGCAGGTAGAGGCTGCGCTTAATCAGCGCCGCGCGCAACTTCAGCAACAACAACTCGACGCTCAACTGGCGTCAGAAACACTCGACCCGACACTACCAGGACGCGGTGATTCGGCGGGTGGACTGCATCCCATCAGCCGCACACTTCGGCGCATCGAAACGCTCTTCCGCCAGCTCGGTTTTGAGGTCCATGAGGGCCCGGAGCTGGAAGACGATTACCACAATTTTGAAGCCCTTAATATTCCGGCTGATCATCCGGCGCGGGCAATGCACGATACATTCTACTGTGCCGACGGGTTACTGCTCCGGACGCACACTTCCCCGGTTCAGATTCGAGCAATGGAACAACAGGGGCCGCCGATCCGGCTTATTGCACCGGGCAGAGTTTATCGCCGAGATTCTGATCTCACTCATACGCCGATGTTCCATCAGGTTGAAGGGTTGATGATCGACCGTGATATCAGCCTGGCTAATCTCAAAGGGTTACTGAGCCGCTTCCTGCAATTGTTTTTTGAACAGGACAATCTAAAAACGCGTTTTCGACCTAGCTTTTTCCCCTTCACTGAACCCTCAGCTGAGGTTGATGTAGCTTGTGTTGGCTGCGGCGGGAATGGTTGTCGTATCTGTAGCCATACCGGTTGGCTAGAAGTGCTGGGCTCGGGCATGGTCCATCCCAATGTATTAAAAAATGTCGGACTGGACGCCGAACAATACAGCGGTTTCGCCTTTGGCATGGGCGTAGAACGATTGGCCATGCTCCGCTACGAAATCGATGACTTACGTATTTTCTTTGATAACGACTTGCGCTTTCTGCGCCAGTTTAACTAACCGAATCCGATGTTTATCAGTGAATCGTGGCTCCGCGAGTGGGCCAACCCCGACCTGAACCGAGATCAGCTCTGCGAGAGACTCACACTGGCAGGACTGGAAATCGGCACGGTCGAACCGGCCGGGCCTAATCTGGACAAAGTACTGGTGGGAACCATTCTCTCCACTAGCCCCCACCCTAACGCTGATCGATTAAAACTCTGCCGGGTCGACATCGGTGATGCCGAACCACTCGATATTGTCTGTGGTGCCCCCAACGCTCGAGAGGGGTTAAGGGTTGCCGTCGCGACAGTAGGCGCCAAACTCCCTGGCGGGTTGAAAATCAAGAAAAGCAAAATCCGTGGCGAGGTTTCCCTGGGCATGCTCTGCTCTGGCCAGGAACTGGAACTTGATCAGGAAACGGCGGGAATCATTGAACTCTCCGGCGAAGCCGTACCCGGACAACCACTGGGCGATTACCTGGGCCTCGATGATTCAATTCTTGAAGTAGAGCTCACCCCGAACCGGGGCGACTGCCTGAGCGTTCAGGGGTTGGCCCGTGACCTGGCCGCCATTACGGGTGCCACGCTTACGCTTCCCGAGCAGACTAACGTTGCTCCGACGATCACCGACGCAGCAACGATCGAACTTAATGCTGGCGATGCTTGCCCACGCTATGCCGGACGAGTAATCCGGGGAGTAGACACCACTGCCGTTACGCCCCTGTGGATCCGCGAACGACTGCGTCGTAGCGGTATTCGCAGCCTCAGCCTGATAGTGGACATCACCAATTACGTAATGGTCGAACTGGGCCAGCCGATGCACGCCTTTGATCTCAGCAAACTCACTGGAACGGTACAGGTGAGGATGGCTCGTAAGGGTGAAACTCTACGCCTGCTCAATGGTGACCAGCAGACACTTAGCGACAACCTGCTGATCATCGCCGACGACCAGGGCCCGGTGGCTGCTGCCGGCATTATCGGCGGATTCGATAGCGCCGTCAGTGATACCACCACCGACATCTTGCTCGAAAGTGCCTGGTTCGACCCCAAAGTAATCGCCGGCAGGGCTCGTGAAATGGGTCTGCATACTGAAGCCTCTCATCGGTTCGAGCGAGGGGTTGATCCAACCATTCAAATCAACGCCATCGAACGGGCCAGTGAATTAATTACGTCCATCGCAGGCGGAGAGTGTGGTCCCTGTGTCGACCAGCGGAACGCAGCAAAATTACCCGTAACCAACGCAGTAAAACTAAAACCCGAGTTAATCAGCAAGCGTCTGGGACTGGATGTTTCCAACCAGCAAATTCAAGCGATCTTTGAGCGGCTGGGCATGAACACCAGCACTGAACTGGAGCCCTGGGAAATAACCCCCCCTAGCTGGCGGTTTGATATTGCTATTGGCGAGGACCTGGTTGAAGAAGTAGCGCGAGTGATTGGCTACGACGCCATTCCAGCGATAATGCCAGCGCTCGACACCTCCATGCTGCCCGTTGCCGATGGTGAAACCGGTACCGATCGGCTGGCTGACAGAATGGTCGATCGCGGCTACCAGGAAGCGATCACCTACAGCTTTGTCGACCCTGATCTACAGCGTCTGTTTACCCCTGACGATCCGGCGATCGAGCTGGCTAATCCCCTCTCCTCCGACATGTCAGCCATGCGCCATACACTCTGGCCCGGGCTGGTTCAGGCACTGCAATTCAACCAGCACCGGCAGCACTCCAGAATCCGTCTGTTCGAGCAGGGACAAGTTTTCAAGTTAAATGATAAAGAACTGCTGCAACCTACTGTAATATCAGCTATTATTTCAGGTTCAAGATACCCAGAATCCTGGCACAGTAAAAGCGAGCCAGTGGATTATTACGACCTGAAAGGGGACCTGGAATACTTGCTGGAGGCCACGGGCAGAAAAGCGGATTTTGAATTTTTGCCAAACCGGCACCCAGCTTTACACCCCGGCCGCACCGCCGAAGTAGTCAGTGCGGGGGAAACGGTTGGCTGGATAGGCGAGTTACACCCGCAAATAGCCACCCGAGTACAACTGGCGGGCCGGATTTACCTGTTTGAGCTAGCACTGAAGCCCTTAGCTCGACGCAAGGTCCCGGCCTATACCGGAGTTTCCAAATTCCCATCCGTGCGTCGGGATTTGGCGCTCCTAATGGATGAACAGAAGACAGCAGCTGCAGTAGAAACGGTGATACGCGATTCGGCAGGTCCGTTACTACAGGATTATCACCTGTTTGATGTTTACAGGGGAACAGAACTACCAGCCGGCAAGATGAGCCTTGCGGTCAGTCTTGAGATTGGTAATAACAGCAAAACATTGACCGATGAAGAGATAGATTCGGTCATTAAAAAAGTATTAAAGAGCCTTGATAAAAACCTCGACGCGCACCTGAGAGATTAAATTATGGCAATGACAAAGGCGGGACTTGCGCAGGAACTTTGCGATCAGCTTGGTGTTAACAAACGTGAGGCCAAGGAGCTCGTCGAACTTTACTTTGATACCGTCAGGGAAGTGCTGGCTGAAGGCGAGTCGGTCAAAATATCAGGTTTTGGTAATTTTAATATACGAGAGAAAACACCCAGACCGGGACGAAACCCTAAAACCGGAGAGGAAATTCCCATTTCCGCCCGACGTGTGGTAACTTTCAAACCCGGACAGAAACTGAAACACAGGATCGAAAGCTATGCTGGAGCCGTCGAACAATAGTGAGCTTCCCGTTATACCGGGTAAGCGATATTTCACTATTGGTGAAGTCAGCGACCTGTGTGGTGTGAAGGCCCACGTCCTCCGATACTGGGAACAGGAATTTCCCTCGTTATCACCGGTAAAACGGAGCGGCAACCGGCGTTATTATCAGCGGCAGGACGTCATCCTGATCCGGCAAATAAGAGCCCTGCTATACGACCGTGGGTTCACCATTAGTGGGGCCAGGCAACAATTAAATGGCGAGGACGCCAAAGAAGACCACGATCAAAGTCAGCAAATTATTCGTCAGTTACGTAATGAACTGGAAGAAGTTCTGGTAATCTTAAAATCCTGATCCACCGTTATCTCTCTAACATCAAATAAGTAAGTCGCCGGGGCGTGGCGCAGTCTGGTAGCGCACTTGACTGGGGGTCAAGTGGTCACAGGTTCAAATCCTGTCGTCCCGACCATTTTATTTTTTTGGGCACTTCCTTTGAGTGATCAGGAAGCATCCCGGATTCACCCTTCAACAATTGGGTTGATCAAAACACACCAAAATGACCAATAAACCGCAATCGCGGGGCATTGGCATGACCTCGCAACGCACCCGCGACCGCCTGGTCGAACGCCTGCGTGCCCACGGCATCACCGATACCGACGTACTCGAAGCGATTCGCAGCGTACCGCGCCACCTGTTCGTCGATGAAGCGCTCGCCAGCCGCGCCTACGAAGACACGGCCCTGCCGATTGGCAACAACCAGACTATCTCCCAACCTTATGTTGTCGGACGCATGTCTGCCGCCCTTCTTCAGAGCTCCAGACGCGATAAAGTGCTCGAAATTGGCACTGGCTGTGGCTATCAAACGGCGATTCTTGCCCGGTTATTTAAACGCGTCTACAGCGTCGAGCGGATCCGTTCGCTTTATGAACAGAGCGCCAAATTGCTGCGCGAGCTGCAGGTTACCAATATTAGTCTGCGCTGCGCAGATGGCTACCAGGGCCTACCTCACCTGGCCCCCTTTGATGCCATCATCGTCACCGCAGCGCCGCCGGAGCTACCACCGGCTTTGGTTGAGCAAATCGCTCCAGGTGGCTGCATGGTGGTTCCCGTTGGCAAAATCCATTCACAAAAGTTGATCCGGGTAACGCGGGATGGCAATCGATTGACCGAAGAGCACCTGGATCCAGTCAGCTTCGTGCCCATGCTTCCCGGCCGTGGTTAATAAACCGAGCGACCTCCCGGCATTCTCTCCATCAACCAAACCAGGTTGGCGGCCCGGGATTCTCTGGCTGATTTATCCTCTGCTCCTCATCGCGAGCTGCAGTACCGACTACCTCGCGCCACTGTCAGAACGCGGTGAAGTCCCCCAGTGGCGACCGAATCAGTATCAGATAAAACCCGGAGACACTCTCTATTCTATCGCCTGGGAATTCGGCCTGGATCACCGCAAACTGGCCCAATGGAACGACATCGTCATCCAGGACAAAATCATTGCAGGCCAGCGAATCAAGCTGATTCCGCCGGCAGGAAGGGCCTCTCCCCCGCCGTCGACCCCTCACACTCGGCCATCGACAACGGGAACCCAAAGCGCAGGGAAAGAAGTCACCACCACTCAAAAACCCGTTGCAGCCCGGACCACTAGTCCCCTCAACGCGGGACCGATTAAATGGCGATGGCCCACGGCAGGCAAAGTCGTTACTGCATACTCACCAAAACTTGGCCACAACCGGGGGCTAAATATAGCGGGCAAGGTCAACCAGCCGGTCACCGCCGCCGCCTCGGGCGTTATCGTCTACGCTGGAGAAGGCATCAAGGCCTATGGAAAAATGATTATCGTTAAACATTCCGAGCGCTATTTAAGCGCTTATGCCAACAACGATAAAATGCTCGTCCGGGAGGGACAAAGGGTTAAAGCCGGTGAAACCATCGCCCGGATGGGTCGTCGCGGCGACGGTAAAACTCTGCTCCACTTTGAAATCCGACGCGACGGCAAACCGGTCAACCCCATGTCTTATTTACCGAAACGCAGTTAGCGGTATTATCGGCGCACGCAGCCTTACCCGTCGCCAAATAAAATCATCGCCGCAACCCGCCGCTCCTCGAACATCAACAGGTTGTAGGTTCGGCAGGCTGCCGGCGTATTCATCACTTCCAGACCGATTCCCCGTTGGCTCAACCAGGCAACTAATTCCGGTGGCGGGAATTGACCGCCGGCCATTGTGCCTAGCAGCAACACTTCAGTCTGCCGTTCCAGCAGCGGCAAAAAATGTTCTTCCTCCAGTGCCGAAACGGAGGTGGGTAGTTCTCCATCAAGCACTCCGTCAGGGAAAACCACAAAACTGCTCACCAGCTCCCGGGAAATTAATTGCGGTTCACCCTGACCATCCAGCTCGCCCCACTCTACCGTGACCTGGGCCTCATCATAGCCACGCACTCGATGGAGTCCGTCAGCGTTTTCCTGGGTAAATTTCATGTAAAATTACTTCTCATTTTCTGGGTGAGGAAAACCAGTATTTGCCAGGCTGAACAGCGCCATGGTGAACCTGGTTTTATGCTTCATTATAAGCGGCCCAACCCTTGCTAAACACCCGCGACATTTCTGAATTTCCTACCTTCAGATCTGCTGGCGCTCTGCCATCGAAATCCTTTTGCCGACATGATCGAAAACTTCCCACGCATCGACCGCCTACCACCCTACGTCTTCAACATCGTTAACACCTTGAAAGCGCAAGCGCGCCAGGCCGGTGAAGACATTATCGATTTTGGAATGGGGAACCCTGACCAGGCGACACCGTCCCATATCGTCGACAAGCTTGTCGCCTCAGCCCAGCGCCCGGACACCCACCGTTATTCCATGTCTCGCGGCATTCCTCGGCTACGTCGAGCCATCTGTAACTGGTACCGGGATCGCTACAGTGTCGATCTCGACATGGAATCCGAAGCCATCGTCACCATCGGCTCTAAAGAGGGTATCGCCCACCTGGCACTGGCCACGGTCGGCCCCGGGGATTCCGTACTGGTACCTAACCCGACCTATCCGATTCATCCCTACGGTTTTGTCATTGCGGGGGCCGATATTCGTCACGTACCCATGGTCCCCGGCGGCGATTTTTTTGCTGAAGTCGAAGAGGCGATTCGCAACGCCTGGCCAAAACCCAAAATGATGGTGCTGAATTTCCCCAGCAACCCGACGACCGAATGCGTGGACCTCGAGTTCTTTGAAAAAGTCGTCGCACTCGCCAAAGAACATGAAATCTGGGTGATTCACGACCTCGCCTACGCCGACATTGTCTTCGACGGTTACCAGGCCCCTTCCATCTTGCAGGTCCCCGGGGCAAAAGAAGTTGCCGTGGAGTGCTATTCCCTGTCGAAAAGTTACAACATGCCGGGATGGCGGGTCGGCTTTATGTGCGGCAACCCAATACTGATCGAGGCCCTGGCGCGAATCAAATCCTATCTGGATTACGGAACATTCACTCCGATTCAGGTTGCCGCAATTGCCGCCCTTGAGGGTCCACAGGAGTGTGTACAGGAAATCGCCGCCTCCTATCTGTCGCGCCGTGACGTCCTTTGCGATGGCCTTCGCGATGCTGGCTGGGAAGTCACCCCACCCAAAGCGACCATGTTTGTCTGGGCCCAGATTCCTGAACCTTTCCGCCACATGGGCTCTCTGGAGTTTTCCAAGCTACTGCTGAAGGAATCAAAAGTAGCCGCATCGCCCGGCATTGGTTTCGGTGAATACGGCGATGATTACGTCCGCTTCGCCCTCATCGAGAACGAGCACCGCACTCGCCAGGCAATCCGTGGCATCCGCAAATTATTACGTGACCCTGAACGCTATATTTCCCAGGAGAGAACATCTTGAAGCCGGTAAACATTGGCCTGCTGGGCCTCGGCACCGTTGGTTCTGCAACGGTTGATCTACTGCTGGCAAACGCCGGCGATATCAGCGACCGCATCGGCCGGCCAGTGCGGGTCACCCATGCCGCCGTTCGCGATCCTTCCAAGCCCCGAAATTGTGATCTGACTGGCGTAGAAATGGTCAGCGATCCCAGCGAGCTTGTTAGCCACCCGGATATCGACATAGTCGTGGAACTGATGGGCGGGACTGACCTGGCACTGCAACTCTGTACCCAGGCAGTTAATGCCGGCAAGCACCTGGTTACCGCTAACAAGGCGCTAATTGCGGAACACGGAAATGAGTTATTTGCTGCCGCCCAGGCCAGCGGTGTCGTGGTCGCCTACGAGGCCGCCGTAGCCGGCGGTATTCCCATCATCAAGGCGATCCGCGAAGGCCTTGCCGGCAACCGCATCAACAGCGTGGCCGGCATTATCAATGGGACCGGCAATTTTATTCTCAGCGAAATGCGCGACAAAGGCCGGCCCTTTGATGACGTGCTCCGCGAAGCGCAGGAGCTCGGTTACGCGGAAGCCGACCCGACCTTTGATGTGGAAGGCATTGACGCAGCCCACAAGCTGACGATTCTCGCCTCCATCGCCTTCGGCATCCCGTTGAATTTCCCGGCGGTGTTTACCGAAGGAATCGGCAACCTGACCGCCGAAGATGTAAGCAACGCTGAAAAGCTCGGTTATCGCATCAAACATCTGGGTATAGCCGAGCAAACCCCTCAGGGGGTGTCATTACGAGTTCATCCCACCCTGATTCCCCAGAGCCAGCTCATCGCCAATGTTCACGGTGTTATGAATGCAGTCCAGGTACAGTCAGATGCCGTGGGCGAAAGCCTTTATTACGGAGCCGGGGCCGGTGGCGGTCCCACCGGATCAGCGGTAGTCGCCGACATCCTCGACATTGCTCGGGCGCTCGCTAGCGCTGCGGACCAACGGATGCCCTCTCTAGGATTCCTGCCAGAACGGCTGAAAAACCTACCGTTGCTGGCGATCGAAGCCATCGAATCGGCCTATTACCTGCGAATGCAGGCCGCTGATCAGCCGGGAGTAATGGCGGAAGTCACCGGTATTCTGGGCGGGCTGGGTATCAGTATCGAAGCTATCGAACAGACCGAACCGGCGCAGCACGACACCCAGGCCACGATTATCATGCTCACCCACCGGGTGATCGAAAAACAGATGGTTGAGGCGCTCCAGCAGATCGAAGCACTGGAAACCATCGAAGGGGCGGTCACCATGATCCGCGTCGAACATTTCAACACCAGGCAATCTTCATGAACAATCGATATCTTGGTCTAATCGACCGCTACCAGGAATTGTTGCCAATTCGGGCAGAGGCCAGAAACATCAGTCTCGGCGAAGGCAACACGCCGCTAATTCAGCTGCAGAACATTCCCGCAGAGCTACCCGGCAACCTTGATATTTATGTGAAATTCGAAGGCCTCAACCCCACGGGTTCTTTTAAAGACCGGGGGATGACGGTCGCCGTCACCCAGGCCGTTGACGAAGGCAGCAAAGCGATCATCTGTGCCTCGACCGGCAACACTTCTGCTGCTGCAGCGGCCTATGCGGCCCGCGCCGGTATCCGTGCCTTTGTACTCATTCCAGAAGGCAAAATCGCACTTGGCAAACTGGCCCAGGCGATGATGCACGGGGCCCACGTCCTGCAGATTCGCGGCAACTTTGATGACGGGATGCGACTGGTCAAGGAGCTAGGTAGCAGTCTACCGCTTACCATTGTTAACTCCATCAACCCTTATCGCCTGCAGGGCCAGAAAACCGCCGCCTTTGAGATTGTAGATGCCCTCGGCCGCGCACCTGATTATCACTGCCTGCCAGTCGGTAACGCGGGCAATATCAGTGCTTACTGGATGGGCTATCGCGAATATTTTGACCGTGGAACGGCCACCGACAAACCGGTCATGTGTGGTTATCAGGCCAGTGGCGCCGCTCCCTTTCTGCGAGGCGCACCGGTTGAAAACCCG
The DNA here is from genome assembly GCA_913060775.1 of uncultured Gammaproteobacteria bacterium. Classification (GTDB taxonomy): domain Bacteria; phylum Pseudomonadota; class Gammaproteobacteria; order Immundisolibacterales; family Immundisolibacteraceae; genus QNFC01. Next base: position 1,841 of record CAJXVN010000019.1, on the reverse strand, counting down.
GAAACCGTCGCCACCGCGATTCGTATCGGTAATCCTCAATCCTGGGATCTGGCGGTAGAAGCACAGCAACAATCGGGCGGCTGGTTTAACGAATGCAGCGATGACGAGATTCTTGCCGCGCAGAAATTACTCGCCGAGCGTGAAGGGGTCTTCTGCGAACCCGCCTCCGCCGCGTCCCTCGCCGGCGTGATCAAAAATGCGGCGGAAGGTAAATTCTCTCAGGGCAGCACCCTGGTCTGCACCCTCACCGGCAATGGGTTAAAAGATCCGGACACCGCCATCGGTCAGTGCAGCACGCCGGAGGTAGTCGATGCTAGCGAACAGGCCATTAGCAACGCACTGAGCAAGGCCATGGGAATCTAGGAGCCTGTCGGGGGGAGCGGGGAGCTATCAAACCGGATGATTTACACCTTCACCTGATAATTCAGCGCTAGTTCATCCGCCGGTACACCCCGAATACCCCAGTGGTTCATCGGGGTTTCAAACAGGGTAATTTCCACGTCCTGTGGCCGGATGCCACACTGCTTCTCGATATTGGCAAACAGTCGACTAATCAGTGTTTTTTTAGCCGCTGCCGACCGACCCTCGAAGATGGAAATTTCAATAATCGTATAAGCATCGCTGCGATCCGCCGGAAAGATAAAGTCCGCGCTGTCCAGCGACAAAAAACGCTGAAACTTCTTTTCCTCTGGCAGACCAAAAGCCACCATCAGCGCATCGTGAATCGCCGCCGAAAGGCTTCGTCGATGCTCTGACAGCTGCGACCTTAATCCGTATATTTTGACCTGCGCCACGGCTCCGAATAGCTAGACCGACTCTCCGACCAGATACAACCAGGTATCGACCACGGTATCCGGATTAAGGGAGATGCTGCTGATGTTCTGCTCTAACAACCAGGCCGCCAGATCGGGGAAATCAGACGGCCCCTGACCGCAGATACCCACGTATTTCCCGGCTCGGTTACAGGCATCGATGGCCATCTTCATCAAGGTTTTTACCGCCTCGTTACGCTCATCAAAACTGCCAGCGACCAGACCAGAATCACGGTCAAGCCCCAGCGTAAGCTGCGTTAAATCATTGGAGCCGATGGAGAAGCCATCGAAATACTCGAGAAACTGGTCAGCCAGTAAGGCGTTACTGGGCAGTTCACACATCATAATCAGCCGCAGACCGTTTTTGCCGCGCTCGAGGCCCTGTTCTTTCAGCAGCTCCACGACCTGAGCCGCCTCGTCAAGCGTACGCACGAAGGGGATCATTATTTCAATATTGGTCATCCCCATGTCGTCGCGGACTTTTTTCAGCGCTTCACACTCGAGGGCGAAACAGTCGCGAAATTCCTCGGCGATATACCGGGAAGCCCCGCGGAACCCCAGCATCGGGTTCTCTTCATGGGGTTCATAGGCCTCACCACCGAGCAGGTTGGCATATTCGTTACTTTTGAAATCAGACATCCGCACAATGACATTATGGGGATGAAAAGCAGCGCCCAGCGTGGCAATCCCTTCGGCGAGCTTTTCGACGAAAAAGCTCGTCGGACTGGCGTAACCGGCCGTAATTTCGTCGATTGCTCGCTGCAGATCGGGTGATTCATTAGCGTAGTTAATCAGGGCTTTGGGGTGCACCCCAATCACCCGGTTAATCAAAAACTCCTGCCGCGCCAGCCCCACCCCGGCATTGGGCAGACTCGCGTAATCAAACGCCCGTTCCGGATTACCCACGTTCATCATGATCTTGGTGGGCGGTGCTGGCATTTTATCCAGCGCGACTTCGGTCACTTCGTTATTCAACTCACCGGCATAAATGCTGTCTCTTATACACATCTCCGAGCCCACGAGACCTCT